>NZ_JACJLC010000039.1 GCF_016901955.1 Pseudoflavonifractor phocaeensis
GATCGAGGTGGAGCTGCTGCGCACTGCCAGCTATCGCTCCCAGCATATAGATGAAGATCACCTCGCGTCCTTCTATACCACCTTTGACCAGATCAAGGACCGGAAGTTTGACGGCATGATCATTACCGGCGCTCCGGTGGAAAACATGGAATTTGACCAGGTGGACTACTGGCCGGAGCTCTGCGAGATTATGGAGTGGAGCCGTACCCATGTCCACTCTACCTTACATATTTGCTGGGGCGCTCAGGCGGGTCTATACTTCCATTATGGGATCTCCAAACGTTCCCTGCCCAAAAAGCTGTTTGGTGTCTATGAGCACCGAGTCCTAAAACCCAGCTCTCCCCTGTTTCGCGGTTTTGATGACGTATTTTACGCCCCGCACTCCCGCTATACTGAAGTGTGGGAGGAGGACATCCGCAGCACACCCGGCCTGGAGCTGATCTCCACTTCTTCGGTAGCCGGGGTATATGCCGTCAAGACGGAGAATAGCCGGCAATTCTTCGTCATGGGCCATCCGGAATATGATCCTGATACCTTGGCCAGAGAATACTGGCGAGATGTGGACAGAGGCCTAGACATCTCCGTTCCCGCCAACTACTTCCCCGACGATGACCCCACCAGAGTGCCGGTAGTCCGCTGGCGAAGTGCTGGCCAGCTGCTGTATACCAACTGGCTTAATTATTACGTATACCAGACCACGCCTTTTGATTTGCGAGAGCTTTAAACTTCCTCTGTAAAATAAATCTGAAGGGCTTGCCGGCTGAGCATTCGGACGGCAAGCCCTTTCTCCATTATCCAGGTTTTCAAGATGGTCCGGTCACTGCCACCTTGATCACTCCGTTCCGCCGGCCCTCAAAGAGGTCATACGCTTCCTCGATCCGGCTGAGAGGATAAGTGTGGGTAATGAGCGGTGTGGTATCCAGCTTGCCCTGAGCGATGAGCTCCAGGGTGCGGGCGCAGTTGCACCCGTCTACCCCGCCGGTCCGGAAGGTCAGATTTTTGCCGTACATGTCCGGCAAGGGCAGGATCTGGGGCCTGTCGTACAGGGCCACCACCGTCACTACAGCATTGGGCCGGGCGCATTTCCAGGCCAGGATAAAGGTATCCTCGCCCCCGGCCACCTCCAGCACTACGTCGGCACCACCGTGGTCGCTGTGGGCCGCCACGAAGGCTTCCGCCTCCTCCGGTCCCACCGTCAGCACTTCGGGATAATGGGCCTCCACAAAAGCCCGCCTTCCGGGTTCCTTCTCGCACAGAATGACTCGCCTTGGCCCCCGGAGCAGCACGCACTGGAGGGTGCACAGGCCGGTGGGACCACCCCCCAGAATAAGCACCGTGTCCTCTGGCCCGATCCAGGAGATGTCCGCCGCCCAGTAGCCGGTGGCCAGGATATCCCCCACGAAGAGGGCCTGCCGGTCGGACACTCCCTCTGGAATTTTGTCCAGGCCCTGGTCGGCCATAGGAACCCGGACATACTCCGCTTGGCCGCCGTCGATACGGCAGCCCAGCGCCCAACCCCCATAGGGATGGGTGCAGTTGTTCACCCAACCATGGCGACAGAAATAGCACTTGCCGCAGAAGGTCTCCACATTCACCGTCACCCGATCGCCGGGCTTCACGGTGGACACCCCGGCCCCCGCCTTCTCCACCACGCCCACCATCTCATGGCCCACGGTGATCCCAGGCACTGCCCGGGGCACCGAGCCATGCTTGATATGCAGGTCACTGGTACAGATGCTGGACAGGGTCACCCGAACGATGGCATCCCCGTCGTCCTGAAGCTCCGGCCTGGGCTTCTCCAACAGGGCGAACCTGCCCCGCTCTATATAGGTATAGGCCAGCATGGCCCTCCCCCCTTATTCAGTCTCCGGCCAGGGCAACTCAACCACCACCGGCTGGTGATGGACTGCCGGCAGGAATTTCTCCAGAAAATCAGCCAGCTTCACCCGGATCGTAGAGGTGGAATAGCAGGGGTGGCCGCTGATCCAGGTCTGACTCAGCAGCTCCTTGTCCAGCACCAGCTGTACCTTCCCCTCCCCATCGTGGATCAGTTCAAAGGCGCTGGCCGAACCGGGAGCCGCCCCCAGCAGCCGCTCCATGTGCTCCGGGGTAGCAAAGGACAGCCGTGCACATCCCAGCTGGCCAGTGACGTCCTTGGTCCTGAAGGGCTTGTCTCCCGGCATCATCAGCAAATAAAAGTCGGTCTGCTTCCGGTTGGCGAGCAACAGGTTCTTGCAGATGGGAGCCTCCAGAACCCCCTCGATGGCCTTGCAGTCCTCCATGGTGTTGGCATAGTCGTGGTCACACCGATCATAAGGGATGGCCAGTTTGTCCAGAAATGCGTACACCGCCATTTCATTGGGGCGGCGCTCCCCCACCGGAGCGCCGCTGTAACGGACAGGATCTATCCTCATGGCTCACACCTGCTCCAACGCCTTTTCCACGTCGGCCAGGATATCCCGGATATCCTCAATACCTACGCTGAGCCGCACCAGATCAGGAGAAACCCCCGCGGCGTTCAGTTCCTCGTCAGTCATCTGCCGGTGGGTGGTGGAGGCGGGATGGAGGGTACAGGTCTTAGCGTCGGCCACATGGGTGGCGATGGAGGCCAGCTCCAGGCCGGCCATGAACTTGGAGGCAGCTTCACGGCCGCCCTTTACCCCAAAAGACACCACGCCACAGGTACCGTCAGGCATATACTTTTTAGCCCGCTCATAATAGGGATCTCCCTCCAGGCCGGGGTAGCGCACCCAGGCCACCTTGGGGTGGTTTTTCAGGAATTCGGCCACCGCCAGTCCGTTTTCACAGTGCTTGGCCATCCGCAGGGGCAGGGTCTCCAAACCGATGTTCAGGTAATAGCAGTTCTGTGGAGAGGGGATGGAGCCCAGGTCCCGCATGAGCTGAGCGGTAGCCTTGGTAATATAAGCCCCCTCCAGTCCGAATTTCTCAGTGTAGGTGATACCATGGTAGCTCTCGTCAGGAGTGGTCAGTCCGGGGAATTTATCGGCGTGGGCATTCCAGTCAAATTTGCCCGAATCCACGATGGCTCCGCCCACAGCGTTGGCATGGCCGTCCATGTACTTGGTGGTGGAGTGGGTCACGATATCGGCTCCCCATTCAAAGGGGCGGCAGTTCACCGGGGTGGCAAAGGTGTTATCGATGATGAGAGGCACTCCGTGGGCGTGGGCAGCCTTGGCAAACCGCTCGATATCCAGTACGGTAAGGGCGGGATTGGCGATGGTCTCTCCGAACACCGCCCGGGTCTCCGGACGGAAGGCAGCCTCCAGCTCCTCATCCGAACAGTCCGGGTCCACAAAGGTAAAGTCGATGCCCATCCGCTTCATGGTGACGGCAAACAGATTAAAGGTACCGCCGTAGATGGAGGAGGAGCACACCACATGCTCCCCACAGGAAACGATGTTGAAAATGGCATAAAAGGAAGCCGCCTGGCCGGAAGAGGTGAGCATGGCTGCGGTCCCTCCCTCCAAAGCACAGATTTTGGCTGCCACGTGATCGTTGGTTGGATTTTGCAGACGGGTATAGAAATATCCAGCGGCCTCCAGGTCAAAGAGAGCCCCCATCAGCTCACCGGTGGCGTAGCGGAAGGTGGTGGACTGGACGATAGGGATGTTCCGGGGCTCTCCGTTACCAGGGGTATACCCGGCATGGAGACACTTGGTTGCGATATGCTGCTGACTCATGGGCTGATTCTTCCTTTCTTCGGCCGTATCTTATCACACTAATGTCATAAAGAACAGTATTTTGTTATGTTACACCCGGCTGGGACCCTTGTCAATAGGGCCTACTCCCTCAGGGTGGCATCCGGCAGCAGGGGCCGGTCCAGGGGCAGCTCCCGCAGGACGGGAGCAGGCTCGCCTTCCATGTACAGCTGTACCGATTCCACCCCTTCCAACTGGCAGAGAGTGTTCACCATGGCATATACCATCAGGGCGGCCTGCTGCCGGTCTTGAGGCAGCCCCAGCGCAAACTGGGAGGAGAGGTCCACGATGCACACTCCACCGGACAGCTCCACGGAACGGATCTGAGTGCCGGCGGGCAGGGCTGCGTCCTCCTCGGCCAGCTCGGCCCAGGCGGTAAGCAGAGCCTGAACCATGGTCTGCTCCGGCTCCTTGACGATGCACCGGCGCTCCACCGCCAGGCTGTCCGTCCCCCGGTACCAGTACCACAGATCCACCCACACCTCCACCGGCTCGTCCACTCCGCCGGTGAGCAGGATATCATTGGCGGACAGGCGCTGGATGGGACGGTAGGGCAGCTCCCGTCCCTCCACCGTCACATAGAGGCCGCTGACCTCCTCCATCTGACAGAAGGTGAGGGTGAGGCAGGCATCGGCCAGGGCCAGATCCACTCCGGACAGGCTGTAAAACTGCTCAGAGAAATCCAGGTGGAGCTGTCCCTCCTCCAGCTGCCACTCCAGCAGGCGCAGCCCCTGGGGCAGCGGGGAGGTCAGGCCGGGCGTCTCCGGCTGCTCCAGCATGAGGGAAAACAGAGCGGGGATCTTGCTGTCCTGGTCCGGCAGTGTGCGGTACTCTCCTGCCAGGGCCTGCTCTCCCTCCGGATCCGACAGGGCGGAGTAGTACACCAGCCACTCCTCTCCCGTATCCTCCGTATGGCCAGGAGCGACGCAGCCGCCGGTCAGCAGCAGAGAGGCGCACAGCAGCGCCACCATCTCTCTTCGGCTCATGGCGTTTCCTCCCCTCGCTCGGTCCAGATAGGGAACCGCACCGTAAAGCAGGTCCCCTCCGGCTCTCTGGGTTGGACAGACACGGTGCCTCCATGCTGACGCACCATGTCCCGGACGATGGACAGGCCCAAGCCGGTGCCGCCGGCCGCCCGGGAACGGGCCTTGTCCACCCGGTAAAAGCGGTCAAAGACCTTGGGCAGATCCTCCTGGGGGATGCCCACGCCGGTATCCTCCACGGTGAGCACCACCTGGTCTCCCCAGCGGGACAGGGTGACCAGCACCTTGCCCCCGGGCAGATTATATTTGACCGCATTTTCCATCAGATTGAAGGCCACCTGATACAGATCGTCCTTGGTGGCTTTCACCACGCAGCCAGGCTGGAGCCGCAGCCGCAGCTCCACCTCCGCCGCTCCGGCCAGGGGCGTGAGCATGTGTTCCACTCGCTCCACTACCTCCTTCACATCCACCGGCTCGGTCTGGGTGGGGTGGGCGGTGTCCAGCCGGGTGAGCGTGAGCAGCTTTTCCGTGATACGGGTAAGCCGCTCGGCCTCATCCCCAATATCCACTAAAAATTCCCGGGCGGTCTCGCTATCCATATGGTCGGCCTGGAGAATGGAATCGGTGAGCAGGCGGATGGAGGCCAGAGGAGTCTTGAGTTCGTGGGAGGCGTCGGACACAAACCGTCGGCGCACCTCCTCGGTGGTCTGAAGCCGTCCGGTGAGCTCGTTGAACTCATCGGCCAGCTGACTGAGCTCGTCGCCTCCCTTGACGGTGACCCGATGGCTGTACTCCCCTTCCCGGACCGTGTGAACGCCCCGGAGCAGCCGGGCAATTCTCCGGGTGAGGGCTTGGGAGAATACCAGACCCATTGCGACTGTCACCAGGCAGATGACGATGGAAATATTACGCAGGTTGGACTGGATACCCAACAGCAGGGCCCCCTGCTCCCCGTCGTACTCATAGAGATAGACCGCGCCCTGAGTCATGGAGCGGTAAGTCACCGGCACCGCTGCCCGGCTGCACAGAGCTCCGTCCACATACTCCGAGCGGAATACATCATTTCCGCGGAGGGCGGTGACGATCTCCCACAGCATGGCCACCTGACCCACGGTATCGGTACGCTGGCTCCCCTCCTGGTAATCGCACAGCACTACGCCGCTGGGATCGGTGACCACTACCCGGGTGACTCCCAGGCTGCCCAGCAGCAAACCCACCGTCCGGGTGGCCCCCTCCGCCGTCAGCGCCTCCGGGCCGGTGGCCAGGGCAGAGGCCAGTACCGAGGCCTGATTTTGCAAAGAGGTTTGCTTGGACTGGTAGGCCAGGGTCTGTGACAGCATCACCGGATAGGTGTTCAGCAGGATCACCACCGCCGCCAGGATCACCAGATAGGTCAGCGCGAACCGGGTGCGCAGGGACTGCCAGAAGGGCACGCGCCGTCGTTTGTTTTCCTTATCCATGCTTCAGATAGTAGCCCACGCCCCACTTGGTGAGGATATACTCCGGGTTTGCCGGGTCCAGCTCCAGCTTTTCCCGCAGGCGGCGGACATGGACGTCCACCGTCCGGTAATCCCCGGCGTACTCGTAGCCCCACACCACGTTGAGCAGATTCTCCCGGCTGTACACCCGCCCAGGATTGCGCATGAGCAGCTCCATCAGGTCAAATTCCTTGGCGGTGAGATCCACGCTTTGCCCGTCCTTCCAGGCCGCCCGGGCATCCGGGTCCAGGATGATGTGGCCCATGGTCAGTTTGCCGCCGCTCCCCGTCTGCTGGGCAGCCATCCCCGCCCGGCGGAGGAGGGCCCGCACCCGGGCCTTCAGCTCCAGGATATTGAAGGGCTTGGTGATATAATCGTCCGCCCCGCATTCAAATCCAATGATCTTGTCTGCGTCCTCGCTGCGGGCGGTGAGCATGATGATGGGCACGTTGGAAAACTCCCGGATGCGCATACAGGCCTGGAGCCCATCAATCTTGGGCATCATCAGATCCAGGATGATCAGGTCGAAGCTGCCGCTCCGGGCCAGCTCCACAGCCTGCTCCCCATCATAGCCCGCCTCCACCTGATAGCCCTCGCTTTCCAGGTTGAATTTGATGCCTTTGACCAGAACCTTTTCGTCGTCAACAACCAATATCTTCAAGGTCATCCTCCTTACTTAAGAGACCGTCACATACTCCAGCAGCCCTTCCAAAATCCCCTCACCAATGCCGCTGACCCGGGTCAGGTCCTCCGGCATCCGGAAAGGGCCGTTGGCCTCCCGATCGGCAATGATATCGGCGGCCCGTTTTTCCCCAATGCCCGGCAAGGTCATCAGCTCCTCCGCCGTGGCGGTGTTCAGGTCCACCAGGCCGCCGCTCTCCGTCGGAACGGTAGGACTGGACGAAGCCGCCGGACTGACGGAGGCGGCAGGCTTTGGAGTAGACGAGGCCGCGGGTAGGGCCAACACATTCCGAGTCTCCACCCGGACCGGTTGGGCGCTGCCGGTCCCCCGGAGGAACCAGCCGGCGGCAAAGGCCCCGAATGCCACGGCCAGCAGCAGGGAGATGAGCTCTAGCCTGGAAATCTTCATTTTTTGTAACCGCCTCCCCGTTGCGTCCCGGTGTTGGGTTTGCTATAATGTGTGTGAATTATATTATAACATAGAAAAAGGGAGTTTCCTATGAAAAAATCACGCCTGCTCACATGGATGCTGGCTCTGGTGCTGGTCGCCGGCCTGCTCACCCCCTTTGCCGCCGCAAGCAGCGGCAGCGCCATCCTGGATTCCATGGATGCCAACGCAAAAGCGGCTATTCTGGTGGACGCCAACACCAGCGAGATCCTCTATGAGAAAAACGCCCACGAGAAGATGTACCCCGCCTCCATCACCAAGGTGATGACCTGCCTGCTCACCCTGGAGGCGGTGGACGCGGGCAAGCTCACTCTGGAGCAGACGGTCACCGCCGGCAGCAGCATCCATACCGGCATCGGCTCGGGGGCATCCACCGCCGATATCAAGGAGGGGGAGCAGGTACGGGTCATTGATCTGCTGTATGCCGCGCTCCTTCCCTCCGCCAACGAGGCCTGCAACGTGATGGCAGCTGCGGTGAGCGGCGATGTGGAGACCTTCGTGACCCTGATGAACCAGCGGGCCGCGGAGCTGGGCATGGCGGACACCCACTTCGCCAACACCCACGGCTACCATGACGACAACCACTACACCACTGCCTATGACATTTTCCTCATGTGTCAGGAGGCTATGAAGCACGACACCTTCCGGGAGATCGTATCCACCAAAAGCTACGAGATGCCCGCCACCAACCTCCACGAGGAACCCCGCACCGTGTATAATACCAACGGTCTCATCTCCACCTGGAACGTGATCGGCTACCTGTACTCCTACGCCACCGGCATTAAAACCGGCTCCACGCCGGAAGCCGGTCTGTGTCTGGCCGCCGCCGCCACCCGGGAGGATCGTGACCTGATCTCCGTGGTCATGGGCTGTGAGCGGGAGGAGGGAGCCACCGGCAGCGCCGGTCGCACCGACTTCATTGAGACCACCCGGCTCTTTGACTGGGGCTTCCAGAATTTCTCCACCCAGACCATCCTGGACTCCACCAAGCGGGACATTCCCGAGGTAGAGGTCACCCTTGGTAAGGGTACCAACTACGTCACCCTGGAGCCCCAGGGGGAGATCACCGCCCTGCTGCCCAATGACGTGAGCCCGGAGGATTTTGAGTTCAACTGCACACTCAACGCCAAGAGCGTGGAAGCCCCGGTGGAAAAGGGCGCCGTCATGGGCACCATCACCGCCTCCTTCAACGGCAAGGAATACGGTTCCCTCCCCCTGATCGCCAGCATCGGGGTGGAGGTGGACACCCTGATGTACAACCTGGACCGCATCCAGAAGTTCTTCTCCCAGCTGTGGGTGAAGATCCTGCTGGTAGTCATTCTTGTGGTCATCCTGGTGCTGATCGTCCGCGGGGTCTTTTTCCGGGGCCGGCGGGGCGGCGGACGGCGGCGCTACTACAGCGGCGGCCGCTACACCGGCGGACGCCGCAGGCGGAGATGACCGCTCCAGGCCCCTCACCATATCCCGATACATAGAAAAGCAACCAGACATACGAAAACGGAACGCCGGGGAGAACCCCGGCGTTCCGCATAATATTGGTGCCCTACAGCACAGAGGTCCCGTCACGGCGCGACCTCTGTGCCGTTTTTTGCGCCGGGCGCCCCGGCGGCCACCGCCATCCCGTTGACCTCCACCTGCTCGTCTGCGGGGAGCAGGAGGTAGCGCCTGCCGTCAATGACCCTGGTCTCCAGCAGATAGCTGCGCTCGGGCTCCAAGGTGACGGCTGCGTCCGCCGTCCTGACCTCGAACCGCTTGCTGTCAATGATATTCTCCGGATCAAGGACGGCGCCCTCCCCAAACTGCTCGGTCCACCGGGCCTGGAAGTCGGCGATCCGCTCATCCGCCACCCCGCTGTCCCGCAGAATGTCCGCCACCTCCCGGGCAGTCACCACCAGCGGCTCCGGGTCCTTGCGCTCCTTATGCTCCGTGATTTTCTCCCGCAGCCGCTCATGGAGGATCTGGGCCACCTCCATCCGCAGTTCGTCCGCTAACCCTTCACTGATGGCAGTCCGGAACCGCTCCTTCTGCTCGGCGGCGGAAAGAGGAGGATCGGTATGGAACACAGCGTCAATAAACTCATGGTGGATCTGATCTGGCTTTCTGGTGTAGAACAGGGCATTGTAGAGATTGGCCCGCCGGTCATCAAAGGCGGGAAACAGAAACCCAAGCTCCGGCGGGGAAACGATCTGATTGGCGATGCTGCTGTGAAACTCATTGTCCCCGGAGAAAAAGCTGAGCTCCGGCTTTCCGTCTTTCACCGGGCAGACACAGCAGAGGATGTAGCGGAACACCTCATCCCCCTCCTCCGCCCGGAGCTCACCCTCCTTGTCGCGCCGGGGCACATCATACTTGTCGCAGGCCAGCAGAATCAGATAATTGCTGTCCTCCAGATCCAGAGCCTCCATGACCAGCCTGTAAAACCGTTCCCGGGCGCCGGCGTCCTTCAGCTCCGAATCCCGCAGGGCGGTCAGCAGTCGGTGCTCCTCACTGTCGGCCACCTGGGCGGTGGAAAACACGATATCGATGAGATTGCGGCCCAGCCCGCCGGACAGGCCCTTCTTCAGCAGGCTTAAATACTTTTCCGTCTCCTCTTGAGGCATGGCGCCCAGAGGTCCGTCCAGATATGAGATGACCTCACGTTTGCTGTTTACATAGCAACCATAGATGTGACTGATGGCGTTTTTGTCGGGGCGAAGGCGCCGCTTCAACTCTCCCAATTCTTTCAGTGTCATACCAGTACTCCTCTTGCTATATGGCGTTTCCGCCGCCCTTCCGGACGGCAAGATTCATTTTAGCCGATCAGGGGAAAAATTGCAATCGCTCCGGCGCCGCTCCGCTGGGGTGGCAGTTTCTCCACAATCCGTTCCGGGCCATTGACATCGGAGAGGGAGTGTGATATAGTACAAAACAATCCGCATAGAGTCATCTAGCGAAGAATACTGGGACCACTCCTCTGGGAGTCAAGGCCATACGGACAGCCGGGTCCACTGCCGATTGGCGGTTTGCCGCCTTATTGATTGAGTTAAAAGCTCAAATTTTATAAGTTGGTTACTTTATAACCGAAATGCGTTTTTGCGCAGACTTGTGAAACGGTCAATAAAGAGTAGTAAAAGTATTTTGTTGCTATATAGACTCTGTGTACCACGCGTCTCCCCCCTGTTCCGCTCCTCTCCCCGTCCCCGGCCATCCGCCGGCGTAGCCGTGGGGGCGTTTTTTGTCGGAGCTTCAGGGGGCTGTGGAATTGATCGAAACGCAAGCCGCATGACGGGCTTGCGTTTTTTGCTGCTCAAAAGCGCCTTTTGCCTGTGAGGTGCTGACCGATGAACAAAGAGAACAAACTGGACCAGAACAGAGCCCCCATCTATGAGGCCCTCCAGACCTTCCGCCAGATGCGGGTGGTCCCCTTCGACGTGCCCGGCCACAAGCGGGGCCGGGGCAACCCAGAGCTGGCCGCCTTCCTGGGGGAACAGTGCGTCACCATCGACGTCAACAGCATGAAGCCTCTGGACAACCTGTGCCACCCCATCTCGGTGATCCGGCAGGCGGAGGAGCTGGCCGCCGACGCCTTCGGCGCCGCCCAGGCTTTTCTCATGGTGGGGGGCACCACCAGCTCGGTGCAGAGCATGGTACTGTCCACCTGCAAGCGGGGGGACAAGATCATCCTGCCCCGGAATGTCCACCGCAGCGTCATCAACGCCCTGGTACTGTGCGGGGCCATCCCCGTGTATGTGAACCCGGAGGTAGACCACCGGCTGGGCATCTCCCTGGGCATGAAGCGGGAGCAGGTGGCCCGGGCCATTGCCGAGCACCCCGACGCGGTGGCGGTGCTGGTGAACAACCCCACCTACTACGGCATCTGCTCCGACCTGCGGGCCATCGTGCGTATGGCCCACGACGCCGGGATGTACTGCCTGGCCGACGAGGCCCACGGCACCCATTTCTACTTTGGGGATCACATGCCGGTGTCCGCCATGGCGGCGGGGGCAGATATGGCCGCCGTGTCCATGCACAAGAGCGGCGGCAGCCTCACCCAGTCCTCCCTGCTGCTCACCGGGCCCAACCTGCCCGAAGGCCACGTGCGCAAGATCATCAACCTGACACAGACCACCTCGGGCAGCTACCTGCTCATGTCCAGCCTGGATATCAGCCGCCGCAACCTGGCCCTCCGGGGCAGGACCGTATTCCAGCGGGTCACTGATATGGCGGAGTATGCCCGGGAGGAGATCAACGCCATCGGCGGCTACTACGCCTTTGGCCAGGAGCTTATCAATGGGGACTCCATCTACGATTTCGACCCCACCAAGCTGAGTATCCACACCCGGGATATCGGCCTGGCGGGCATCGAGGTATACGACCTGCTCCGGGACGAGTACGACATCCAGATCGAGTTCGGAGACATCGGCAACATCCTGGCCTACCTGTCCATCGGTGACCGGTACCAGGAGCTGGAGCGGCTGGTGAGCGCCCTGGCGGAGATCCGCCGCCGGTACCAGACCGACCCCTCCGGCCTAATGAACCAGGAGTACATCGACCCCGAGGTGGTCATCAGCCCCCAGGACGCCTTCTACGCTGACAAGGTCAGCGTGCCCCTGGCGGACAGCGTGGGCAAGGTGTGCAGCGAATTCGTCATGTGCTATCCCCCCGGCATCCCCATCCTGGCTCCCGGGGAGCGGATCACCGCTGAAATCCTAGAGTACATCCAGTACGCTAAGGCCAAGGGCTGCTCCATGACCGGCCCCGAGGACCCGGAGATTGAGCACCTGAACATTTTGCAGCAGGAGGGATTGTGATGGAACTTTGGTTTGACGAATTTCACACCCCCGACGTGAAGCACAGTCTCCGGGTCAACCGCCACCTCTACTCTCACAAGAGCGACTACCAGCAGATCGACATCTACGACACTCCGGAGTTTGGCAAGGTGCTCACCCTGGACGGCAACGTGATGCTCACCGAGCGGGATGGGTTCATCTACGACGAGATGATGACCCATGTGCCCATGGCGGTCCACCCCCACATCCAGGACGTGCTGGTCATTGGCGCCGGAGACGGGGGCGTGGTGCGGGAGCTGGCCCGGTACGACTCCATCCGCTCCATCGACCTGGTGGAGATGGACGCCCAGGTGGTGGAAGCCTGCCGGTGCTACCTGCCGGAAAACGCCTGCCGCCTGGACGACAAGCGGGTGCACATCTACTTTGACAACGCCCTGCGGTTCATCCGCCGCCGGAAGGCCCAGTACGACCTCATCATCGTGGACTCCAACGATCCCTTCGGCCCCTCAGAGGGCTACTTCACCCGGGAATTTTACGGCATCTGCTACAACGCCCTGAAGGACGACGGCATCATGGTCAACCAGCAGGGCAGCCCCTTCTACCGCCACGACGCCGAGGCCATGCAGCGCAGCCACAAGCGGATCGTCAGCACCTTTCCCATCAGCCGGGTATACCAGGCCCACATCCCCACCTATGCCGCCGGGTACTGGCTCTTCGGCTTTGCCAGCAAGAAATACCACCCCATCGACGATCTGGACAAGGAGAAGTGGCTCTCCCTCAACCTGAAAACCAGGTATTACACCGTCCGTCTCCACACCGGGGCCTTCTTCCTCCCCGCCTTTCTGGAGCAGATGCTGGAGGAGGTAGAACAGTGAACCCCAATATCGAGACCTTTATCGGCTGCGACAGCGGCTTTGATGAGGCCCACATCGTCCTCTTTGGCGCCCCCTTTGACTCCACCACCAGCTTCCGACCCGGCGCCCGGTTCGGCCCTGCCGCCATGCGCCACGAGAGCTTCGGCCTGGAGACCTACAGCCCCTATCAGGACAAGGACCTGACCGACTGCCATATTTTTGACAGCGGTGACCTGGAGCTGTGCTTCGGCAGCGCCGAGGCCGCCCTGGCGGACATCCAGGCCCGGGCGGAGGAGATCCTGTCCGCCGGCAAGCTGCCATTGCTGCTGGGAGGGGAGCACCTGGTGACCCTGGGCTCCGTCCGGGCGGTCTTTGCCCGCTATCCCGATCTGCACATCATCCACTTTGACGCCCATGCCGACCTGCGGGACGACTACCTGGGCGCCAGGCTGAGCCACGCCTGTGTGCTCCGCCGGTGCCACGATCTGCTGGGGGACGGGCGTATCCATCAGTTCTGCATCCGCAGCGGGGACCGGGAGGAGTTCCGGTTCGCCAAGGCCCACACCGACCTGCACCCCTTTGGGTTTGAGGGACTGGCAGAGCTGACCGAAGCCCTGGCCAGGGTCGGCGCTCCGGTCTATTTCACCATCGACCTGGACTGTCTGGACCCGGCCGTGTTCCCCGGCACCGGCACCCCCGAGGCGGGGGGCGTCACCTTCCCCCAGCTGCTGGAGGCCATGCGGCTGGTGTGCCGCGCCAACGTGGTGGGGGCCGATGTGAACGAGCTGGCCCCCATGCTGGACCACAGCGGGGTGTCCACCGCCGCCGCCTGCAAGGTGCTGCGGGAGCTGCTGCTGACCCTGTCCAAATAAACCGCTACATTTTACAATAAAGGAGAACCATTATGAGTAAAGTACTGGTCATCGGCTGCGGCGGCGTAGCCAACGTAGCCATCCGCAAGTGCTGCCAGGTCAGCGAGGTATTCAGTGAGCTGTGCATCGCCAGCCGCACCAAGTCCAAGTGCGACCAGCTGGCCGCTGAATTGGCGGGCAAGACCGCCACCAAAATCACCACCGCCCAGGTGGACGCCGACAAGGTGGAGGAGGTCATCGCCCTTATCAAGCGCTATCAGCCTGACCTGGTGATGAACATCGCCCTGCCCTACCAGGATCTGACCATCATGGACGCCTGCCTGGCCTGCGGAGTCAACTATATGGACACCGCCAACTATGAGCCCGAGGACATCGAGGAACCGGAGTGGAAGGCCGCTTACGAGAAGCGGTGCAAGGAGAAGGGCTTCTCCGCCTACTTCGACTACACCTGGCAGTGGGCCTACCGGGAGAAGTTCGAGAAGGCCGGCCTCACTGCCCTGCTGGGCTGCGGCTTTGACCCCGGCGTCACCCAGGCCTACTGCGCCTACGCCAAAAAGCATGAGTTCGACACCATCGATACCATTGACATTCTGGACTGCAACGGCGGCGACCACGGCTATCCCTTCGCCACCAACTTCAACCCGGAGGTCAACCTGCGGGAGGTGTCCGCCCCCGGCTCCTACTGGGAGGACGGTCACTGGGTGGAGATCCCCGCCATGTCCATCAAGCGGGAGTACAACTTCGACCAGGTGGGCCAGAAGGATATGTACCTGCTCCACCACGAGGAGATCGAGTCCCTGGCAGAGAACATCCCCGAGGTCAAACGCATCCGCTTCTTCATGACCTTTGGTCAGAGCTATCTGACCCACATGAAGTGTCTGGAGAACGTGGGGATGCTGTCCACTACCCCCATCGAGTTTGAGGGCCACCAGATCGTGCCCATCAAGTTCCTGAAAGCCCTGCTGCCCGACCCCGCCAGCCTGGGCCCCCGCACCCACGGCAAGACTAACATCGGCTGTATCTTCACCGGCAAGAAGGACGGCAAGGACAAGACCTACTACATCTACAATGTGTGCGACCACCAGGAATGCTACAAGGAGGTGGCCAGCCAGGCCATCAGCTACACCACCGGCGTGCCCGCTATGTGTGGCGCCCTCATGCTGCTCACCGGCAAGTGGACCCAGAAGGGGGTCCACACCGTGGAGGAGTTTGATCCCGATCCCTTCCTGGACGCTCTGGACAAATACGGCCTGCCCCGCAGTGAGAGCCACGACCCGGTACTGGTGGACTGATGGCTTTTCTGGACCTCACCACCCCTCCCTTTGGGGGGCTGCGCCCCTACGGCGGCCCGGAGCCTCTGTTGTCCACTCTGCCCACCCCTGGTTACGTCATCGACGAAAACCGACTGCGGGAAAATGGCAAGCGCCTTGCCACCTTGGCCCGGCGCACCGGCTGCAAGGTGCTCCTGGCCCAGAAGGCTTTTTCCAACTATGATTTCTATCCGCTTCTGTCTCAGTATCTGGCCGGCACCGAGGCCAGCGGCCTCTATGAGGCCCGTTTAGGATGGGAGGAGATGCCCGGCAAGGAGGTCCACGTGTTCTGCGGGGCCTACCGGGAGGACCAGTTTGAAGAACTGCTCCGGTACGCCGGGCACATCGTCTTTAACTCCATCCACCAGCTGGCCAAATTTGGCCCCGTAGCCAAGGCGGCGGGCAAACAGGTGGGCCTGCGGATCAATCCGGAGTGCTCCACCCAGGAGGGCCACGCCATCTACGATCCCTGCGCCCCCGGCAGCCGTATGGGAGTCACCCGGGCTGTATGGAACAGAGAGATGTCCCCTTCCCTGCTGGCACTGCTGGACGGTCTCCACTTCCATACCCTATGCGAGCAAAACTCCGACGACCTGCGCACCACGCTGGAGGCAGTAGCGGACAAATTCGGGGATGTGCTGCCTAAGATGCGTTGGCTCAACATGGGAGGCGGCCACCACATCACCCGCCCCGATTACGACCTGAACACCCTGGAAAGCTGTATCCGACATGCCCAGGATACCTGGGGTGTAACAGTCTATCTGGAGCCAGGAGAGGCCGTTGCTCTCAATGCAGGGTATCTGGTGAGCCGGGTGCTGGATATCGTGGAAAACGGCGGCATCCGCATCGCCATCCTCGACGCCAGCGCCGCCTGCCACATGCCCGACGTGCTGGAAATGCCCTATCAGCCCCCTATCCTGGGGGCTGTGGCCGGCGGCACGGAGGGATACCCTTACCGGCTGGCCGGCCCCACCTGCCTGGCAGGCGATGTGATCGGCGACTATGCCTTCGCCGCCCCATTGGCTGCGGGCGACCTGGTGGTCTTTGGGGACATGGCCATCTACACCACCTGCAAAAACAACACCTTCAACGGGATGCCCCTGCCGGACATCTGGACCTTGACAGGAGAGGGCGTTCTCTCCCCCCTAACTCAATTCGGGTATCAGGACTTCAAAAGCCGGCTGGGCCGGATATAACAGACAAGACCGGCGGGAAGTGGCCTCATTTCCCGCCGGTCTTTCGATTTTCAATGGCCCTCCAGCCGTCTGACACAGCTTCTCAGTTCCTCTCGCTGGCCATCAACAGCAACGTGACCAGCAGCGGGATACAGGCGGCCCCCACAGCATACGAACCCATAACACCGCTGAGCCAGGCTCCAAGAGCCGCGCCCACGATAAAACAGAGATTGATTCCCCCATAGTGGACCAATCGGCTCAAATGCTCCCGCTGTCCGCTACGCAGATATAACCAGAGCTGCTCAGTACCGCTGCGCAGATTGCCGGTACACATGGTTGTGGCAAAGGCACTGCCGTGGACCTTGCGGAAGCTCTCCACCTGCACGGCGCACACAAAGGAGACGGAGATGTTGGCCAGAGCGTCCATTGTATGAGGCAGCAGGGCCACCAGCAACAGCACCACAACCTCCATACTGACGGAGATCTGCCGCCAGTGGACGGCGGACGATTCCTTAAACCGGCTTTTGATCCACTCAGCGACCAGTACTCCCACCACAAAAGCCAGAACCGGAACCAGGTAGCGGACCGCATCCCCCCACCTTCTCTCCGCCAGACACACCCCCAACAGCACGATGTTACCCGTCTGGGCATTGGCAAACACCCTGCCCCGCGTCAGGTAGGTATAGGCGTCCAGCAGTCCCCCGGCCACCGCCAGCAGGGCCCCCACCCGGAATCGCTCGGACATTTGTATCTGTTGCTCCATCTCTAGGCCTCCCCTATGTTCCCACAAAAAGAGCTGCCATGGGTATGGCAGCTCTTTTTGATATCAGTTTCTCAGAAGGGCAGGTTGAGGCCGCCGGTGAGCTGCTGCATGGTAGAAGCGGAGTCGTTCTCCGCCGCGCGCAGGGCCTCGTTCACCGCCGCCACGATCATGTCCTGAAGCATCTCCACATCCTCCGGGTCCACGGCGTCGGGATCGATAGTGACACTTTCCACCACCCGCTTGCCGGTAACGGTGGCACTCACGGCCCCGCCACCCGCCGCGGCGGTGTAGGTCTTGCTCTCCAGCTCCTGCTGCATCTTCATCATGTCCTGCTGCATCTTCTGGACCTGCTTCATCATATTCATATTCATGCCGCCGCCCATGCCGCCAAATCCGCGGCTGTTGAATCCCTTGGCCATATAGTCGCAACTCCTTTATTCTTCAATGATGATATTGTCAAATTGCTGGCCCATGGCCAGCAGGTCATCCAGATTATCGTGCTCCTGAACAGGTGCAGACACCGGAGGGGTTCCCACCTTGACCGCACACCGGACCTCCCGACCGGTCTGTGTGGAGGCCAGCTCCGCCAGGGCCTTCAGCACCGGTGGGGTGCCCACCATGCTCTTAGTGAAGTCGGTATCCACCCACAGCGTCAGGGTATGCTCTTCCAGTACCCCCTGTACCGCCGTGGGATTACTCAGGAAGGGGTATACCGCCGGGAACCGGCTCCGCAAGCTGGCCACCAGGCCGGGCCACAGATCCGCGGACTGGACTGCCGGCCCGGGGATAATCTGGGGCACAGGCTGCGGTGCAGCCTGGAGGGGCGGCTCCTCATAGCCCACCGGTTCGCCGGGCTCCTCGGGCAGCGGGGGCCGCTCTTCCTCCCAGGGCGGGGTGTCCACCGCTGTCGTGGGGGCGGCAGGAGCAGGCTCCTCCCGCTTCAGGCTCTTCTGGGGCACAGGGCAGGCAGCCGGTACCCCTCCCGCCAGCAGCTCCTCCAGCCGGGCCAGCCGGGCATTGAAGCCCGCCATGCTCTCATCCAGGGCCGGGTCGCACAGCCGGATCAAGCAAAGCTCGGCATCGGTACGTCGGTTCCCGCTGCGGGGCAGATCGGCGATGGTGGTCTGAAGCAGGCCCAGCATCTGCACCAGCCGGGCGGGCTGAAACAGATTGGACAGCCTGCGCATGGTATTCTCATCGTATCCACCGGTAAGCAGGGCCGCGCCCCCCCTGGGGGCGGTTTTGCGTACCAGCAGGTCCCGGACCAGGGCGGCCAGCTCTCCCATCAGGCTGCCCACCTCCTTGCCCGCGCCGTACAGCCGGGCCAGGGTCTCCAGGGCGCTTTGGGCGTCGCCGCTGCCAACCTGCTCCAGCAGGTTAGCGGTCTCCAGATTGCCTGCCAGGCCAAGGGCGTCCAGCACCTCCTGCTCCCCGATGGGACCATTCGGGGTGGCGCACTGGTCCAGCAGGGACAGGCCGTCCCGCAGGCCGCCGTCAGCCAACCGGGCCAACAGCTCCGCCCCCTCCCCTCTCAGCTCCATACCCTCCTGTCGGGCCACATAGGCCAGCCGGGCGGCAATGTCGCCGGGCAGGATCCGCTTGAAGGCAAACTGCTGGCAGCGGGATTTAATGGTGGCGGGCACCTTGTGCAGCTCAGTGGTAGCCAGAATGAACATCAGATGGGCGGGAGGCTCCTCCAGGATCTTCAGCAGGGCGTTGAAGGCGGCCTGGGACAGCATATGCACCTCGTCCACGATGTACACCCGCTTGCGGACAGCGGCAGGGGTATAGACCGCCTCGTCCCGCAGAGCCCGGACCTGATCTACGCCGTTGTTGGAGGCGGCGTCCAGCTCCAAAACGTCCAGAATAGAACCGTTTTCGATCCCCAGACAGGAGGGGCAGTGATTGCAGGGGTTGCCGTTCACCGGGTGCTCACAGTTCACCGCCCGGGCCAGGATCTTGGCGCAGGTGGTCTTGCCGGTGCCCCGGGTACCTGTAAACAGGTAGGCGTGGGAGAGGCGACCGGTCTCCACCTGCCGCTTGAGGGTCTCCGTGATATGGGCCTGGCCTACCACGTCGTCAAAGGTTCGGGGCCGCCATTTGCGGTATAAAGCCTGATACAAACCGGTCACCTCACAAAAATAATGGGAGGGGCGGAGGCTGCGTGGCCCCGCCCCTCCCTGATCGTCCGGCACATGGCAAGACCGCACACCGACCTTTGGAGACAACGTTATGCCCGTTACCCTGGCAGCCGGCTCAGGAGCGGAACCCCCGCGGCACAGCTCACGGTCCGCTTAGTGCTGCTCGGTTCCCCGCCTGACACGGTTCACGGTGCGACCTTGCGCGGGACCGATCCATCATCGCTGCTTACCAGGGTCAGACGGCACAACGCTGTTCCGGGGGCCGGGATTCATCCCTGCTATAGCGGGTTGCAGGTACAGGGCACCGCTAACTCCCCGACTAGTGCGGCCTTGCCGCAGGCCGGCTCCATAAGCGCCGCCCATCGGAAGGCTGTATTTGATATCATACATCATTTCCTCTCATTTATCAATATCACTTTTCACTTTTTTTCAAAAAGCTCTTTACAATGCTTTGAATTGTGCTATAATATTCGAGTGTTAAGGCTTCTGTGACTTGGTGCGTTTCCTTCTATCCAGCAAGCGCAGCAGTCACGCTCATATCATGGCATATATATTTACGGTCAGTCTGGCATTAGATTTAACCGTTGCATGGTCTGCGCCACAAAGTGTTAACCGCACAGAGTCAAGTTACCTAATTCGATATGACATGAGAGAGCGTTCGGTTTGCATCCATATGCAGTTACATCCCACAGCTCTGGTTCCCTTCCAATTTAGCAGTCCAATTTCCCGGACTTCCCCCTCAAAATTGAATATCTCAAAATCCGTTTTTCATAGCTTTTTTGATTGAAAACGGCCAATATGGGCTCGTAGCTCAGCTGGGAGAGCAAGCGCAACATAACACGGGCCCGGTCAGAACAGCAAACTGCACAAACAGAACAAGCAAAAATATACAAAACAACCAAATATGGGCCTATAGCTCAGCTGGGAGCGCAAAGGGTTCGGTTTTCTGCCTCATCTATAATTTCATATTGCTTTATTCTTCTGTTCCCCTTTTGGAACTGTTGATTTGGGCCTATAGCTCAGCTGGGAGAGCGTACGGTTCGCATCCGTAAGGTCGTCGGTTCGATCCCGATTAGGTCCACCACACTCGGGAGATCTCGTTTTGAGATCTCCCGAGTTTTTTCATGCTTTCAGGATGCACGATAGTACACACTCTTGTCCCCTTCCGGATGCAGGAAGTCGAAGAACTGTGTGACACTGATTTTGAATTCCACTTCGATTTCAAAGTTCCTCCCGATATTTACCCGCTCAATGAGCTGCCGCAGGATCATCTTCTTTCCCTCGATACTACTCCCCGCATACAGGTCGGCCCAGGACATAATCTTGTCATACTCCTTTTGGACGGCAACGGCAGAGCTCTTCAGATCAGCCGCTTTTTCCTTGGCCTGTTCCAATTCCTGTGCCAGCGCCGCCAGTTTGCTTCGGGTGTCCTCTATCATCTCACCGAGGATGTCCGCTCCAAAACTGCCAGTCCCATTGATGGTCTTGATGATCTCTTTCTTGTAGCTCTCCAGCTCCCGTTCTGCGGAGGCATGGAGTTTCTCCAGATTGGCCACCGAACTGTTTGCCAGTTGGAGTTCCTTCTCCCGCTGCTTTTGAATGAGCTGGCTCCTGGGTGCAGTCTTCATCCGCTCAAAGAGTTGGATGACGATCTTATCAATAATGCCGTCCAGTTTCTCGCCGGAGTATCCGGTCTGGCCGTCACAGTCCTGAGGATGGCGGATCTTGTAGTGGCAGGCATATCGGATATGGGTTTCCCGTTTGGGCTCACCCTTGGCGCGTCTACCGCTGCTGGTGGTCAGCACCAGTTTGGAACCACAGTGGGCGCAGTAGACCATCCCGGAGAGCAGCGCCTTCCCCTTGGAGTTAAAGGGCACTTCATTGTGGTGCATTGTCCTGGCCTCCATCAACTCCTGTGCTCGCTCATACAGATCCAGCGGAACAATTTGCAGCTCCGGAAAGATTTCTGAGCGTGTTTCCCCACTGCGCAGGATTCCCACATACATGATGTTCTTCAGCATTTTGATGATGGTGGTATTGGCGAAGTTGGTTCCCTTTCGATTGAGATAGCCGTTGTTATATAACCACCGGGACAACCGCTGTGCGCCGAACCCCTCATAGACATATTTTTCAAAGATGATGCGCACCACCGCAGCTTCATCCGGGTCAACCAGAATCTCGTTGACTTCGTGATTCTTTTTATTGAAGCGCCCCTGCTTTTCCAGGCGGTATCCATAGGGGACGATCCCGCCCCGGAACCTCCCCTCCTGCACGATTTGCGAAAGGCGTGTCTTTGTTCGGGCAGAGGTTTTGAGGCTCTCGCCGGAGGCCTGCCAGTAACGGATATAGTTCAGCAGTTTGTCGATATGATCATCCATCTTCTGCTGCCCTTCCATTGCGCTCCACACTTCGATTCCGTTGCGGATGAACCACTCTACTACGAAGGGTGTCTCATCGTCCCGCCGCCCCAGGCGGTCGAACATGAACACCAGCAGGATGTCAAACTTCCGTTCCTCAGCGTCCTGGCGGATCTCTTGAATCGCGTCGCGGTCAGCGGCAGCCACCTTGAAACCCGAGACACCTTTTTCCGCAAATTCTTTGATGATCGTCCATCCCTGGCTTTCCGCAAATTCACGGCAGTATTGTTTCTGCATCGGGATATCATCTTTTTCTACCTGTCCTTTGGTAGAGACTCGATAGAGGCAATATACTCTCTTGTTTTTTTCCATGATTGCACCTTGTCCTTTCTGGTGTAGGACTGCGGTGCATATGGTTTGCCTTGCGGGAGTTTACTCGCCGCACCTGGAAACTGCCCGCAAATCGCCGCACAGCGTCTCGACAGGGTCGATAGGGACGATTTCTCCGTCACCCTCCAAATCGACACTATCGGCACGACGCAGCTCAATTACTCGCTTCCCGTTGCTGCGGCGAACCGTTGCCTGAATCCCATTTTTTCTTAGGGCCTCAATGCTTTGCAGGATCAGCCTTGAAATCTTTTTGGGCGTTACCCCTTCGATTCTGTCAGGGTCGATCTTTTCGGAGAGCTCCGTGGGAGTGCCGATAAATGTTGTTCTGCTGCTCATAAATGCAGAGAGGAGAACAACGATTTGCCCCTCCAATAGTTCCGGCTGTGTCCGGCTATCCGAAACCAGCTCCCACACATTTTCCTCGCTGCGTCGAAGCTCCAGTTCCCGGTATTCGATGTCCCGGCCCACGCAGGTCAGTTTGGCTCTGCCGCTGCCCCGCTTTTCTTCCACCAGTGTGAAGCTGGAATCCACCGCGCCGCTGATGGCGGTGGTCCCGGAGATCCGGTGGAACACATCCTCCGCCTTTTCTTTCCGCAGATGATGGATGAGCAGGATGGCAACGCCGTGCTTGTCCGCCAGCCGCTTGAGCACAGACAGATCCCGGTAGTCATTGGCGTAGGTGGCGTCGTGGATCGGACGGACCATCTGCAGGGTGTCAATGATGACCAGCACGGTGTCGGGGTATGCGGCGACGAATGCGTCCACCTGTTCCTCCAACCCTTGGCCGATGAGGGCGCACTCCGTGCAGAAGTGGACGCTGTCTGGTGCATCCTCGGTGATCTCAAAGAGGCGGTTCTGGATGCGGAGGACGGAATCCTCCAGACAGAGATAGAGGGTGGTGCCCTGCCTGGTGGTCATGTTCCAGACCGGTTCTCCCTTGGCCACCGTCACCGCCAGCCACAGAGCCAACCAGGACTTGCCCACCTTTGGTGAGCCAGCCAGGATGTGCAGACCCTGAGAGATCAGGGTGTCCACCACAAAATTGGGCAGCTCCAGCGGACGATCCATCAGGGTTCTGCCGTCTACTGTGATCAGGGGATGGTTCATTTTGTTGTTCATGTTTGATACCTCCATTTCAAGAATTTGAATACAAAAAGCTCCCACCTCAAAAGAAGTGGGAGTAGTATCCATTTTGATTTTGAAATGGTTTGTGGTAGAATGGAGCAAACGGAGGTGAGCCAATGGCGACCTATCAGATCTACGAACTCTCTGCCCGGGCGGTGATGAGTTATGCCGCGGAGCAAAACGGTATCTACACCTTTGCTCTGAACCGCAGTGCCACCGAGCACTGCAAGGTACCGGGTGCCAAGCACGAGCAGGACAGCTGCGCCATGTTCCACCAGCTGATGTACCAACTCCATGGAAAGGGCTGGCGAGAGCGTGGCGATGAGAAAGTCACAGCGCTTTCCGATGTGCTGTTCTATATGGACTTCGCCGGGATCTTTGACCGGCGTGGAACCGGAAGGACGCAGCAGGTCCGCCGGGAAAAGGCCAGAGACATGTTCCGTCCAGAGGGGATCACCCTGGACTTCGGCGGCGGTCCCTGCCGCTATGTGGCCTTTGAGCGCTCCGCCAGCATGAGCCGCCAGTCCCGCCTCTCCTTCATCCGGGCGGAACTGTACGAGCCCATGCGCCAGCGGATCATTCTGAATATGGAACTGGGCCGATGCCAACTCAGTAAACTCTACGCCTACAACGGTCTCATGTTCTCCAGCGGAACCCGGGTGGACGGCATCCGCATTGACAAAAATCACCGGGTCATCGTCATAGACAATCCAACCAAGAGAGTGGAGCGAGCACCTGTCATCACCCTGCGAGAAGGAGATGAACCGGGAACCTTTTACCGGGCAGATACACTGGAAGATCTGGACATCACCTGCTTTGACGGCGTAGGCCTCATCTCCAAAGAGTATGCCGAGGTAGTAGACAAGGCCTGCTGCGGCAGCCACACTCACACCTCCTTCCAGATCCGGATGCCCTACATCAAGGGGATGCTACATCAGGTGGATTTCAAGGACTTTTTGAAGCGCAGCGGCACCCAAACCATCGTGGACATCTGGGGCAAGGCGCACCCCGTCCGCAGTGTGGATATCATCCTCACCCGCAGTCAGTTCAAAGCCTACGGCTGGTTGCGGGAGAACGGTATGACCTGGGAGGACTACTGGGACGCCTTCAGGGATTACAACCACGCTCTGTACATCACGAACCTTAGTAAGACAGAGCCGGAGAAGCTGGTAGAACTCAACTACCAGTTCCTCTCCACCCTCTCCATCCAGCCGGAGGAGTTTCGCCCCGCCGACCTGCCGGAGGGCTGGGACCATAGTCCAGCGGATGATCCACGGCAATGGCTGACTAAGGCCACCGAGACGGCCTACTATAACTTTCGTGCCAACGAAACATACCAGCAGGAATATTTTCGCCGGGGCCTGAGCCAGCCCGGGGGAAGCCGGGCGCACATCATGGCCCAGGTGCTGGAGAAGAACCCGAAGTTTATCCGGGAATCTATCTATGCGGAACAGCTGGACGGACAGGCCCGGAAGATCCTCCGAGGCTACGCCGTTGGTCGCTTGCTGGTGCCGGGGGATAACCGTTTTCTCTCAGGTGACCTGCTGGAACTGCTGCGGCAGTTAATTGCGCCCCGTGTGTTCCAGTTGCCCGGTGAGCGGGACTTCTGCAATCAGGTGATGGGAGATTTCTTTGCGGAGGACAGTTTTTTTGCGCCCGGTGCGGCCTATGAGCACGAGGACAGCTGCACCCTTCTCCGCAATCCACACATTGCCCGGAACGAGGAATTGCAGCTGTCCGTGTACCCAGATGGAGACACGCTGCGCCAGCACTATCTGGGCCACCTCACCGATGTGGTCATGGTGTCCGCTGACAGTTTGGCAGCGGAGCGGCTGGGCGGCGCCGACTACGACGGCGACCTCATCAAGACCATTGCCGATCCCATTCTGAACCGATGTGTAAAGCGAAACTATGATTACGATGTCCACCAGCAGCTCTCCAACAACGCCAACCTGCCCCTGCTGAAAATTCCATCCTTGTCCGCGCCCAAGTCCGACGCCAACGACTGGCAAGCCCGGTTTCAGACAGTGGAGAACACCTTTGCTGCCCGCATCGGACAGATCTGCAATGCCGCCCTGGATCGCAGCGTCATCGCCTACAACGACCATGCCGACCCGGAGGAGCGCAAGCGGTGCCGCCGGGATCTGGAGGCCCTGGCCATCTACAGCGGGCTGGAGATCGACGCGGCCAAGACCGGTGTGCGCCCCAATCTGGATGAATTTCTCAGCAGGAAAAGCGTGAAACGCACCCCCTTTCTCCAATACAAGTACCTGGTGGAGCGTGCAGAGGAGCGTAACCGCGCCTGGTATGAGCCCACCCACCGGGAGCGGCTGGAGACCTTCTTTGCCGGGATCGACTGGGACACGGTGGACTCCCCGGTGGAGCGATTGCCCTGGCTGGCCCGCCAGCTGGAGCGCAACACGCCGAAGATTCAGGAGAAACCAGCGAAGGACAGCGAACTATTCACCTTCGCCCAGGAACGAAGCTGGAAGAAACATCTGGACCAAAACATTCTTTCTTCTGTCTCTGCCTTGCTGTGGGACTACGAGCACTGCCTCTCCCGCATCCGGGCCTGCCGCGCCCCTGCCAAGGGACAGCAGCGGAAAACGGATATCGACCGCATTCTCTACGCCAGGGGACAGGAAGAAGTCTACGACAGCGACGAACTGTATGCCTTCTTCCAGCAGTTCTCCCCGGAGCGTATCGCCGCTCTGCGAAAGGAGATTGTGGAACAGCAGTGGCACCTGATGGCAGAAGGACAGAGAGAACCATTTCTGCGGGAGCATCTGCCGGAGGCGGTAGACTACTATGATCTTCTGACCGATTTCCGCCACGGTGGGTTCCGTCTGCTGGGGGATCTGGTCTGTGATATGGACGATCTGGAGGCGGCCCGGGAGCGGAAACAGCTCCGACGCCCAACAGATTCTCCAGCTTTCCAGAAGATGATGGAGGCCTATCTGTCTGCCCCCTTCAGCGGCAACGAGCGGGCCGTGGTGTCTAAGGTCTGCCGCAAGCTGTTGAATAAGATTATCCGTCCCAGCCTGGCGGTACCCTATGTGGTAGCCCTGGGTAAGCGGAACCTGCTGTGGGACCTGCTGCCGGATCACATCGAGGAACATGTTCTGGAGGTGGACCATGCTGAATGAGTGGAAGGAATTTCAGGACTACACCGGTGCGGTAAACTATACCGCCCGGAACAAGCAGGACACCACCTATCTGGGCCGCTTTACCTTCGACACCATTTTGGATTTCGAGGGACTCAACCGGGTGCTGACCATCCTGGCAAGAGGGTTTGCGTTTCATAATGAGGATGGCAGCCCCGCCGAAGCACCCCGGGAACGCATCGACTATGCCAAGCGGGGCCTGTGTGCCTGGTGCAGTGTGCCGGACAGCAAAAAAGCCACGCCCCGGGAGGCGTGGCAGTTCGGCAGTGATTTTAGGAACCTTCATTCGGAATTCCATGGTCTTGTAGATGAAAACGGCAGCGGATGGTTTCACCGCCATGTGCATCGGGTGGTGGCTTTTGTGCGGGAGAATCCAGGGAAGGTATCCAGCAGCGCCCAGAAGAAGTGTGCCGCCATTGAGAAGGGCTTTGACCGGGCCTGGCGGGACAAGGTGATCCAGATGCAGATCCCCTTGTTCGCCCCCACCACCAAGGGGCAGTGGGGATTGCGGTTTGACAGCTTTCTGGCCCAGGCTTTGGAGTTGGGACCGCTCTGGAATGAGGAACCAGAGCTGCCGCCCACGCTGGTGGAGCAGCTTCGCAGCCTCACACCCAAGGGTGTTCCTGTGGAGATGGTTGAGACACTGGTGGCCTACTACCTTCTCAACGAGCCGGAAGATTCCGACTGGGTAGTGCTGCCGGTGACCAACTTTGACGCATACTTCGGCACCACCAGCTTTGGGCGGAAGTATCTGAAACAAATCCCGGAGACTATTTTAGAGCGCTCTGAGACTGGCTTTGGACTGTGCCGGTATCGGCTGGGGGAAGCTATTGTGATTGAGTAGAAAAATCAGGCATCCATCTCCACTTCTTTCGCTGGAGATGGATGCCTGTTCGTTTCGAAATGATTCAGTTCGTATGCCACTTCCCAAGCCAACTGGAACCCGCAAAGGAAACTGTCCACGGAGCGTTGCTCTGCAATTAGATTCTGGGCATCGATAATCCGTAAAACTAGGCCTTGTTTGAAAAATAAAAGTTGCACAATAGAAGCAATAGTATAAAATTAAGAGCATGAAACGATATGAATTAACAAAAGAACAATGGGAACGTGTAAAGCCACT
>NZ_JACJLC010000040.1 GCF_016901955.1 Pseudoflavonifractor phocaeensis
TCCTCAAGCCTATTCTAACAAATTACGACTTGCTGCGTTAGAGACACCTGTGTTTCATTTTCCTTTGGTGCCTTGAAGCGCAGCGGAAAGGAATGGTCATAACTATGAATATTCTGGTCTGCGTCAAGCAGGTACCTGATACAACGGAAATCAAGATCGATCCCGTAAAGAATACCCTCATTCGTGAGGGTGTGCCCAGCATCGTCAACCCCTTTGACGGCTACGCCCTGGAGGCAGCCGCCCGGATCAAGGACAAGGACCCTGAGACGAAGATCGTGGTGGTATCCATGGGCCCCGAGCAGGCGAAGAACGCCCTGAAGGAGTGCCTGGCCATCGCTGCCGACAAGGCCTATCTGGTCTCCGGCCGCGCCTTCGGCGGTTCCGACACCCTGGCTACCAGCTATATCCTGTCCAACGCCGTGGGCAAGCTGGAGGAGCTGGAGGGTAAGTTTGACCTGATCTTCTGCGGCAAGCAGGCCATCGACGGCGACACCGCTCAGGTGGGCCCCGAGCTGGCAGAGCATCTGGACTATCCCCAGGTGACCTACGGCCTGGAGGCCGAGGTGGACGGGGACACCGTCAAGGTGAAGAAGGAAGTGGAAGAGGGCGTGGAGGTCATCGCCGCCAAGATGCCCTGCGTGGTGACCTTCACCAAGCCCGCCTGGGACCCCCGTTATCCCACCATTAAGCGTAAAATGGCGGCCAACCGTGCGGAGATCCCCACCCTGGGAGAGGATGCCTTCCCCGATATCGACACCACCTGCATTGGCCTGAAGGGCTCCCCCACCCACGTGAAAAAGACCTTCGTGCCCCAGAAGAAGCAGGGCGGCGTGAAGATCAAGGAAGAGAGCAATGAAGATTCCGCCAAGAAGCTGTTCCAGCTTCTGAGCGATGCCAGCGTGATCTGAGGGAGGAAGGAATAACATGGAAGCCAAGACCAAGGACCTTTGGGTATTTGTAGAGACCAATGAGGACGGCAGCGCCAAGAACGTAGGCCTGGAGCTGCTGAGCCCCGGCAAGATGATGGCCGGCAAGCAGGGCGGCGCCCTGGTGGCCGTGGTCATCGGCAGCGGGGTGGATGCCGCCGTGCAGGCGGCCTCCGAGCACGGCGCCGACAAGGTGATCGTGGTGGACGGCCCCGAGTACAAGCACTACTCCACCGACGCCTATGTCATTGCCCTGAACGCCCTGGTGGAAAAGTACGGCCCCACCAGCATGCTGATCGGCGCCACCAACAACGGCCGGGACCTGGGTCCCCGCCTGTCCTGCCGGCTGAAAACCGGCCTGACCGCCGACTGTACCGCCTTGGACATCGACGAGGAGACCGGCAATGTGGCCTGGACCCGTCCCGCTTTCGGCGGTAACCTAATGGCAACCATTCTCTGCCCGGACCATCGGCCCCAGATTGGCACCGTGCGTCCCGGCGTGTTCAAGAAGAGTGAACCCTGCGCGGCCCACGCCGAGATCATCCGTGAGGACATCAAGGTGCCGGCCGAGCAGATCCGTACTCAGGTGTTGGAGCTGCTGAAGGAAATGGACGGCGAAAACGTGGATTTGGAGAGCGCCGAGATTATCGTATCCGGCGGCCGCGGCGTAGGCGGGCCCGAGGGGTTTGCACCTATCAAGGCCCTGGCCGAGGTCCTGGGCGCCACGGTTGGCGCCTCCCGTGCTGCGGTAGATTCTGGTTGGATCGGCCATGCTCACCAGGTGGGCCAGACCGGTAAGACCGTGGCCCCCAAGCTGTACATCGCCTGCGGCATCTCCGGCGCTATCCAGCACCTGGCCGGCATGAGCGGCTCCGACTGCATCGTCGCCATCAACAAGGACCCCGACGCCCCCATCTTTGATGTGGCGGATTACGGCGTGGTAGGCAACCTGTTTGAGGTGCTGCCCGTCCTCACTGAAGAGATCAAGAAAATGAAGGCCTAAGCCTTCCTTTGCCCAGTTAGGAACAACCGTAGCAAATCTATTTGCTGCCTTCCTCCTAAACAGGTTGTTTCTGATAAATGCGCTTTGAGCTGCCTCTTGCCGGGCAGCTCAAAGCCTTATTTAGCCCCAAATAGTTGGATGAGGAGAAGAGATATATTACCTGAATTACTCGATTTTGTTTGCGGGTTTTGTAGGTAAAACTTGTGTTCTCAGCCTCAGCGTTATACTGGCGGAAATATATGATTATTTCTGGTGCCGACGCTTTCTCCTCGTGTTAGCGCCTATTACTATAGCAGTAAATTTAAACTGGAAGCGGAACCGTCACTATGAGTTAGGAAATCAGCCGTAGCTCGCTGTTCTGCTCTACCATGCCCAGCCGAAGGACTACTTTAATTATCGGCAAGAAAACCACGTTCGCTACCTGTAGGGGTGTGCACACTGGTAGCATCGTTATAGGTACCGCAATTATCATTCTAGTCATGGGCGCGGGTAATAGGATTGTCGAGGTTATGAATAAGCCTGTGATGGAGGGGCACACGCGGCGTAAAAGTCATAGTCCACCGCAAGATGAGATGGGTCGGAAAATAAAGAGCTAATGGCTGAGAGAAGCGGAAAAGAATCTACCATGCGCTAAGGAAAAGATGGTCAAGCATGAAGGAAGATAGATATGAAGATAAACTGGATATTATGCCCCTTTTGCGGGAGCAAAACTCGGTTGAAAATCCGCAACGATACGGTCCTGGAAAACTTTCCGCTGTATTGTCCTAAATGTAAACAGGAAACCTTGATTGCGGTAAGACAACTGAATCTATCCATCATCCAAGAGCCAGACGCCAAGACGCAGAGCCGATAACACCGAGGGAAAACCTCGCAGGTTATCGGCTCTATTTTTATATTCTCAATGATCTGCCCGGCGGCAGAAAAGAAAAAAACCGCCGCGGGGCAGACGGCTTTCTGCGCGCAAAAGCACTTTCTTCACGGCGGTTCGATTCGAGCCGCCGTTTTTCTTTGCCCTGACAGCTTCCACGGCGGCATAGAAGGAGGATGCCGCCATGCTGTGCTGGATGCTGTCCCCGCATAATCAAACAAGGACTAGTTGCTTAAAAGTAGCCCATTCCGATCAGAATAGGTTCGGGCATGAGTATAAACTATACCATGTAAACAAACTTCATATTGCTTTCTATTACGCCCGGTGGGTCTGTGACCTGCCGGGCGCTTTTTGTCGTTTCCTGCGGTCGGGCTGGCTGGCCGTTGCTTTTCTCAAATTTTCTTCCAAAAGGAGGCGTTTAGCGGGCAGAACACGCTCTCGCAGGATTGGTAGTAGCGGAAAGGGAGAGAACCACCTGATCCCCCCATGGAAAGGGGGTGAAACTGATGGAATCTAACCCCCGCGACTATGGCGAGCAATGCCGGTTCGATGCTTTTTGCAAGAAGGTATTGCGAAACGAGGCCAGAGCCTACCTGCGGAACATGAAACGCCAAAGAGAGCGTGAAGCCTTCTTTAGCGACTTGTCCCAGGCGGAGCTGGACAAGCTCTGCGTCGTGGATCGTTACCCCAGCGACAGCATCGTGTTCTCGTCGCACGGCTACGATCTACATATCGACAATGAGCTTGTGGCCGAGGCGTTCTCCGTTTTGCCGCAGGCAGCGCAGAGCATTTTGATTTTGCGCTGCACCCTGGACCTGGCAGATGGAGAGATCGGCGATCTCGTTGGGATGTCCCGGAGCGCCGTTCAGCGGCACCGGACAAAGGCGCTGCAGGAACTGCGCAAAGCATTGTCGGCGCTGATGCCGAAAGGAGGTTGAGGAAGATGACAGAGCCCATCCACAAGGGTAAGGATCTGCCGCCCGTTTGGGTGATCCATTCGGCCTCCAACGGTGACAGCGAGGCCATGGAGCAAGTAATTCGGTACTACGCCAACTATATGAGCCGCCTGTGTACCCGTACCCTCTATGACAAGGACGGAACCCCTCATGTGTGCGTGGATACCCACATGAAACGCTGTCTGGAGATCCGACTGATCCGGGCCGTGATGCGCACTTGATCCTTTCGACCCTGGCAGAAGGCAAGCGGATTACCCTTTCCTCCTTTGCCGATGCCGGGGACTGACCCCACCTTGACAAAGAAAGCCTTCGGGCAGCATAAGGCAGACGGATACGATCTGTCTGTGTGGAGCTGGTCGGCCGGTGCGCCATGAAGTCTGTTGCAAGTCCGCAGGACGGGACCCCTACCAAACAGGTGAGCGACAAAACCAGGCCGCGAAACAGGTGTGGCAGCCTGTGGGCGAGGATGCACAGACAGGATAATGAGACTCCCGCGTTGAACGCTCTCAAAGCATTGCGCGGCGCACCCATCAGCATGGGCCGGGGTGAGATTCCCGTGGAGCTGCGACCGAAGGAAGTGCCTTTGGCAAGCCAGCAGCCGTCCGTTTTTGCCTCTTTCTATTTGAAGTTTCACGCTGCTGCGTGTTAGGGATAATTCTGAAAACTTCCCTATTAGCAGCAGACAAACCCGAAACGGCGCGTTACAATGAGGCTGGAAGTTATGAATGAACACCTCATTGCGTGCCGTTTCTGACTGGAAAGGAGGCTGCTGTGTCAGAGATTCAGAACGGTACGATGGAAAGTATCCAGGAGTGCAGGACCTATACGGTAAATGAAGTCGCCCGCATTTTGGGCGTCAGCACCAATGCCGTGTATCGTCTCGTCCCGGAGAACCTTTTCAGAAGCGTACGAATTGGCAGCGCCATACGAATTTCCAAGCGGTCGTTCGACCACTGGCTGGAGTCACTTGATCTGTGACACAAGAAAGGAAGGTTCGTTATGGCATCCATTATCAAAAGAAAGAAAAACTATTCCGTGGTCTACAGCTATATAGACGAGAATGGCCAGAAAAGGCAGAAGTGGGAGACCCGTTCCAGCTATCAGGACGCCTTGAAGCGCAAGGCGGAGATCGAGAGCAACAAGACCACCGGCAACTTCCTCCCGCCCAGCGACCAGACCATCAAGGATTTCATGCTGGATTTTGTCTCCCTCTACGGCGAAAAGCGGTGGGGCGTATCCATGTACGACAGCCAGACCGCCCTCATCGCCAACTACATCAACCCCATCATCGGGGATCTGAAGGTACAGGACATCACGCCCCGCGTGGTGGACAAGTATATACAGACCTTGCAGAAAACCCCGCCGGTTTTCAGCAAGACCCACCGTCCCAAGTCGGAGTACGTGAGCGCCCAGAATATCGAGAAGATCATCAAGCTGCTCCGCTGTGCCTTTAAGCAGGCGGTTCGATGGGAGATCGTCCCCAAGAACCCCTTCGACAATGTGGTGCTGCCCAGGACAGAGTACAAGAAACGGGACATCTGGACCGCCGAGATCATCCGCAAGGCCCTGGACAACTGCCCGGAGAGCAAGCTCTACATCGCCATGAACCTGGCCTTTGCCTGCTCCATGCGGATCGGTGAGATCCTGGGGCTCACCTGGAGCAATGTCCACATCGAGGATCAGGAAATCGCTGCGGACGACGCCTATATCTTCATCGACAAGGAACTGGTGCGGGCCTCCAAGCGGGCCATTGAGATGCTGGGCAAGCGGGATATTTACCACATCTTCCCGCCCCTGTTCGCCAACACCAGCACCAGGGTCGTCCTGAAAAAGCCCAAGACCAACTCCAGCATTCGGAAGGTCTGGCTTCCCAAGACGGTGGCCTACATTCTCCGCCAGTGGAGGGAGTCCCAGAACGAGCTGAAGGAGCTGCTGGGGGATGAGTATCAGGACTACGATCTGGTGGTGGCGATGCCCAACGGCCGCCCCTGTGAGGAACGCATTATCGCGGGTGAGTTCCAGAAGCTGCGGGAGAGCGCGGGGCTGCCCAAGGTGGTCTTTCACTCCCTGCGCCATTCCAGCACCACCTACAAACTGAAACTGAACCACGGTGACCTGAAGGCCACCCAGGGCGATACAGGACACGCCCAGGTTGATATGATCACCCAGGTCTATGCCCACATTCTGGACGAGGACCGCAAGGTAAACGCCCAGAAGTTTGAGGACGCCTTTTACGCCAGCGCCAATCCCGACCTGCGGACGGTGCGCCCTCCGGAGCCGCCCAAGCCCAAGGAGCCGGAGAGACCAGCAGCGACCCCGTCCCTGGATCTGGCAGGGCTGGTGGCACAACTGCAAAAATCGCCGGAGCTGGTAAGCACCTTGGCGGCGCTTTTGTCGGCAGTTCCATCCGAAAAATCCTTCTGAAATGTCGGTTTAGCAAAGCGGCAGTTTTTCTTAGCAGAAGGGATGAAAATTTTCCGGCCTATTTTGCAGACATACAACAAAAAATTCGTGACATTTTAAGAAAACAAAGAAATGCCGTTCCGGTTATAGTGAAACAAATAGCCGCTATAAACCGGAGAAAACCGGATCATAGCGGCTATTTTGGCACGCCAGAAGGGAATCGAACCCCCAGCCTCACCCTTAGGAGGGGTGCGCTCTATCCTATTGAGCTACTGGCGCGTATGCAATTTTTATTCGTTTCTGTGACCCCGGCGGTTGAGAACCCGCCAGATGTTAGGAGGCGGGCCCTCTATCCTGGTGAGGTACGGGGGCGTATGGCTCCGCCGGATCCCGGCAGAGATCCGATAGCCCTTATTGTAATCCAATTTTCCCCCTCTGTCAACGGCGTGGGCGGCAAAAGGGCGGGTTTTTGTTGGTTTTTTTGCGAAAAGCAGTTGCAAGGCCACTATGGTATGCAGTATAATTAAGAATTGAGCTGATTCGGATTTTTAACACAGGCGGCAGGGGCCTGCAAGCCCGCCGCTCCGGGAGGAACTATCATATGCAGAACGAAAAGCTGCGCAACGTAGCCATCATCGCCCACGTCGACCACGGCAAGACCACCCTGGTAGACGAAATGCTCAAGCAGGGCGGCATTTATCGTGAAAACCAGGCCACCGTGGAGCGGGTCATGGACTCCAACGACCTGGAGCGGGAGCGGGGCATCACCATCCTGGCCAAGAACACCGCCGTCCACTACAAGGACGTGAAGATCAACATCGTGGACACTCCGGGCCACGCCGACTTTGGCGGCGAGGTGGAGCGCATCCTGAAGATGGTCAACGGCGTCATCCTGCTGGTGGACGCCGCCGAGGGCCCCATGCCCCAGACCCGGTTCGTGCTGTCCAAGGCCCTGGAGCTGGGCCACAAGGTCATCGTGGTGGTCAACAAAATCGACCGCCCCGACCAGCGCATCCACGAGGTCATGGACGAGGTGTTGGAGCTGCTGCTGGACCTGAACGCCACCGACGAGCAGTTTGAGTCCCCCACCCTGTTCTGCTCCGGCCGCCAGGGCACCGCCTCCTACTCCCCCGACCAGCCGGGCACTGACCTGGTGCCCCTGTTCGAGACCATCCTCAACTATATCCCCGCTCCCGAGGCCGACGCCTCCGCCCCCTTCCAGATGCTGGTGAGTTCCATTGACTACAATGAGTTTGTGGGCCGCATCGCCATTGGCCGCATCGAGCGGGGCACCATCAAGCAGAACCAGGAGATCGTGGTGTGCAACTACCACGACCCCGACGCCGCCCCCAAGAAGGCCAAGGCCACTGCCCTCTACCAGTTTGACGGCCTGGGCAAGGTGCCCGTCACCGAGGCCGACGCCGGCAACATCATCGCCATGAGCGGCATCGGCGAGATCACCATCGGCGACACCATCTGCGCCCCCGACTGCGTGGAGCCCATGGAGTTTGTCAAAATCTCCGCCCCCACCATCGAGATGACCTTCTCCGTCAACGACTCCCCCTTCGCCGGTAAGGAGGGCAAATTCGTCACCTCCCGCCAGATTCGTGAGCGGCTCTTCCGGGAGACCATGAAGGACGTGTCCCTCCGGGTCACCGAGACCGACTCCACCGACGCCTTCAACGTGGCGGGCCGGGGCGAGATGTCCCTGTCCATCCTGATCGAAACCATGCGCCGGGAGGGCTACGAGTTCCAGGTATCTCCCCCCCGTGTGCTCTTCCAGGAGATCGACGGCAAGAAGTGCGAGCCCATCGAGCGGCTGGTGGTGGACGTACCCTCCGACAGCGTGGGCGCTGTCATCGAGAAGATCGGCTCCCGCAAGGGCGATCTGGTGGAGATGACCCCCGTGGGCGACCGGATGAAGATCGAATTCCTGGTGCCCTCCCGGGGCCTGTTTGGCTACCGCAACGAGTTCTTGACCGACACCAAGGGCGAGGGCATCATGGCCTCCGTCTTTGAGTGCTACGCCCCCATGAAGGGGGAGATCCAGCGCCGCAACTCCGGCTCCCTGGTATCCTTTGAGACTGGCGAGAGCGTGACCTACGGCCTGTTCAACGCCCAGGAGCGGGGCGTCCTCTTCATCGGCGCCGGCGTGCCCGTCTATGCCGGCATGGTGGTGGGCGAGACCCCCAAGCAGGAGGACATCAGCGTCAACATCTGCAAGAAAAAGCAGCTGACCAATATGCGGGCCTCCGGCTCTGACGAGGCCCTGCGCCTCACCCCGCCCCGTCAGATGAGCCTGGAGCAGTGCCTGGAGTTTTTGGCCGACGACGAGCTGCTGGAGGTCACCCCCCAGAGCCTGCGCCTGCGCAAGCGCCTGCTGGACCACGCCGCCCGCATGCGGGAGGCCTCCAAGAAAAAAGGCTGATATTGGAACTGAACGGGGCCCCGGCTGCTGCTGGGGTCCCGTTTGTTACTCTGTACATCTGTCAGGAGGTATTGACATGCAAAGTGATTTATACCGCAAGCGAAACAGGCAAAACGGAAACGATCCGACGATCATATCCCCCCACGTACAGAAGCAGTCCTGCGGCATATACGGACAGGTTCAGATCCCACAGGGGCCATCATCCCACGCTTTCCGCAGGCGGCAGACCGCCACTACGGGGAGGACCGCAATCAAAAAAGACGCCGGGCCCTGTCCCAACCCGGATCTGGTGCTGAAAACGATCAAGCAGGATCCTCACTGTACGATCGGTCTGGAGGTAGAGTATCGGGGCATCGCCGTGACCCTTGCTCAGGGACAGGGCCGTGCCCCCACAGGCCAAGCCGTCCCTGAAAATGGCACCTGCTTGGCCAAAAACGACCTGATGCACCTGGAGATCGAGGGTGACCCCAATGGTCAGATCGGACTGGAGATCGTTTCCGGCCGTCTCACTAAAGAGACTGTGAACGACTTCCTCCAGGCTACCGCCATGCTTCGGCTGTCCTTAAATACGCACAGCCCCATTCCTCTCAGTACATACGCAATCCATGATTTCCAATTCTAAACCCGTATCCGCAGCATATTTTTCTCCCAATGACCGGCGCTGTTCCATTTCCAAGTATATAGAAAATTTCATGAGTTCCTTTCCTCCGGATCGTCTGGTGGACAGCGGCCCCCGCCCTTCCTCCATGATCCCGCCCTATCTCCCGGACGGCTGCACCAGTCTGTCTGGCGTACGGATCGTCTGGGAGATGCGGTACAGTGAACTACCGGACAACAATCTCTACTGCGATCAATTAAAGCGCATTGGAACCCGCCTATCCCAGTTCATAGCGCCATCCAACCAGGGCAAGGTCAGGATGCCCCAACAAGGCGGTCCCTCCGGGCCCCGCCGCAAAGCGTCTGCCGTACGTCCGCCGAAGGTCGGAGCTCCTACCGCCCCCCGCCCGACAAATAAAAGGGGACGGCACTAGCTCCCTGTCTCATCTCTGCTGTGGGAAGAGCTTATCCACAATTTACAAGGGGCTGCCGCAACGTATTGCGGCAGCCCCTTGATTTATGCTTTCAAAACCAGCTCCACCGGACAGTGGTCGCTGCCGGTGATTTCTGCGTGGATGATCTGATCTTTGACCCGTGGCAGCAGCCGCTGGGACACGATGAAATAGTCGATACGCCATCCGGCGTTGTTCCTCCGGGCGTTGAACCGGTAGCTCCACCAGGTATAGGCCCCGGTGACCTCCGGATACAGGACCCGGAAGGTATCGGCAAAGCCGCTGGACAGCAGGGCAGTCATCTTCTCCCGCTCCTGGTCAGAAAAACCTGCGTTGCCCCGGTTGGTCTTGGGATTTTTCAGGTCGATCTCCTGGTGGGCCACGTTCAGGTCGCCGCACAGGATCACCGGCTTCGTTTTGTCCAGCTCCATCAGGTAGGCCCGAAAGGCGTCCTCCCAGTCCATCCGGTAGTCAATGCGGGCCAGCTCATTCTGGGCGTTGGGGGTGTAACAGCACACCAGGTAAAAGTCCTGGTACTCCGCCGTGATGACCCGGCCCTCGGTGTCGTGCTCCGGGATACCGATGCCGTAGGCCACGGAGAGGGGTTCTGTTTTGGTGATGAGGGCGGTACCGGAATAGCCCTTTTTTTCGGCGCTGTTCCAGTAGATGTGGTAGCCCGGCAGGTCCAGCTCGATCTGGTGGGGCTGGAGCTTGGTCTCCTGGAGGCACACCATGTCGGCGTCCATCTCATGGAAAAAGTCCAGAAAGCCCTTGCCCAGGCAGGCTCGCAGGCCGTTGACATTCCAGGTGATCAGCTTCATGTCCAGTCCTCCGGTCTCCACTTCATGGGCTTGCCCTCGCTGTCCAGCAGGGGGGTGATGCCGCCGGCGTTTCCGTCGTGCATCTCCAGGTAAAGCATCCCGGTAGCCCTGTCCAACAGCACCCGGGTGATGTCGGCCATCCCCTGGGTGTAGATCACCTCAAACCGTTTGTCCGATCCCATAAATGGGCCTCCTTTACTTCTTCCGCAGCTCCTCCGCCAGACTGGGCATAAACCTGCACATCAATGGCAGATAGGTGGTCACAAAGACGGCCATAGCCCCAAAGGCCACCCATTTCCGGACCCTTTTGGGGGCTGCCAGTCCCAGCATGACTCCAGCGGCGCACAGACACAGCTTGACCAGGGCCATGTCCCTCCAGTTCATTTGGGCAATACAGGCGTCAGCGGCAGACAACAGCTTTTTCATACAATACCCTCCAATCGCAGCAACCACGCTTTCAGTTCCAGCCCCCCGGCGTAGCCGGTAAGGGCACCTTTTGTTCCCACCACCCGGTGGCAGGGAAGAAAAATGGGCAGGGGGTTGCGGTGGTTGGCCTGGCCAACCGCCCGACCGGCCTTGGGGCGGCCCAGGCGACCGGCCAAAGCGCCATATGTAACAGTTTGCCCATAGGGGATCTCCGCCAGAGCATGCCACACCGCCAGCTGGAAGGGGGTGCCTCTGGGGTCCAGAGGCAGATCAAAGGTCCGGCGCTCCCCCGCCAGATAGTCCAGCAGCTCCTCTCGTCCTTTTGCCAGCAGAGGAGTCTCTGTCCCCTCCGAAAGCATGGGGGTGTTGGGTAAATACAGGGCGGTAAGGGAGGCCTCGGTCCCCTCCAGGGTCATAGGACCCACGGGGGTAGGAAAGCGGACCCGGGCCACGGTCAGTACCGCCGTACCACAGCGGTGACCTTACCCAGGATGGCGCAGCCGGCGCCGTCAATAGGCTCGTAGTCCGGGTTCTCCGGCATAAGCCACACCTGGCCGTCCTTCCTTCGCAGGGTCTTAACCGTGGCCTCGTCTTCAAAGAGGGCCACCACGATCTCCCCGCTGTGGGCATCGGCCTGCTGGTGGACGATGACCAGATCCCCGGGCAGGATACCAGCGTATTTCATGGACTCACCCCGGACTTTCAGGGCAAAGTATTCCCCGGGCCGGCCGCCGGTATCAAAGGTGAGATACTCCTCAATACACTCCTGTGCCAGGATGGGGGCGCCGGCGGCCACACTGCCCACCACCGGTACCTTGTCGCCGGCGGGAGCGGTCTCCTCCTCCGGAGGCTGGTTGATGGTAATGGAGCGGGTCTTACCCTCGGCCTTGGAGATCAGTCCCTCGGCCTCCAGCCCCTTCAGGTGAAAGTGGACGGTGGAGGGAGACTTCAACCCCACATGGGCCCCGATCTCCCGCACCGAGGGCGGATAGCCGCACTCCGCGGAAAAGGCCACGATGTAATCGTAGATCTGCTGCTGCTTGGGGGACAGAGGTTTCATGGCGGGCCCTCCTTCGTGGTATACTTTGTTTCAGTATACCATATCGTCTCCGGTTTGGCAAACGTTTGTTCTAAATTTGGGCGAAAAATGGGGCCTGCCGCGTGATTGCGCGGCAGGCCTCCGGTTCAGCGGTCCCACTTTTCGATGAGGGCCCGCAGCTGATCGGCAAACTTGCCCAAATCCTTGTTGGTGCCCCCCTTGTTGTGGGCAATGACCTCCATGAGCTTGTGGCCCACCTCCTCCAACCGCTGATAGGCGGGGGAGGCCCCGGGGGTGGTGACGGGCTTCTGCTCCGGCGGCAGGCCGGGGGAGAGCATCTGGTTGGTAAGTAGATCGTAGACCTCCTCATAGTTGGGGGCGTGGGCAGCCAGCCCCCGCTGGCGGAGGGTGTTGGCGTAGAGCTCGGTGACCTCCACGTCTCCGTGGACCACGAATACCTGCCGGGGCTTAGGGTTATAGCTCTCGATCCACCGCAGCAGGCCGTCCCGGTCAGCGTGGGAGGACAGGCCATGGAAGTTGACGATTTTAGCCCGGACGGCGATTTCTTCCCCAAAGAGCTTTACCGAGGTGACCCCGTTGAGGAGCCGGCGGCCCAGGCTGCCCTCAGCCTGGAACCCTACGAACACCACGGTACACTCCGGCCGCCAGAGGTTGTGCTTCAGGTGGTGGCGGATGCGGCCGGCGTCGCACATGCCGGAGGCGGAGATGATGACCCGGGGGATCTTGTCCTCGTTGAGGGCCCGGGACTCCACGCTGGACTCGGTGATCGTGAGGCCGGGGAACTGGAACAGAGCCCCGCCCTTCAGGGCGGCGATGGCCTCCTCATCCAGGTAGCCGTGGAGGTCGCCGGAAAAGATGCGGGTGGCCTCGCCCGCCAGGGGGGAGTCCACCACCACCTGGAAGTTGGGCACACTCTTCACCAGCCCCTGCTCCTTCATCTCCCGCATGAAGTACAAAAGCTCCTGAGTGCGGCCCACGGCAAAGGAGGGTATGATCACGTTTCCCCCCCGGCCCAGGGTCTCGTCGATGATGGCTGCCAGGTCGGCGGTATAGTCTGGTTTCTCATCCATATCGTGAAGCCGGTCGCCGTAGGTGGACTCGGTGAGGACGTAATCGGCCTCTCGGATATACTCCGGATCCCGAATGATAGGCTGGTCCCGGTTGCCGATGTCGCCGGAGAACACCACCTTCCGGGTCTCCTCCCCCTCGGTGAGCCACATTTCCACGCTGGCCGAGCCCAGCAGGTGGCCGGCATCCACAAACCGCACCTTGACCCCGTCCTCGATCTGGAGACGGGTGCCGTACTCGCAGGTGACGATGTGGCGTATGGCGGCCTCGGCGTCGGCCACGGTGTACAGGGGCTCCACCGGCTCCTGGCCGGCCCGCTTGCCCTTCTGGTTCTGCCACTGGGCGTCGCTCTCCTGGATGTGGGCAGAGTCCCGCAGCATAATGGACAGCAGCTGCCCCGTGAGCCGGGTACAGTAAATGTTGCCTTCAAAGCCCTGCTTCACCAGCAGGGGAATCCGGCCGGAATGATCGATGTGGGCGTGGGTGACCACAACGGCGTCGATGTAACCGGCGTTGAAGTCCAGCTCCTGGTTGTCCTTTTCGTCCCGGCCCTGCTGCAGGCCGCAGTCCACCAGGATCTTTTTCCCACCGCACTCCACACAGTGGCAGCTGCCGGTGACGGCCCGGGCGGCGCCGAAAAAGGTCAGTTTCATGGGGCACCTCCTTGTCGAAATCTTACAAGAATATTGTAATACGAACCGCAGGGTTTGACAAGAGAGAGGAACAAAATCCGCCAAAGGGGGGTGGGACGCATAAAAACAGGCGGAGCCAAATGGCTCCGCCTGTTGAGGTGTATTGCTTAGCCCTGGGTGCAGCGATCGAAGAAGTAGTAGCCCAGGGGGGTGTAGTAACCGCCCTGGATGCCGTCATCGATCAGATAGAACTGGGTGTAGAAGTACAGGGGGCAGACAACCCAGTCCTGACCCAGCAGGATGTCCTCGGCCTCGTGCATCAGCTGCATGCGCTGAGCGGGGTCGGAAGTAGCCTTGGCCTCGGCGATCTTGGCGTCAAACTCCTCGCTGGCGTACTGAGCGTCGTTGTTGCCGCCGCCGGTGAGGAACATATCCAGGAAGGACATGGGATCGTTGTAGTCAGCGATCCAGCCGTTACGGGCGATGGAGTAGTCGCCCTCCTTACGGGTGGCCAGGAAGGTGTTCCACTCCTGGTTGTTCAGGGTGACGGTGACGCCCAGGTTCTCCTGCCACATGTTCTGCAGGGCCTCGGCAACCGCCTTGTGGTTGTCGTCGGTGTTGTACAGGTACTCAACAACGGGGAAGCCCTCGCCGTTGGGGAAGCCGGCCTCGGCCAGCAGGGCCTGGGCCTCAGCCACGTTGGCCTCGTAGGAAGCGTCGGTGGGCTCATAGTAGTTGCCGCCCACGGTGCGGAAGTCGTCGCCGGACACGCCCTCGGCGTCGTACACGCCGGCGGGCACATAACCGCCGGCCTCCACCTCACCCTTCTGGGTGATCTCGTTCACGATGTAGGTGCGGTCGATGGCCAGAGTGAAGGCCTTGCGGACACGCCAGTCGTCGAAGGGGGCCTTCTCGGTCTGGTAGCACACATAGTAGGTGCCGATGTAGTCCACGATCTTCATGTCGCCGGAGGCAATCAGGTTGGCGGCCTCATCCACGGGCACGGCGTTGATGTAGTCCAGCTCGCCGCTATTGAAGCCGTTGAGCATGGCGTTCTGGTCGTCCATCAGCTTAAAGACGATCTTGTCGGGGCCCAGCTGGTCCACGTTGTAGTAGTACTCGTTCTTCTCCATGACGATCTGGGAGTTGGTCTCACGGGCGGTCATCTTGTAGGCGCCATTGGAGATGTAGGTGTCGGGGCTGTAGGTCCACTCGGGGTTGCTGACCATGTCCTGGCGCACGGGGAAGGTGGCGGGGAAGGCGCACAGCTCGGTGAAGTAGGGCAGGTCAGAGGTGATGGTGACCACGAAGGTCTTGTCGTCGGGAGCGGACACGCCCAGCTCAGAGGAGTCCTTCTCGCCGTTCATGATCTCGTTGGCGTTGACCACGCAGTCGATCATGTAGGAGTAGTCAGCGGCGGTCTCGGGGGTCACCAGGCGCTGCCAGGAGAACACAAAGTCGCCGGCGGTGACGTCCTGGCCGTCAGACCACTTGATGCCGTCCCGCAGGTGGAAGGTGTAGGTGACGGTGCCGTCCTCGTTGGTCACCTTGTCGTAGCTCTCAGCCTGGCCGTAGCCGATCTGGGCCACCTCAGCGGTGCCCTCAGAGCCGGGATACTCCTCGCCGGTGCTCTCCCAGCGCATCAGACCCTCAAACATGTGGCTGGTCATGATGGCGCCGTCCACCGCGCTGTTCAGAGCGGGGTCGATGGTCTGGGGCTCAGAGGCGATGCAGGCAGTGATGACAAACTCGTCGCTGGTCTCGCCGCCAGCGGGAGTGGTCTCAGTACCAGCGGGGGTAGTCTCGCCGCCGGCAGGGGTAGTCTCCGCAGGATTGCCGCCGCCGCCGCAGCCGGCCAGCAGGCCGAACACCAGGGCCCCGGACAGAAGCAGAGAGACAAGCTTTCTCTTTTTCATTGGTTGGACCTCCATCTTTCTCATTTTTGTATCCATACGCCGGTCCCGGCGTGATACACGAAGGCATATCATCCCCCGGCGCCCGCAGGGCGGGCGCCGAAAGGCCATGGCCTTTCGAGGGACAACATAATACTCGGTTATTATACCACAAATGTGGCGCAGCTGTAAAGAAAATGTTTCAAAATTGTTACAGATCCCCGGATTTTGTTTGGAAATGCCTGGTGTATTCTCATTTCACCCGTTCTATGCAGAAAAGGGCCTGTTGCAGCATAACGCAACAGGCCCAAATTTTGTCATCCCCAGCGTGAGCGGAGGATCTTTTCTGCCGGATCGTCCGCCACAGGAAGATTCTTCGCCCCGTTGGGGCTCAGAATGACAGATGGATTCTATTTTGCGACAGCCTCCAAAGCATCCTTTAACCCAACAGATGGCAGGCCGCCCAGTGGCCGGGGCTGTGCTCCTTGAGCTGGGGCACGGCCTGCTTGCACTTTTCGGTGGCATAGGGGCAGCGGGTATGGAACCGGCAGCCCTTGGGCGGATTCATGGGGGAGGGGATATCGCCCTCCAGTACGATCCGCTGCCGGGTGCGGCTGACCTGGGGATCGGGCACCGGCACGGCAGACAGCAGGGTCTTGGTATAGGGGTGGATGGGGTTTTTGTTCAGCTCGTAGCTCTCAGCCAGCTCCACCAGAGTGCCCAGGTACATGACGCCGATGCGGTTGGAAATGTGCCGCACCACGGACAGGTCGTGAGCGATGAACAGGTACGTCAGGCCCAGGTCCTGCTGCATGTCCTCCAGCATGTTTACCACCTGGGACTGGATGGACACGTCCAGGGCGGAGATAGGCTCGTCGCACACGATGAACTCAGGCCGCACCGCCAGTGCCCGGGCAATACCCACCCGCTGCTGCTGGCCGCCGGAAAACTCATGGGGATAGCGGTTGGCGTGCTCGGTGTTCAGGCCCACCATGCCCAGCAGTTCCTTGATCCGGTCGGTGCGCTCCTTCTTGCTGGGGCACAGCTTGTGGATGTCCAGGGCCTCGCCGATGATCTCACCCACGGTCATACGGGGATCCAGGGAGGCGGAGGGGTCCTGGAAGATGATCTGCATCTTCCGCCGGTAGGGCAGCATGTCCACCGCCTTCTCCTTGGGCACCACCTTTTTCACCAACATGGTCTCCTGGCGGGTGGCGCCTCCCTTGTCCTTGACCTCCACGGTCTTGGACTCAAAGGGATACTCATGCTCATAAATGGTCTGGCCGTCATAGATGATCTTGCCGGAAGTGGGCTCATGGAGCCGGAGGATGGTCCGGCCCAGGGTGGTCTTGCCACAGCCCGACTCGCCCACCAGGCCCAGGGTCTCCCCCCGCTTGATGAAGAGGGACACGTCCTCCACGGCCTGAACGCCAGGGCCCTTCAGGCCCTTCACACCAAAATATTTGGTCAGGTGATCGACCTGAACGAGGATATCGTTTTTCTCACTCATGGCCGCCCACCTCCTTGGTCTCATTGGTCTTGCCCTGTTCCTTTGCCATCTGCTCCTGGACCCGCAGCCAGCAGGCGGAGCGGTGGTTGTCTCCCAGCTCCACATAGGGGGGCATCTTTTGCAGGCAAATCTTCATGGCGTACTCGCACCGGGGGGCAAAGGGACAGCCCTCGGGAGGATTGAGCATATCCACGGGGGTGCCCTCGATGGGGATCAGGCGCTCGTAGCTCTCGGCGTCCACCCGGGGCATGGACCGCAGCAGGCCCATGGTGTAGGGGTGGCCGGGCTTGTAAAAGATATCGTCCACCGGGCCCTGCTCCACCATCTTGCCGGCGTACATGACGGAGACCTTGTCGCAGATCTCGGCCACCACGCCCAGGTTGTGGGTAATAAAGATGATGCCCATGTGGGTCTTTTTCTGCAGGTCCTTCATCAGCTCCAGGATCTGGGCCTGGATAGTCACGTCCAGAGCGGTGGTGGGCTCATCGGCGATGAGCAGCTGGGGGTGGCAGATCAGACCCATGGCGATCATAACACGCTGGCGCATACCGCCGGACAGCTCATGGGGATACTGCTTCATCCGCTTGGACACGTTGTTGATGCCCACCAGCTCCAGCATCTCCATGGCCCGCTTGGCGGCCTCCTCCTTGGAGACGTTCTTGTCGTGGGCCTTCAAAGCCTCGATGAGCTGGTTGCCAATGGTATACACCGGATTAAGACAGGTCATGGGGTTCTGGAAGATCATGGCCACCTTGGAGCCCCGGAGGGCCACCATTTCGTTTTTGGTCTTGGCCAGCACGTCCTCCCCCTCCAGAGTGATGGAACCTCCCACCACCTTGCCGGGGGACTGGAGCAGGCCGATAATGGAATAAGCCTCCACGCTCTTGCCGGAGCCTGATTCGCCCACGATGCCCATGACCTCGCCGTAGTTCAGGTCATAGCTGATGCCGCCCACCGCCTTGACCTCGCCTGCGGGGGTAAAGAAGGAGACGTGGAGATCCTTCACTTCCAGCAGCTTGCCGCTCTTCTGTTTCTCTTCCATGGTGTCTCCTCCTTTCTTACTTCTTCAGCCGGGGATCCAGAGCGTCCCGCAGACCGTCACCAAACAGGTTCAGGCAGAGGATCATGACGCTGAGGATGGCGGCGGGAATGAACAAACGATAGGGATAGCTGGTCAGACCGCCCAGAGCGTCCGAGCACATAGAGCCCAGGCTGGTCATGGGGGCGGACACGCCCATGCCCAGGAAGGACAGGAAGGACTCGGTAAAGATGGCCGAGGGGATCTGCAGGAAGGTGGTAGTGACGATCTGGCCAATGCAGTTGGGCAGCAGGTGGCGCTTGATGATGCGCCCGCCGCTGGCGCCCAGGGCCCGGGCGGCGGTGACATACTCCTGCTGCTTGAGCTGGAGGATCTGGCCGCGGATGATGCGGCTCATGGTCACCCAGTACAGCAGGCCAAAGGCAATGAAGATGGCAATCAGGTTTGGACCCAGCACAGTGACCAGCCGCTGGAGTGGCCCGTCGCCACTGTTCTGGAATTCCTCAAACACGGGCTTCAGGGTGGCGCCCAGCAGCAGGATAATAAGCACCTCGGGGATGGTGTAGATGACCTCCACGATGCGCTGCATGACAGAGTCCACCTTGCCGCCGCAGTAGCCGGAGATGGAGCCGTAGATGGCACCGATCACCAGCACGATAAGGGCGCAGCAGATGCCCACGATCATGGACACCCGGGCGCCGATCATGGTACGGGCCAAAATATCCCGGCCATGGGTATCGCAGCCAAAAATATGGGGGAACACCGACTCGCCGTTGGCCATGCGCTGGAGCTCGTCGTCAGAGTAGCCGAAGGGCTTGGCCTTGATGCCCAGGGCGGCGATGGCGTCCTCCTCGGTGACCTCGTCGCCGCTGCCCTGGTTGGCCTTGGCCTGGGCCCGGATCTTGGCCTCCTCCACGCTGGTGAGCTCCCGGCCCTCGGCGGCAGCCTCGGCCCGGGCCTGCTCCACCGCCTCCTCGGGCGTCAGGCTAACCACGTTGTGCTCCGCCAGGTATTCGTCGATGCGGGCCTGGTCCTCCAGAGAGTAGTGCCAGGGGTGCATATTGTTGGCGCCCCGGATCTGCTGATCATAGCCGTAGGGCACAAAATAGGGTCCCACAAAGGCAAACAGGGCAATGAGGATCACGATGACCATAGCTACCATGGCCACCCGGTTGCGGCGCAGCCGCCGCCAGGCGTCCTTCCAGTAGGACACGCTCTTGCGGTCCTGGATAAAGCTCTCCTTCTCCTGGCTGGTGGCCGGCTCAAAGGAATTCTCCGGCAGCTTGTTCCAGTCCAGGATGTCCTCGATGTCGGGCTGGAGGGAGCCAAGTACTTTCTTTCTCTTGTGGTCTGCCAACTCAGTTCCCTCCCTTGCTCAGATTGATACGAGGATCCACCAGCTTGTACAGCAGGTCCACCACCAGGTTCATGACGATGATAAAGGCAGCCAGGAAGATGGTGGTGCCCATGATGATGGGGAAGTCCCGGTTCTGGATAGACGAGACGAAGTAGCGGCCCAGGCCGGGGATGGAGAACACGGTCTCCACCACGAAGCCGCCACACAGGGTAAAGGCGATCTGGGGACCCAGATAGGTGATGACGGGGATCAGGGCGTTGCGCAGGGCGTGCTTGAAGATGATCTTCTTGTTCTTCAGGCCCTTGGCCCGGGCGGTCTTGATGTACTCCTGGTTGATGGAGTCCAGCATGGCAGTCCGGGTCTGCCGGGACAGGTAGCACATGGGATAGAAGCCCAGGGCCAGGCAGGGCAGGATATAGCTCTGCCATGTGCCGTCAAAGATAGTTGGGAACACCTTCCAGTCCGGTATGCCGCCGGCAAACAGGTACAGCAAAATGGTGGCCACCACGAAGCCCGGCATGGATATGCCCAGGGTACAGATGACCCGCAGCAGGCTGTCCACCCAGGTACCTCGTTTGAAGGCGGCCAGACAGCCTAATGGGACGCCCACCAATATGGCCCATAGGATGGCTATGGAGCCAATAGCAGCCGATATGGGGAACATATCCAGGATAATGTCCAGCACCGGCCGGTCTTTCTGCATTTTGATGGAGACCCGGAAGTCTCCGTGGAGGATGTCCTCCAGATACATACCCAGCTGGACCAGCACCGGCTTGTCCATGCCGTACTTCTCATTCAGGGCGTCGATGGTGGCCTGAGTAGGGGTCTTCTCAGAGAGCCATGGGCTGCCCGGAATGGCGTTCATGAGCAAAAAGGTGAGACAGGTCACGATAAACAACGTGATGACTGCCATCAGCACCCGTTTCAAAATGTATTTTGCCATTTCTTCACTTCCTATACCATTCTCTGTACTCTGTACTTACCGCTGATACCCCATATTAAACGTCTGTTTATTTTATCGTAAATAACAGTTTCCGTCAAGAGTTACGACCTTTGAATTTGATGGCATCGCCGTCAAATCTTGCAACTGTCCGTAGTATATGGACAGTTTTCCGATGAAATGTCCATTTTATGTTTCGGATCCTGGTCCATCTTTTCTTAGAGCGGCGCGGCATTTGTCGTATTACCCCGCTAATGTGGTAAATTTTGTCAATAAATATGCATATTTCCCCCGGAATTATTCACAATTACGGATTTCCTGCATAACCACTCCTTTGAACCTGGCCGCCTGTGCGCTTGCAAATTCCGTGCCGTCTTTGGCAAAAAGCGGGCGGGTCCCGGAAAAAATTCCCGGGACCCGCCCGCTGATATAGCCGTCAGTCATAGGCCAGGCCCAGATAGCCCAGAGAAGCCCGCTTCCATTGGGCTTCCTTCTCCTTGTTGAACCATCGGATATCACCAAAGGGCCTGACCTCACTGCCGGGGAAACCGTCCCACTGAGCAGGGGTACGAACCTGGTACTGTTGGCAGGGGACCTGAGCTGCCAGCGCGGCCAGTCCCCGGGGCATCAGTTCCGGCGGTAACAACAGCTCCTTGATGAGCACGCGCTCCGCCCCGTCCCGCTCCACCAGGGCGCAACCCTCCGCGTCCCCCACGGAAACCCGGAACAGTCCGCCCCCCAGCAGACGGCACAGCCCCTCCTGATAGCGGATCTGTTCGGTGGGGTAGCTCACCGAGGGGAGACCCTCCAGCAGCCGTTCCCGAATGGCATTGTAACCCGCCGGGTCCACCGGCTGAGCCAGGTCGCCGGGAACAAGAGACGTCACGTCCTCCGCCGGCACCTCCGCGAACCGGGTATAAAAGGTGGGCAGGCGGCCCATGGTCCCATAGTGCTGAAACAGGCTGGCCTCGCGGGGCACACCGATAGCGCAGTCCGCCCCCCGGTCCTTCAGCATTTGGCTGACATACAGGATCATATGCCTGGAAAACCCTCTGCCCCGGAATTCCGGCCAGGTACACAGGGAAAAGAAGTACCAGGTGGAGGCGGTCCCACCTCCGGGCATGCGGATGGTCTGGGGGAGGACCGCCATCATGGTTGCCAGTTTGCCGTCTTCCAGCAGGAGGATCATGTCCTCCGGGCAGTAGCTGCTCTCATAAAACCAGTCGGTGCAACGGGGGTCCTCCTGAAAAACAGCGTTCCACAGGGCCTTCTGGCCCGGCAGGTCCTCGGGGCGGGAGGGGCGGATCTCGATCATCGTCAGACTCCTTTCGCACAGGCGGCTCAGCCGCGGCGGCAAGCGAAATACTTTTCCACCATCAGATCGGGGTAATAGGACTCCTTGGCCTTCCGCAGGCCCTCCAGGCCCATGTCATCCTCCCGGTTCAGATAGCGGATCTCCGGGTGGGCTTGGCGGATCTGCCGGGCAAATTCCCGATTGATCATGGCATAGGCCCCCTGAAGCTCTCCATAGGCCTTTTCAAAGTGGACATCAAAGGTATCGCTGGACAGACGGCTGCCGATGGTGAACGCCACCACCTCTCCATAGACCCGGATAAGGCCGCCCTCCAGCTCCAGGGCCTCAAAGTTGCCCACGGCGGTGCGCAGGGCAATATCCTCTGACCGCAGGTCATAGGTCTTGCCGTCGGTGAGCCGGGCCTGAGAGCGGCGGTACCACTCCTGGTCCATCTCCAGACACTCGGCCAGGTTCTCCGCCGTCAGGGGACGGTACTCCCAGGAGGGATTCTGCTCCACAAACCGGTTGATATGGTTGCGCTTGGCGTGGAGCTTCTTGCCGGGCAGGTCGGCCAGCCGGTCAATATCGTACAGGTAGTCAAAGGAGGCTCGCTGAGGGTCAAAGGAAAACTGTCCGGGGCAGCAGTCCTCCAGCTCTCCCATCTGCCGGCCGGTGATCGCCACCAGCTGGAAGGGATATCCGCAGGCGGCGGCATCGGCCTCCAGCGCGTCCACCGCCGCCGCCAGATCTCCGGCGCCGGCAGGGAAGAGGTAGCCTCTTCCCCGGTCGGTGGCCACCCGGATAGCCAGAAAATTCCCCAACCGGGCAATCTCCGGCCGGTAGCTCTCCCACCAGATGATCATATTGGCAAAGCTGTAGTCGCACCCCCGGTAGTTTCCCAGGTCCAGCAATTCCTTTACCCAGGCCTTATCCGCCAGGCTGGGCTTTTTGAAGTCTATCATGTCAGGTATTATCTCCTTGTCCCAAGGCGGGAATGGTATGGGTTCAGGACTCCACCAGCATCAGGCAGCCGTCCTGGTCGTACTTGAGCAGCTGGACCTCTGCCTTGGTGTTGCGGACGATATCATCCATGCGGATACCCTCAGTGACCGTGGCTACAAAGGTGTAGGCCACTCCGTGTTTTTTGGCCCGGCCGGTACGGCCGATGCGGTGGGTGTAGTTCTCCAGCTCGTCGGGCACGTCGTAGTTGAATACCGCGTCCACATCGTCGATATCCAGGCCTCGGGCGGCCACATCAGTGGCCACCAGCACGTGGATCTCTCCCTTTTTAAACTTATCCAGGGTCTTTTCCCGAACCCGCTGCTGGATATCCCCGTGGATGGCCTCACAGGAGATCCCCCGCATCTTCAGCAGCCCGGCCAGCCGGTCGGTCATGTTCTTGGTGTTGCAGAAGGCGATGGCCCGCTCGTATCCCCCGTGGGTAATAAGGGCGGCAATGGTATCCAGCTTCTGCTCCCGGCCGTCCAGGTCGATGCGGTACTGGGTGATGTCCGGCTTGGACTCCTCCACCGGCCGGACGGTGATCTCGATGGGGTCCCGCTGGTATACCCAGGAGATGTCCATCACCTCCCGGCTGATGGTGGCGGAAAACATGCCCATGTTCTTTCGGTGCTTCAGCTGGTCCAGAATGCGGGTCACATCCCGGACAAAGCCCATGTCCAGCATCCGGTCGGCCTCGTCCAGCACCACGGTCTCCACCTTGTCCAGCCGGACGGTGCGCCGCTTCATGTGGTCCATGAGCCGGCCGGGGGTGGCCACCACGATCTGGGGCTTCTTTTTCAGTGTGGTGATCTGCTTTTCAATGGGCGCCCCGCCGTAGAGGCAGACGGTGCGCACCCCTTCCTTAAATTCGCACAGGTCCCGCAGCTCCTCCTGGATCTGCACCGCCAGCTCCCGGGTGGGGGCCAGCACCAGAGCCTGGACCTCCTCCCGCTGCGGGTCGATGTGCTCCACCATGGGGATGCCGAAGGCAAAGGTCTTACCGGTGCCGGTGGGGGCCTTGGCGATTACGTCCTTCCACTTCATAAAGTAGGGGATGGCCCCGGCCTGCACCGGGGTGGCCCGGACGTAGCCTTTTTTGTCAATGGCCTTCATTACTTCCGGAGACAGGCCCAGGTCGGCGTAGTTGACGATCTCGTTGACCTGCTCGCCGTTGATTTCCATGGGTACAAAACTTCCTTTCGGTTCAGATTGCCTGATTCAAGGTCCCCACAGGCATCGAAACTCCCTTTCGTACCCAAACGTCCTTCTCCCCGGACGCGACCTCAAATCTTATGGCAGGTTTTTCCCACCATTTGCCTTCCTACTATATCATAGCCAAACCTATTGTGCAAGTATGCAGCGGATGGTCAGGTTTGGTGCCCCTCCGCCCAAATGCAGGGCATCGCTAAAACGCGGCTTCCCAGTCCATTTGTATCCCTCCATTGTCATTCATTTTGTCTTACATACATATAACACAATTTGTAATACGTTATAAATAACAAAACGTATGACAAGGCGGTGTTTTCATGGCCAGATTTCACATTCCAGCTGTCCCCGGTACCACGTCAAAGACCATCCGTTTCCCAAACCAAGTCATTGAGGCAGTGGAAGCGGCCATTCAGGGCACCAGCTGCAACTTTTCCCAGTTTGTGATTGAGGCCACCCGGGTGGCCCTGGAAAACCTGGAGGAAGATGCACTGGGGCAGGTTCCGGAGGGACGGAACGGGGAGGAAAGCGGAACAGCGGGCGGATGATATCCGCCCCTACAGGGTGGTCGCATCACGGTCTGTAGGGGTGGATGCCCACATCCGCCTGGACGAAACGGCACAAAAAGGCGGACCCGCCTGGGCGGGTCCGCCTTGCTGTTTACAGTACCTTGGACAAAAATTCGATGGTGCGGGGCTCTTTGGGGTTGGCAAAAAAGGCGTGGGGCTCGTTCTGCTCCAGGATGTGGCCGCCGTCCATAAACAGGACCCGGCTGCCCACCTCCCGGGCAAAGCCCATCTCGTGGGTGACCACCACCATGGTCATGCCCTCGTCGGCCAGCTCCTTCATGACCTCCAGCACCTCGCCCACCATCTCGGGGTCCAGGGCGGAGGTGGGCTCGTCGAAGAGCATGACCTTGGGCTTCATGGCCAGGGCCCGGACGATGGCGATGCGCTGCTTCTGGCCGCCGGAGAGCTGGGCGGGGTAGGCGTCCGCCTTCTCCTCCAGACCCACCCGGCGCAGCAGGGCGGTGGCGGTGTCATCGGCCTCGGCCTGGCTCATCAGCTTGGTGCGGACGGGAGCCAGGGTGATATTCTTCCGGATGGTCATATTGGGGAAGAGGTTGAAGTGCTGGAACACCATGCCCATGTGCTGGCGGATCTTGTCGATGTCGCACTTGGGGTCGGTGATCTCGGTGCCCTCAAAGGTGATGGTGCCGGAGGTGGGAGTCTCCAGCAGGTTGAGGCAGCGCAGGAAGGTGGATTTGCCCGAGCCGGAGGGCCCGATGATGACCACCTTTTCTCCCGGGTGGATGTGCTCCGAGATGTCGTCCAGCACCAGGTGGTCCCCAAAGGATTTGGACAGGTTTTTAACGTCGATCACTTTGACGCAGCCTCCTTTCCAGCTTGCCCTGGAGCCAGGTGAGAATGATGACCACCACCAGATACATGATGGCGATGCCGATGTAGGGGGGCATGTAGTCAAGGGTGTTGCCGGCGATCCGAGCCGCCCGGTAGGTCAGCTCGGTGAGGCCGATGGTGTTGGCCAGGGAGGTGTCCTTGAACAGGGTGATGAACTCGTTGCCCAGGGAGGGCAGGATGTTCTTAAAGGCCTGGGGGATGACGATAAAGCGCATGGTGTCCAGATAGCCCAGACCCAGAGACCGACCGGCCTCGGTCTGGCCGATGTCCACGCTCATCAGGCCGCCCCGGACGATCTCGGCCACGTAGGCCCCCGAGTTGATTCCCAGGGCTACCACGCCCACCATGAACTTGTTGCGGCTGGAGGCAAAGATAACAAAGCCCCAGATCAGGATCTGCACCAGCATGGGGGTACCCCGGATGACGGTGGTGTAGATCTTGCAGATCACGTCCAGAATGCCCAGAGGGATGCTCTTCCGGCGGCCGGGGCGCTGCTGGTCGTGGGCGGTGCGGATGACGGCCACCAGCACGCCCAGAGCCACGCCCACGATCAGGGCTACCACCGTCAGCTCCAGGGTGGTCAGCAGACCCCGGAGGTAGAGCTGCCAGCGGTCCCCCTCCAGAAAGGCGGCCTCCAGGCGGGGCCCCAGCTTGTTCAGCCATTCAAACATAAACGCCCTCCTTCTCTCAGGCTACGGGAAAAAAGGGCGGCCTGAAAGGCCGCCCTTTTCTCAAAACAATTTACTCGGCGGTGATGTACTTGTCCACGATGGACTGAACGGTGCCATCGGCAATAAGCTCGCTGAGGGCGTTGTTCACGGCGTCCTTCAGAGCGGTGTTGCCCTTAGCAAAGGCGATGGCGTAGTCCTCCACGGCGAACTCGGTGTCCAGGATCTTCAGGCCCTCGTTCTGTTCCACAAAGGCCTTGGCGGGCTCGTTGTCGATAACCACGGCGTCCACCTGGCCGTTGACCAGAGCCATGACGGCCAAAGCGCCGTTCTCATAAGCGGTGACGTGGTCCTCACCGTAGCCGCCGTTCTCGGGGGTGTCGGAGCAGTAGATGTAGCCGGTGGTAGCGGTCTGGCAACCGATCATCTCAGCGTTAGCCAGGTCGTCCACGGTCTGGATGGGGGAGTCCTCCTTGACAATGACCACCTGCACACCGGTAGCATAGCTGTCGGAGAAGTCCATGATCTCCAGGCGCTCGTCGGTGACGGTGATGCCCGCCATGGCGATGTCGCTCTGGCCGGTCTGCACGGCGGTGAGGGCGGCGTCAAAGCCCATGTCGTCCACAACCAGCTCCAGGCCCAGCTTCTTGGCGATGGCGTCGGCCACTTCCACATCGATGCCCTCGAAGCCGCCGTCGTCGGTGGTCATCTCATAGGGAGGAAAGGCTGCGTTGGTGGACATGTGGAGCTTACCCTCCTCCACGGTGGTGAACTCACCGGTGGCGGCGGGAGTGGTCACGGAGGCGGCGGGGGTAGTCTCCACGGCAGCGGGGGTGGTCTCCACGGAGGGCGTATCGGAGCTGCCGGCGGGGGTATTGGCGGTACCGCCCTGGCCGCCGCCGCAAGCGGTCAGCAGAGACAGAGACATGACCGCGGTCAGGCCCATGAGGGCAAGCTTCTTCAGATTCTTCATGGTATATTCTCTCCTATTCATTGAATTTCACGCTATCCTCTTTGCGTTCCTTTGAATTAGGTGCTTCTCATTATACACCGTATACACAAAAATGCAATATTTATTCATTCGTCAAAGCACACAAAAAACGCCCCGGTCCATTGGAATGACCGGGGCGTTTTGTATCCCCGGGGCGGACATCCCCGCCGGCTCACCGGGCGGGGGCGTCAGGGGCGTCAGG
>NZ_JACJLC010000005.1 GCF_016901955.1 Pseudoflavonifractor phocaeensis
TTTCCAAGGCGCATGTCCTTGGAAATAACGGATTTTGATTTTATTCTGCGGCCTGCGGGCCGCAGAACTCTGCGAGGCTTCCTCTGAGTGAGGTTTTTCGACAGACTGATTTTTATTTACAGTCTGCTATTTCGCAGTGGGAAGGTGAGGGCGAACCACAGGGCCAGGCAGAGGGTGATGGAGGCTCCGGCGGAGGAGCTCAGGTGGTAGGACAGCATGAGCCCCGCCACCCCGGCCACCAGGGCGGCAAGGATGGAGAGCAGGTGGAACTGCCGCATGTTCCGGGCCAGGTTACGGGCGGCGGCGGCGGGGAGGACCAGCAGAGAGTTGATGACCAGCAGGCCCACCCAGGTCATGGACACGGTGACCACCACGGCGATGGCCATGGAGAACACCGCCTCCTGCCAGAACACCTTCACCCCCCGGCTGTCCGCCAGGGCAGGGTGGACCGAGGAGAGCATGAGCCCGTTGAAGGAGCACAGCCACAGCGCCGCCACCACCAGCAGGATGACCGCCAGCAGGCCGATCTTGGCCGGCTCCACACTGAGAATGTCCCCGATGAGAAGGGAGTTGAATTTGGTGAAGCTGCCTCCGTCCAGGGTGGCAATGAAGATGCCCAGGGCCACGGCGGTGGAGGAGAACACCCCGATCACCGTGTCGCTGGCCATGTTGGACCGGCGCTGGACGTAGGTGAAGAGGAGGGCGAAGGCGGCGGCCAGAGCCACCGCCATCCACAGAGGGTCGGCCATGCCGCACAGGGTGCCGATGGCGATGCCGGTAAAGGCGGAGTGGCCCAGGGCGTCGGAGAAGAAGCTCATCCGGTTGGTGACCACCATGGTGGACAGCAGGCCGAACAGGGGAGAGATCACCAGCACCGCCAGCAGGGCGTTTTTCATAAAGTACATGGAGCCGGGGGCGGCCCACTCAAAGGGCAGCAGCTCCACCAGAGAGTACCACAATTCCATTACCGTCCCCCTCCTTTCCCCAGGTCCAGGTGAAACACGGCCTGAAATTCCGGCGAGGAGAGCACCTCGGCCGGGGCGCCCACCCGGAGGATCTCGTTTTTCAGCAGCAGCACCTTGTCGGCGTACTGGTCCAGGGTGGCGAAGTCGTGGGTGGACAGGAGGATGGACAGGTCGAACCGGGTGCGGATCTCGTCCAGCATGTCCAGCAGCTGGCGCTCCCCGTCGATGTCCACCCCGGACAGGGGCTCGTCCAGCACCAGAATGTGGGGCAGGGGCTCCAGGGCCAGGGCCAGCAGCACCCGCTGAAGCTCGCCGCCGGACAGGGCGCCCATCCGCTTGTCAATGAGGGAATCCCCGTGGACCCGGGCCAGGCACTCCGCCACCCTGGCCCGCAGACGCCTGGGGGCGGGGAGGAACACCGGCCAGCGGGAGATGGCGGCAGAGAAGAAGTCGAACACGCTCACCGGGTCCCCCCGGTCAAAGCTGGGGGACTGAGGCACATAGCCGATGAGGGGCCGGGTCTTGTCGCCGCCGGCCCGCTGGAACTCGATGGTGCCGGTGTAGGGGATCTGGCCCAGGATGGTGCGGAAGAGGGAGCTCTTGCCCGCTCCGTTGGGGCCGATGAGGGCCACGATCTCCCCGCAGTGGAGGTGGAAGGACACGTTGTGGAGCACCTCTTCATTGCCGAAGTTGACCCCCAGATCGGCCACCTTCAGGCAGCAGGACCCGGCGCAGCCCGGGCCGGTATGGCCGTGCTTGTGTACGCTCATCCCAACGCCTCCGCAATGGTGTCCATATTTTGTTCCATGGCCTCCAGATAGGGCCCCATGCCAGAGCCCTCCCCGCTCATGATCATGTCCAGCTGGGAAACGCCGCAGCCGGTCTCCCGGGAAATGGCCTGGGCGGTGGAATCGGAGCCGTTGACCTCGGTGAAGATGGCGGGGATGTCATATTCCCCGATGAGGGAGACCATCTCCTGGATCTCGGCGGCGGAGGCCTCCGCGCCTTCCTCCTCCTCAATGGCCTTCAGCAGGTTGAGGCCGGTGGCCTGGGCGAAGTACTGGAACCCGTCGTGGAAGGTGATGAGAGGCTTGCCCGCCAGGGCCGCCAGCTTGTCCTGGTCGTACTCCAGCTCGCCTGTGGCGGCGGTCAGGTTGCCGGCATAGGCCTCACCGTGGTCCGGGTCCAGCTCCTCCAGCCCGGCATGGATGTTCTCCAGCATGACGGCGGCATTCTCATAGCTCATCCAGATATGGGGGTCGTACTCGGTGTCGTGGTCGTGGCCCTCGTGGCCCAGGGCGGGCAGCAGGTCGATCCCCTCCGAGCAGTCGATCACCGGGGCGTCCGAGGCGGCCAGGGCGTCGTCCATAAAGTCCTCCAGCCCGGCGCCGTTCATGACGATGACGTCGGCCCCCTCAATGGCCTTCATGTCGGCCACGGTGAGGGTGTAGTCGTGGAGGCAGGAGGTCTGCTGGTTGACCAGCAGGGAGACCTCCACTCCCTCCACCCCCTGGGTGACGGCGGTGGTGAAGAGGTACACCGGGTAGGTGGTGGCCAGGACGCGGAGGGTATCGTCCTCCGCCGCCGGGGCGGCGGGCTGACCGCAGCCGGCCAGCAGCAGGGCAAGGGCGCATACAGGCGCCAGCAGCTTTTTCATATGGTTCCCCTTACTGTTCAGATTTCTGTGGATTGCAACTTATTATTATATCGCCTTTTGCTGTTGATGTAAAACATTTCTTTTGCCTCTTTGCCGCGGGCAAGGGAAGGGGGCCTGCCGCGGCATCGCGCGGCAGGCCCCGTTTTGTCATCCTGAGCGCAGCGAAGGATCTTTCCCGCCGGTTTGCGCGTCGGTACCGAAGATTCTTCGCCCCTCTGGGGCTCAGAATGACAGCGGAGGGCGGGCCGATGTGGGCATCGGCCCCTACATTATTACGCAGCCGGCCCCCGGCGGGGCAAGGCCCGGATCATTCCCCGGACACAATGAGCTGGGTGACGCCGTCGCTGTCCAGGTAGACGCTCTGGCAATTTCCTGCGACAGCCCGGATGTCACCGTTTTCCTGCACGGTGGCAGCGGTGAAAAAGTCGACCCGCCACATCTCCGTGTGAGCGTCGTAGTATTCGCTGGTGGTGTTATACTCGATGGTGCATTCGTTCCTGGCCCGTTCCACCGCCCCGTTCTGATCTTCGATGGGGAAGAGATCCACGTTGACAAATCCCGTTGTTTTCACGCCGGGGTCTCCGGCCTGGTACATGGCGGCGTCCTCTTCGTAGGAAAAGCTGGCCAGGGACTGGCCGTCCGGCTCGTTGGGGGGAGAGGGGACTGCCCCTGACTGCGGATGGCACGCCGCCAACAAACAGGCAGACGCCAGGGCCAGCAGGGAAAGGCTCCACTGTTTCATCGGACACGCTCCTTTCTGAAGTTGCCTTCCTTCTATTGCTTTAGACGGAACTTGATCGTTCCGGTTCCCTTTCCCGGGAGGCTTTCCCCGCCTGGGCCGGGGCGAAGAGTGCCCAGCCCTCGGCGGCCATGCGCTGGGAGACCGCCCCGATGACCGCCCGGACCTGACGGGCCCCGAAGGTGCGCCGGTGCTGCTGGTAGGCGTAGTAGGCCCCCTGGATCTGGTAGGTCAGCAGGATGTGGAACCGGGCGTCCTCCTTGTGCTCGGGCAGCAGGCGGCAGGCCAGGGCCCGCAGCTCCCGCTCAATGGCGATGGGCAGGACGGAGGCCTGGGTGCCCGAGAAGAGGATGTCGATCAGCTCCTGCTGGGCGGAGAAGGCGTCAAAGAGCTGCTCCACAAAGCGGCCGTGGTCCTCGGTGAGCAGCTCCGGCCGGTCCAGGCTCTCCAGCACCCCCCGGATCACCTCCTGCTGGAGCTGATCGGACAGGTGGTATACGTCCCGATAGTGCAGATAAAAGGTGGCCTTGCTGATCTCCGCTCGCTGGGCCAGCTCCTTGACGGTGATCCGCTCCAGGGGCAGCCGGGCCCGCAGCTCCAGGAAGGCGGCCCGGATGGCCCGCAGGGTCTTTTTCTCTCTCAGATCCATGAGATCGCCTCCTTGACGGATCTGTAAATTCGTCCAATAACAGACGGCAGGCCAAAACAGGCGCTGTTCCCTTGCCCCCGTTTGTGCTATAGTATATTATAGTAAAATATTATACTACAGTCAAATAAAAAGGAGCCAATATGGATCACTATTCGTTTTATACCGGGACCTGCTTTGACGCCTACACCTGGCTGGGCGCCCATTTGGAGGGGGAGGGGGCGGTATTCCGCGCCTTTGCCCCGGCGGCGGCGGGGATGGAGCTGCTTCACGGGGGCAAAAGCTATCCCATGGAGCAGGTATACGACGGCAATTTTTATGAGGCGCGGGTGGAAGGGGTGGCCCCTGGTGACTGCTATCAGTTCCGGGTCCACCGCCCCGACGGGGGCTATACCGACCACTGCGACCCCTACGGCTACGGCATGGAGCTGCGGCCGGGGCGGCAGTCGGTGGTGCGGGATCTGGCGGAGTACCAGTTCCGGGACTGGGCCTGGATGGCCGCCCGGGAGGAGCGGCTGGAGGAGCCGCTGAACATCTACGAGCTCCACCTGGGCTCCTGGCGGCGAAAGCCCGACGGGAGCTGGTACCGGTATGACGAGCTGGCCTATCCCCTCATCGAGTACGTCCGGCAGTACGGCTACAACTATGTGGAGTTCATGCCCCTGAGCGAGCACCCCTGCGACGAGAGCTGGGGCTATCAGGTCACCGGCTTTTACGCCCCCACCAGCCGGTATGGCACCGCCCGGGAGCTGATGATCCTGGTGGACCGGCTCCACCAGGCGGGGATCGGGGTGATCCTGGACTTTGTGCCCGCCCACTTTGCCCTGGACGACTACGGCCTGGCCCGGTTCGACGGCACCGCCCTGTACGAGTACCCCAGCCGGGACGTGGAGGTCAGCGAGTGGGGGAGCCACAACTTCATGTACTCCCGGGGGGAGGTGCGCTCCTTCCTCCAGTCCTGCGCCCGGTACTGGCTGGAGGTGTTCCACTTTGACGGCCTGCGGATGGACGCGGTGAGCCGGATCCTCTACTGGCAGGGGGACCAGGCCAGGGGGGTGAACGGGGATGGAGTGCGCTTTCTCCGGGAAATGAACCGAGGCCTGAAAAAGCTGTGCCCCGGCTGCATCCTGGCGGCGGAGGACTCCACCAGCTTTCCCAAGGTAACTGCTCCGGCGGAGCAGGGCGGGCTGGGCTTCGACTACAAGTGGGACATGGGGTGGATGCACGACACCCTCTCCTACTTCCAGTCCCCTCCCGCGGAGCGGGCCCGGAACCCCCAGCGGCTCACCTTTTCTATGCATTACTTCTCCCAGGAGCGGTATCTCCTCCCCCTGTCTCATGACGAGGTGGTCCACGGTAAGGCTACCATTTTGCAGAAAATGCACGGGGACTATGATGGGAAGTTCCCCCAGGCCCGGGCCTTCTACCTTTATATGATGGTTCATCCGGGAAAGAAGCTCAACTTCATGGGCAACGAGATCGGCCATTTCCGGGAGTGGGACGAGGGCCGGGAGCAGGACTGGCTGCTGTTGGACTATCCCATCCACAAGGCCTTTGCCGCCTATATGGCGGAGCTCAACCGCCTCTATCTGACCCGTCCGGCCCTGTCTCAGTGGGATTACCGGCCGGAGGGCTTCCGCTGGCTGGACTGCGGGGAGGCCCCCTGTCTCTTCGGCCTGGAGCGGCGGTGTGGGGAGGAACGGCTGGCGGCGCTGTTCAACCTGGGGGAGGAGCCGGCGGAGTACCGGCTGCCCGCCCCGGAGGGCGGGGTGCTGCTGCTCCACACCCAGTGGGAGCGATTCGGCGGCGACCTGCCCCGGGCGTCCTGCCTCCCCGCCCGCGGGGTCTTTTCTGGGCTCCTTCCTCCCTTCTCCGGAGCCCTGTTTGCCCTGGAGGACTGAGGGATATTCAATTACAAATGAATATTATGTATAATACCGAAAAAATGACTGGGGATGGGCGGGGAATATTCGCATATTTATGCGAACTGCCACTTGCATTTTCCGGGCGGGTATGGTACACTGTCTCCAACATAAACAAACGGAGGTCTTACATACCATGTCTGACATTAAAAAAGTTGTGCTCGCCTATTCCGGCGGTTTGGATACGTCCATCATCATCCCCTGGCTGAAGGAGAACTACGGCAACCCCGAGATCATCGCCGTCTCCGGCAACGTGGGACAGGCTGACGAGCTGGAGGGCCTGGAGGAGAAGGCCATCAAGACCGGCGCCTCCAAGCTGTACGTGGAGGATCTGGTGGACGAGATGGTGGACGACGTCATCATCCCCTCCATGCAGATGGGCGCCAAGTACGAGGACTATCTGCTGGGCACCGCCTTTGCCCGTCCCATCATTGCCAAGCGGCTGGTGGAGATCGCCAAGGCCGAGGGAGCCGACGCCATCTGCCACGGCTGCACCGGCAAGGGCAACGACCAGATCCGCTTTGAGCTGGCCATCAAGCGCTTCGCCCCCGAGATGAAGATCATCGCCCCCTGGCGTGAGTGGGACATCAAGAGCCGGGACGAGGAGATCGACTACGCCGAGGCCCACAACGTGCCCCTGAAGATTTCCCGGGAAACCAACTACTCCAAGGACAAGAACCTGTGGCACCTGAGCCACGAGGGCCTGGACCTGGAGGACCCCGCCAGCGAGCCCCAGTACGACAAGCCCGGCTTCCTGGAGATGGGCGTGTCTCCCGTCATGGCCCCCGACGCCCCCACCTATGTGACCATCGACTTTGAGAAGGGCTGGCCCGTGGCTGTGGACGGCGAGAAGATGAAGGCCTCCGATATCATCCGCAAGCTCAACGACCTGGGCGGCAAGAACGGCATCGGCCTGCTGGACATCGTGGAGAACCGGATGACCGGCATGAAGGACCGGGGCGTGTACGAGACCCCCGGCGGCGCCATCCTCTACCGGGCCCACGAGGTGCTGGAGATGATCACCATCGACAAGGATACCGCCCACATGAAGAGCAAGCTGGCGGTGGACTTCGCCGACCTGGTGTACAACGGCAAGTGGTTCACCCCCCTGCGGGAGGCCCTCACCGCCTTCGCCACCGAGACCCAGAAGCACGTCACCGGCACCGTGAAGCTGAAGCTGTACAAGGGCAACATCATCACCGCCGGCGTCACCTCTCCCGACACCCTCTACTCCGAGGAGATCGTCACCTTCCAGGAGAGCGACTACAACCAGAACGATGCCACCGGCTTCATCAACCTGTGGGGCCTGCCCGACACCGTCCTCGCTCTCCGCGATCAGGGTAAGCTGAACAAATAAGAGGCGGCGTTCTGGTCCCCGGCGAAGCCGGGACGGCGCGGGTGCGCCGTACAAGCGTTTTCGCCCCGCGAAAACCTTGGCGCAAGGGCGGATTCACTCCGCCCGCGCAAGTGAAATCAGAGGGGCCCCCGGCGGCCTTGCCGCTGGGGAGACGATGCCACCGGCTTCATCAACCTGTGGGGCCTGCCCGATACTGTGCTGGCGCTGCGGGACCAGGGCAAGCTGAACAAGTAATTGAAATTTTCTGCGGGCGGCCGCAGGCCGCCCCTACCATCACCGTAGGGGCGACCTGTGGTCGCCCGCAATCCAGATAGGGAGCGATTTGCTATGAAACTATGGGCCGGACGGTTCCAGAAAGAGACCGACACCCTGGTCAACGACTTCAACTCATCCATCACCTTTGACGCCCGGATGTATCAGGAGGATATCGCCGGCTCCATCGCCCACGCCGCCATGCTGGGCAGGCAGGGCATCATTGAGGAGCACGAGGCCGAGAAGATCATCGAGGGCCTGAAGGTGATCCTGGCCGACATCGAGGCAGGACAGGTGGAGTTCTCCCTGGAGAACGAGGACATCCACATGAATGTTGAGACCATGCTCACCCAGCGCATCGGGGACACCGGCAAGCGGCTGCACACCGGCCGTTCCCGGAACGACCAGGTGGCGGTGGACTTCCGACTCTATGTCAAGCGGGAGATCCCCAAGATCATCAACATGGTGCTGGATCTGGAGAAGGTGCTCATCAAAAAGGCGGAGGCCAACCTGGAGACCGTCATGCCGGGCTACACCCACCTGCAGCGGGCCCAGCCCACCACCTTCGCCCACTACATGATGGCCTATGCCAACATGCTCCGCCGGGACGTGACCCGGCTGGAGGACTGCCTGGAGCGGATGGACGAATGCCCCCTGGGGGCCGGCGCCCTGGCCACCTCCACCTACCCGGTGGACCGGTTCCAGACCGCAGAAGCCCTGGGCTTCAAAAAGCCCACCGGCAACTCCATGGACTCCGTGTCCGACCGGGACTTCGCCATCGAGTTCCTCTCCGCCTGCTCCATTCTCATGATGCACCTGTCCCGGTTCTCCGAGGAGATCATCCTCTGGTGCTCCTGGGAATTCAAGTTCGTGGAGCTGGACGACGCCTACTCCACCGGCTCCTCCATCATGCCCCAGAAGAAGAACCCCGACGTGGCCGAGCTGGTCCGGGGCAAGACCGGCCGGGTGTACGGCTCCCTGGTGACCCTGCTCACCGTCATGAAGGCCCTCCCCCTGGCCTACAACAAGGACATGCAGGAGGACAAGGAGTGTGTCTTTGACGCCATCGACACGGTAGAGATGTGCCTGCCGGTCTTTGCCGCCATGCTGGATACCCTCACCGTCCTGCCCAAGAACATGCGCAACGCCGCCTCCGGCGGCTTCATCAACGCCACCGATTGCGCCGACTACCTGACCAAGAAGGGGATGCCCTTCCGGGAGGCCTACATGATCGTGGGCCGGCTGGTCAACCTGTGCATCAAGGCCGGCGAGACCCTGGACACCCTGCCCCTGAAGGACTTCCGCTCCATCTCCAACCTGTTCGACGCCGACGTGTACCAGGCTTTGGAGCTGAAAACCTGCGTCAACGGCCGCAAGGTCTACGGCGGCCCGGCCAAGGAGGCGGTGATGCAGCAGATCGCCAACATCAAGGCCTTTGTGGAGGCGAGAGCTCAATGAGCAAGCCCAAGGTTTTTATCGACGGCCAGGAGGGCACCACCGGGCTCCAGATCCATGAGCGGCTGGCGGGCCGGGAGGACATCGAGTTGCTGGTCATCGACCCTGACAAGCGAAAAGACTTGACAGAGCGGAAGCGGCTCATCAACGAGGCCGACCTGGTGTTCCTCTGCCTGCCGGACGCCGCCGCCGTGGAGGCGGTGGGGCTCATCGAGAACTCCCGCACCCGGGTCATTGACGCCTCCACCGCCCACCGCACCGCCCCAGGCTGGGTCTACGGCTTCCCGGAGCTCTATAAAGATCCGGCGCAAACCCTAGGGGCAGCAAGGTTTGTGGCCAATCCCGGCTGTCACGCCACCGGTTTTCTTTCCGCGGTGGCCCCCCTGGTATCCATGCGCATTTTGCCCAAGGACTATCCCATCACCTGCTTCTCTCTCACCGGCTATTCCGGCGGCGGAAAAAAGATGATCGCCCAGTATGAGAGCCAGGATAAAGGGGAAGAGCTTTACAGTCCTCGGGTGTACGGCACCACCCTGAAGCACAAGCATCTGCCCGAAATGCAGCGGATCTCCGGCCTGGACAACCCGCCGGTGTTCACTCCGGTGGTGGACGACTACTACAAGGGCATGGCCACCACCGTGTTCTTCCACAACCGGTACCTGGTGGGCCAGCCCACCGCCAAGGAGCTGGGGCTCATCCTCATGACCTACTACGCCAACCAGCCCCTGATCTCGGTGGCCCCCTACAGCGAGGAGCCGGCCTACCTGGCGGCCAACACCCTGGCGGGCACCGACCGGCTGGAGCTCACCGTCAGCGGCCACGAGGGGCAGGCTATCGTCACCGCCCGGTTCGACAACCTGGGCAAGGGGGCCTCCGGCGCGGCGGTGCAGAACATGAATTTGATGCTGGGCTTTGAGATGACAGCCGGTTTGGCGCTGTAACGGCGGGCGGCCGCAGGCCGCCCCTACACATACGCCGCGCTCCCAGCCGTAGCGGCGACCTGTGGTCGCCCGCATACCAGGGGAGCGGCCCCCATTGACCTATGATTTCATCCGATAAGGAGTGAACGATATGAAACAGATCCCCGGCGGGGTCACCGCCCCCAAAGGCTTTACCGCCTCCGGCGTCCACTGCGGCGTGAAGAAGGGGAAGGGGGACGGCAATCAGCCCCCCATGAGCAAGATGCCCGAGGTGCTGGCCGACAAAAAGGACCTGGCCCTCATCGTGTCCGAGCAGCCCTGCGTGGCGGCGGCAGTGTACACCATGAACCGGGTAAAGGCCGCCCCCCTGTACGTGACCATGGACCACCTGGAGAACGGGGAGGCCCAGGCCATCGTGGCCAACTCGGGCAACGCCAACGCCTGCGCCCCCAACAGCCATGAGCACGCCGAGGAGATGTGCCAGCTGGCCGCCCAGGCCACCGGCCTGAAGGCCGCCGACTTCGTGGTGGCCTCCACCGGCGTCATCGGCCAGGAGCTGAACATCGCCGCCATCGCCAAGGGCCTGCCGGAGGCCGCAGCCGCCCTGTCCAAAAACGGCTCGGACGACGCGGCCAACGCCATCATGACCACCGACACCGTGAAGAAGGAGCTGTCGGTGACCTGCTCCATCGGGGGCAAGACGGTGACCATCGGGGCCATTGCCAAGGGCTCCGGCATGATCCACCCCAACATGGGCACCATGCTGTGCTTCGTCACCACCGACTGCGCCATCACCCACGAGATGCTCACCGACGCCCTCCACGAGATCGTGCCCCGCACCTTCAACCGGGTGACGGTGGACGGGGACACCTCCACCAACGACATGTGCGTGGTGCTGGCCAACGGCATGGCGGAAAACGAGCTCATCGAGTGGAAGGACGACAGCTATACCGTCTTTTACAAGACCCTCTACTATGTGTTCGAGCAGCTGGCCCGGAACATCGCCGCCGACGGCGAGGGGGCCAGCAAGCTCATCACCTGCACCGTCACCAATGCCCGCAGCGAGGAGAGCGCCGAGCGCCTCAGTAAGGCAGTGGTGGGCTCCGCTCTGGTAAAGGCCGCCATGTTCGGCTCCGACGCCAACTGGGGCCGGGTGCTGTGTGCCATGGGTTACTCCAAGGCCCCCTTCCGGCCGGAGTTCGTGGACGTGAAATTCTCCTCCGCCGTGGGAGAGATCCTGGTGTGCGAGCAGGGGGCCGGTGTGGACTTCGACGAGGAGAACGCCAAGAGCATCCTGTCCCAGGACGAGGTGGTCATCCAGGTGGACCTCCACGAGGGCGAGCATGAGGCCACCTGCTGGGGGTGCGACCTCACCTACGACTACGTGAAGATCAACGGCGACTACCGCACCTGATCGGAATACCGGCGGGCGGGTCCCGGACCCGCCCCTACGCAATATGGAGGAGATTCCCGTGTCATTCAGCGAGGTGGACCGGGCCAAGGTGTTGGCCGAGGCCCTGCCCTACATTCAGAAATACTACGGCAAGACCGTGGTGGTGAAATACGGCGGCAACGCCATGATCTCCGACGAGCTGCGCCAGGCCGTCATCTCCGACATCATCCTGCTCCATCTGGTGGGCATCCGGGTGGTGGTGGTCCACGGCGGCGGGCCGGAGATCACCGAAATGCTGACCAAGATCGGCAAGGAGTCCAAATTCGTGGACGGCCTGCGGTACACCGATCAGGAGACCATGGACATCGTCCAGCAGGTGCTGTGCGGCAAGGTGAACAAGAACCTGGTGGCCACCCTGAACCGGATGGGCGGCCGGGCGGTGGGCCTGTGCGGCATGGACGCCGGTCTGTTCCAGGCCAAAATGCTGGACGAGAAGTACGGCCTGGTGGGGGAGATCACCGAGGTGGATCCCCGGGCGGTGGTGGACAGCCTGGAGAAGGGCTACATCCCCGTGGTGTCCACGGTAGCCCAGGGTACCGATGCCGACACCGCCTACAACATCAACGCCGACACCGCCGCCGCCAAGCTGGCGGTGGCCCTGAAGGCGGAAAAGCTGATCCTGCTCACCGACGTGCGGGGTCTGCTGATGGACCCCAAGAACGAGAATACCCTGCTGCCGGTGGTGCGCCTGTCCCAGGTGCCCGGACTGGTGCAGGACGGGGTCATCCAGGGGGGCATGATCCCCAAGGTGGAGTGCTGTGTGGAGTCGGTGCGCTCCGGGGTGGAGAACGCCGTCATCCTGGACGGCCGCATCCCCCATTCCATCCTCATCGAGCTGCTGTCCGACGAGGGCATCGGCACCATGCTGCTGTAAGGAGGGGAGACTATGGACCATAAGGAACTGGTGGAGCTGGACCACCAATATGTGATGCAGACCTATGGCCGGTTCGACGTGGATATCGACCATGGCAAGGGAGCCACCCTGTACGACCTGGCGGGAAAGGAGTACATCGACTTCTCCTCAGGCATCGGAGTCAACTCCATCGGCTACGGCAATGAAAAGTGGGTAAATGCCATCACCGATCAGGCCGGCAAGCTGGGCCACATCTCCAATCTGTTCTACTCCCAGCCCTACGCCAGGCTGGCGGAGCAGCTGTGCCGGCGCTCCGGCATGGCGGCGGCCTTTTTCGGCAACTCGGGGGCCGAGGCCAACGAGGGCATGATCAAGCTGGCCCGGAAATATTCCTTTGATAAGTACGGGAAGGGAAGGGGCACCATTATCACCCTGCGCAACTCCTTCCACGGCCGTACCCTCACCACCCTCACCGCCACCGGCCAGGACGTGTTCCACAATTACTTTTTCCCCTTTATCGATGGATTCCGGTACGCCGTGGCGGGGGACATGAGCTCCCTCCAGGAGGTAGCGGGCCACGATGTGTGCGCCGTCATGCTGGAGCTGGTGCAGGGAGAGGGGGGCGTGCTCCCCATGGACCCGACCTACGTCCACGATCTGGCGGTGCTGTGCGCCGAGCGGGACTGGCTGCTGCTGGTGGACGAGGTGCAGACGGGTGTGGGCCGCACCGGCACCCTGTTTGCCTTCCAGCAGTACGGCATCATCCCCGACGCCGTTTCCTTTGCCAAGGGCATCGCCGGCGGCCTGCCCATGGGTGGTTTTTTGGCCAACGAGCGGTGCCGGGACGTGCTGGGCCCGGGCACCCACGCCGCCACCTTCGGCGGTAACCCCATCTGCGCTGCCGCCGCTCAGGTGGTGCTGGACACCCTGGACGAGGATACCCTGGCTCAGGTGGCCGAAAAGGGCAAGTATATCCGGGCCCGCATCGAGCACATGGGGCTGTCCAGCCTGGGGGCCACCCGGGGCCTGGGCCTGATGATCGGCGTGGAGGTCACCGGGGAGGAGAGCAACAAGGCCATGGCTGCCCGGCTCATCCGCAACGGCCTGCTGGTGCTGACGGCGGGCCAGGCCCTCCGGCTGCTGCCCCCCCTGACCATCTCCATGGCGGAGATCGACAAGGGCCTGGCTATTATGAAGGATTCCCTGCTGTAAAGAAGGATAACATGAGGTGAATGAAATGCAAAAAGACCTGCTCAAGCTGCTGGACCTGAACAAGACCGACATCGTCAAGATCCTGGACACTGCCGATCAACTGAAGTACAACCAGAAGCATGGCCTGACCCACCACTACCTGGAGGGTAAGACCCTGGCCATGATCTTTGAGAAGAACTCCACCCGGACCCGGGTGTCCTTCGAAGTGGGCATGTTCCAGCTGGGAGGCCACGCCCTCTTCCTCTCCGGCAAGGAGAGCCAGATCGGCCGGGGCGAGCCCATCGAGGACACCGCCCGGGTGCTCAGCCGCTACTGCGACGGCATCATGATCCGCACCTTCGGCCAGGAAGAGGTGGAGACCCTGGCCAAATATTCCTCCATCCCCGTCATCAACGGCCTCACCGACTTCGCCCACCCCTGCCAGGTGCTGGCCGACCTCATGACCATCCGGGAGCACAAGTCCCGGCTGGAGGGCCTGAAGCTGTGCTACATCGGCGACGGCAACAACATGGCCAACTCCCTCATCGTGGGCGGCCTGAAGGTGGGTATGGAAGTAGCCGTGGCCTGCCCCGAGGGCTACGACCCCGACCCCAGGGTGCTGGACTTTGCCAACAGCTGCGGCGGCAAGTTCACCCTCTGCCGGGATCCCAAGGAGGCTGCCGCCGACGCCGACGCCCTGTTCACCGACGTGTGGGCCTCCATGGGCCAGGAGGGCGAGGCCCAGAAGCGCCGGGCGGTCTTTGAGGGGGTCTACCAGATCAACGAGGAGCTGATGAAGCTGGCCCACCCCGGCGCCATGGTGCAGCACTGCCTGCCTGCCCACCGGGGGGAGGAGATCACCGCCGACGTGTTCGAGGCCCACGCCAACGAGATCTTTGACGAGGCGGAGAACCGGCTCCATGCCCAGAAGGCTGTCATGCACCTGCTGATGGGCGGCGCGGGCTGAATAACAGAGTTAAGAAAAGGCTGCCGCAGGCCGGCAGCCTTTTCTTTTCCGCATTCGATGGATTTTTCTTGACTGAAACGCTGTTAAGTGGTATAGTATCAACGTAGTCTAAATGTACGGCCTTAACTCACATGTTTGTAGTCATCGTCGCTTCTTCAGACGATGCTCAAAATGTGGGTTTTCTTGTCATTTAGCACCAATTTTTTTGCAGGAGGTACCTTAACTATGTATCACGGTACTGTCAAGTGGTTCAACGAGACCAAGGGCTTCGGCTTCATCTCCAACGACGAGGGCGGCGAGGACGTGTTCGTCCACTTCTCCGCCATCGTGTGCGACGGCTTCAAGACCCTCCAGGAGGGCCAGAAGGTCACCTATGATGTGGAGCCCGACCCCAAGAACGCCGACAAGATGCGCGCTGTCAACGTTGTGGCCGCCTGATCACAGGATACAAGGTACGACAAGCAGACCGACGGGATGCCCGCCGGTCTGTTTTTTTATCCCCACCCCGGTGGGCCCGGCACGGTTGACAAGCCGGGGAAAGAATGGTACATTGGAAGGGATCATAAGCGGAAATGGAGGAAAACGCCGGTTTGCCAGCAGGGGAGCCGGCGCATTTTCGTTGCTGCGTGGAAGAAGGAGTGAAGGATGATGAGATCTGACATTGAGATCGCCCAGGCCTGTGAAATGAAGCACATCAAGGACATTGCCGCCGTGGCCGGGGTGGACGAGGACTATCTGGAGTATTACGGCAAGTACAAGGCAAAGATCGACCTGAAGCTGCTGGCCGACCGGGAGGGCAGGCCCGACGGCAAGCTGGTGCTGGTCACCGCGATCAACCCGACCCCTGCCGGAGAGGGCAAGACCACCACCACCGTGGGCCTGGCCGACGGGATGCGCAGGCTGGGCAAGAACACCGTGGTGGCTCTGCGGGAGCCCTCCCTGGGTCCGGTGTTCGGGGTGAAGGGAGGGGCCGCCGGCGGCGGCTACGCCCAGGTGGTGCCCATGGAGGACATCAACCTCCACTTCACCGGCGACTTCCATGCCATCGGCGCGGCCAATAACCTGCTGGCCGCCATGCTGGACAACCACATTCAGCAGGGCAACGCCCTGGACATCGACGTGAAGCACATCACCTGGAAGCGGTGCGTGGACATGAACGACCGCCAGCTGCGCAACGTCATCGACGGCCTGGGGGGCCGGATGCAGGGCGTGCCCCGGGAGGACGGCTTTGACATCACCGTAGCCAGCGAGATCATGGCGGTGCTCTGCCTGTCCAACGGTCTCATGGACCTGAAGGCCCGGCTGGGCCGGATGGTGGTGGCCTATACCCGCTCCGGCGCGCCCGTCACCGCCCACGATCTGAAGGCCGAGGGGGCCATGGCCGCCCTGCTGAAGGACGCCATCAAGCCCAACCTGGTCCAGACCCTGGAGGGCACCCCCGCCTTTATCCACGGCGGGCCCTTCGCCAACATCGCCCACGGCTGCAACTCGGTGATGGCCACCCGTGTGGCCATGAAGATGGGGGACTACGCCATCACCGAGGCCGGTTTTGGCGCCGACCTGGGGGCGGAGAAGTTCCTGGATATCAAGTGCCGCCTGGCGGGGCTCACTCCCTCCGCCGTGGTGGTGGTGGCTACCGTCCGGGCCCTGAAGCACCACGGCGGCGTGACTAAGGCCGAGCTGGGCAGCGAGAACCTGGAGGCGCTGGAAAAGGGCCTGCCCAACCTGCTCCGCCACGTGGAGAACATCACCACCGTGTACGGCCTGCCCTGCGTGGTGGCCATCAACCGCTTCCCCACCGACACCGAGGCCGAGCTGCGCCTGGTGGAGGACAAGTGTAAGGCCCTGGGGGTCAATGTGGCCCTCAGCGAGGTGTGGGCCAAGGGAGGCGAGGGCGGCATGGCCCTGGCCCGTGAGGTCATCCGCCTGTGCGAGGAGCCCAACCACTTCTCCTTTGCCTATGACCTGGAGGGCTCCATCGAGGACAAGCTGGCCGCCATCGTGAAAAAGGTGTACCATGGGGACGGAGTGGTTCTGACTCCCGCCGCCAAAAAGCAGGCGGCGGAGCTTACCGCCCTGGGCTTTGGGGGGCTGCCCATCTGCATGGCAAAGACCCAGTATTCCTTCTCCGACGACCAGACCCTGCTGGGCGCTCCTGAGGGCTTCACTGTTACGGTGCGCAACCTGAAGGTGTCCGCCGGCGCAGGGTTCCTGGTGGCCCTCACCGGCGACATCATGACCATGCCCGGCCTGCCCAAGGTGCCCGCCGCCGAAAAGGTGGACGTGGACGAGAACGGCAGGATCTCCGGACTGTTTTAAGGAGGGATCTGCCTTGCATACCGCGGAACAGACTTGTGGCGCTTTCCTGGACGCCCTGGCCTCCAAGGCGCCCACCCCGGGCGGCGGGGGAGCCTCCGCCCTGGCCGGGGCGGTGGGGACCGCCCTGTGTACCATGGTGGGCAACTTCACTGTGGGCAAGAAAAAATACGCTGCCGTGGAGGAGGACGTGAAAGCCCTCATGGCCCAGGCCGAGCAGGTGCGGGAAGAGCTGCTGGCTCAGGTGGACGCCGACGCCGCCGCCTTCGAGCCTCTGTCCCAGGCCTACGCCATCCCCAAGGACGACCCCGGTCGGGGGGAGGTCATGGAACGCTGCCTGCGGGCGGCCGCCGCGCCCCCCATGACCATCCTGCGGCTTTGCTGTAAGGCGATTGACCTTCACGGCAAGATGCTGGAGAAGGGCAGCGTCATCATGCTGTCCGACGTGGGCACCGGGGCTGCTTTGTGCCGGGGCGCCCTGCTGGGAGCCGCCCTCAACGTGAAGGTGAACACCAAGAGCATGGCCGACCGGGCCTACGCCCAGGCCATGGACCAAGAGGCGGAGGCCTTGGTGGCGCAGTATACCAAGCTGGCCGATCAGGTGTATGAGGCCGTGATGGGGAGGTTTTGCTGATGGCGGAGGTTTGGAAAGGGGCTCCGGTGGCTCAGGCTCTGACGGAACGGCTGATCCTGCGGGCCCAAGCCCTTGCCGCCAGGGGAGTGATCCCTACCCTGGCCATCCTCCGGGTGGGGGAGCGGCCGGAGGACCTGTCTTATGAGCGGGGGGCCCTGAAGCGGTGCGAGAAGGTGGGGATTGCCGTAAAGCAGTTTAACCTGCCAGCGGATGCCGCCCAGGAGGCGCTGATGGAGACCATCCGCCGGATCAACGACGACCCGGCCATTCATGGCTGCCTGATGTTCCGCCCCCTGCCCGGACACATGGACGAGAAGGCGGCCTGTGCCGCTCTGGCCCCCGCCAAAGATGTGGACGGCATCACCGCCGGGTCCCTGGCGGCAGTGTTCGCCGGGGCGGGGGAAGGCTATCCACCCTGTACCGCCCAGGCCTGCATGGAGATCCTGGCCTACTACGGCTGCGATCTCACCGGAAAGCGGGTCACAGTGGTGGGCCGCAGCCTGGTGGTGGGCCGGCCTCTGGCCATGCTGCTCCTCCACAAGAACGCCACGGTCACCCTCTGCCACACCCGCACCGCCGACCTGGCTGCTGAATGCCGTCGGGGAGAGGTGCTGGTTGCTGCCGCCGGAAAGGCCCGCGTGATTGGGGCGGACCATCTGAGCCCCGGTCAGCTGGTGCTGGATGTGGGCATCAACGTGGATGAGACCGGCAATCTGGTGGGAGATGTGGACTTTGCCGCCGCCGACGCTGTGGCTGGGGCAGTGACTCCGGTGCCTGGCGGCGTGGGAGCGGTGACCACCTCGGTGCTGGCTGCCCACGTCATCGATGCGGCGGAGAAAACCCTGAGCTGATTTTAATGGAAACCCCCGGGTATGCCACGGCACACCCGGGGGTTTGATCGTTATAGGGTCTCCATGATGAATTTGGCTACATGCTCCATGGCCTCGTTGGCCTTTTTCATGGGGAAGGTCTGGAATACATGCCACATCTTGTCCCACACTTCCAGCCGGCAGGGCACGTTGGCTTTCAGCAGACGGTTGCGCAGCCGCACCGAATCGGACAGCAGCAGCTCGTTGGTGCCCACCTGGATCAGGGTGGGGGGGAAGCCGCTGAGGTCGGCGTAAAGGGGGGAGAGGTCGGGATCGGTAAAATCCCGGCCCCGGGCGTAAGCGTCCCGGGTGGCATGGATATAGTTGAGGGTGAGCAGGGGGTCCATATCCTCCCGCTCCTGATAGGACTTGCCGCTGGCGGTCATGTCTGTCCAGGGGGAGAAGAGGAGCAGGGCCCGGGGAAGGCGGCGGTTGGACTCCCGCAGCCGGTGGGTGAGTACCAGGGCCAGGTTGCCTCCGGCGGAGTCTCCCGCCACGATCACATCCCGGGCGCCGTAGCCCAGATACATCAGGTAGTCCCAGGCCTTCACGGCGTCCTCCACGGCGGCGGGGTAGGGGTCCTCGGGAGCCAGGCGGTACTCAAAGCTCATGACCTGGGAACCGGTGACCTGGGCCAGCTTGGAGCCCAGGATGCGGGAATACCCCAGGTTGCCGCTGGTGTAGCCGCCGCCGTGGCAGTACAAAATGGCCTTCCGCCGGTCGTAGCCCCGCTGGGGCCGGATCCAGGCGCAGTTCATCCCTTCCAGATCGAAGGGCTCCCACATCATGCCGCTCATGGGGGCTACCAGACGGCCCAACAGCTCCTGGCCTTTCCGTTGCTTCTCCAGGTCCTCCGGGTCCATCGCCTCAGGGGTGGTGACGCTGTGGATGGCTCTGAGAGCCCGCATGAAGGGGGCCAGTCGCTGCTTTTCCACCCGCTGCCGGGCAAGTTGCTGACGTTTGCTATGGTGCTCCATACGGGGCCCTCCTTTGCGGGAACCTACTCCTGTGTGATTTGCGGGTAACATTATAGCATACTCGTGGGAGAATGAAAAGACTTTGCATGGACAAGGACGGAGTGGCCGCTTGACGGTGGATCGGTTTTATGCTAAAGTATTTGTATACAAACTATTTGTATATAAACTATTAACGGAGGAAAACCATGGACACATCCTTTCACTATCTCCTGGCGGCCTCGGCGGCGCTGTTCCAGAGAAAGGTCATGGCGGGGCTCAGCGATTCCGGCCTGACCGCGGGGCAGCCCAAGGTGTTGGACTACCTGGGGCTCCACGATGGCAGTATGCAGAAGGACATCGCCGCCGGGTGTCAGATCGATCCGGCTACCCTCACCGGCCTGCTGAACCGGATGGAGGAGAAGGGGCTGATCCAGCGGCGGGTCCAGCCGGAGGACCGGCGTTCCTTTCACGTGTATCTGACCGAGCAGGGGCGGGACAGGCAAAGGCTGGTGCGGCGCACGCTGGAGCAGATGGGGGACGAGGTGCTCGCCGGATTTAGCAGGGAAGAGAGGATGCGGCTGGAGGACGGGCTGTACCGGCTGTGTCAGGCTATGACAAATATGGAGGTGCTGCAATGAGCAAGGCGGAACTGGTACGGCGGAGAGATCCTTTGCTGGCGCTCAGGAGGACAAACACAGGGCCTGTTGCGGAAGCTTCCGCAACAGGCCCTTATCACGCATTTGGAAGGAAAGAGGGGTTCAGGGTATTTGGGCGGCTTCCGTCACCGCGGCGACGGTTTTGTGATACTGCTCCGTCAGAGCGGGGAGCTTGTCCGCCGCGGCGGCCAGATCGCCCCCCCGCAGGTCCTCCACCACGGCGCTGACAGCGGCCATCAGTCCGGTCATGGACAGATTACCCGCCACCCCCTTCAGGGTGTGGGCGGCATTGTAGGCCCCCTGGAGGTCCTGCCTGGCCATGGCCTCCTGAAGAAGCGCAAAGTTGGGATCCTGGGGGAACCGGAGGAGGAACTTCAGCATCAGGGCCTCGTTGTTCATGAACCGGGCCAGAACGTCCTCCACGTTGACGCCCGCTTCTTCCAATCGGGATCGTTTTCGTTCATCCATCGTTCATGCACCTCGGGTGGATTGATAGAGTTGGGCAAGCACTGGCTCGGCCCGGACGAAATATTCCAGCAGCCGGGGGTTAAAGACGCCGCACTGGCCGTCCAGGATCATCTCCAAGGCCACGTGGTTGGGGAAGGGATCCTTGTAACAGCGTTTGCTGACCAGGGCGTCGTAAACGTCGGCCAGGGAGACGATCTGGGTCCAGATAGGAGTTTGATCCCCCACCAGGCCGTCGGGATAGCCCCGGCCATCCCAACGCTCGTGGTGGTGGAGGGCCACATCGTAGGCATAGTGATAGGCGGAGTGGCCCCGCATCTGGGGGATGCTGGACAAAAGCTGGGCCCCCTTGACGGTGTGGCTCTTCATGATCTCAAATTCCTCCGGGGTGAGCTTGCCCTTTTTGTTGAGGATGGCGTCAGGGATAGAGATTTTGCCCACGTCGTGGGTGATGGCGGCCACCCCGATGAGCTGGATCTCGTCCTCGGTGAGGCCCTCCCCCAGGGGGGTCTCGCTCAACAGGTAGGTGGTGATGTCCCGAATGCGCCGCACGTGCTCTCCGGACTCATCGCTGCGGAATTCGATGGCGGTGGCCAGGGCCTCCACCATCCCCACGCCCATCTCGGCCAACTGCTGGGTCTGGAGCATAAGCTGGTCCCGCTGCCGCTCCACCTCGGCGCCCAGCATCCGGCGGGCCCGGAAGAGCTCCACCACCGAATCCACCCGCCGCCGGACCACATAGGGCACTACCGGCTTGCTGATCACGTCCATGACCCCGTGCTGGTATGCGTCCCGAATGGTGGACGCCCCCGGATCGGCGGTGACCATGAATACGGGGATCTCCTGGGTCAAACCCTGTTGGTGCATCTGCCGCAGGACCTCCATGCCGTCCATCTCAGGCATGACCACATCCAGCAACAGGGCGCAGATCCGGTCCCGCAGACGGGTCACCATTTCCAGACCCGCGCGACCGTTTTCCGCCTCCAGGATCTGATAGTCTGTCTGAAAGATGTTGGACAGGATGACACGGTTGATCTCATCATCGTCTACAATGAGAATCGCTTCGCACTCAGGACCATTCAATGTAAAGCCTCCCTTTGTGGTACTGCTGGAAATCCGGCGTCAATGGGCATCCCGCTCGGCCACGCATTTCTGAATGGTCTGAGCCAGCAGAGTGAAGTCAATAGGCTTGGACACGTGAGCGTTCATACCCGCCTTGGTGGTTTTGTCGATATCCTCCGCGAAAGCATTGGCGGTCACTGCGATGATGGGTACCCAGCCCGCGTCCTCCCGGTCCAGTCCCCGGATGGCGGTGGCCGCCTGGCAGCCGTCCATCTCGGGCATCTGCATATCCATCAGAATGACGTCCACCGAATAGGGCTTGGTGGCGGCGAACACCCGTACCGCGTCCATGCCTTCGGTGGCAGCCAGCACCCGGACGCCCAGCTCCTCCAGCAGCTCGGTGAGGATCTCCCGGTTGAGATCGTTGTCCTCGGCCACCAGGATCTGCCGGCCGGTCCAGTCAAAGGGGGCCTGCCGGGGGGTGGAGGGGTGCTCTGCTGTCTCCTCAGAGGACGGCAGGGGGATAGTGACAGTAAATTTACTCCCCACGCCCAGGGTGCTCTCCACTGAGATTTCGCCGCTGAGCTGCTGCACCAGACTTTTGACAATGGGCATACCAAGGCCGGTGCCCACGGTGGAGTGAGGGGAAAAGGAGGTTTCCCGGGAATAGGGTTCAAACAAATGTTCCAGGAAGGTTTCCGACATACCTACCCCGGTGTCCTCCACGATGATCTGATATTTGTTGAATTTCTGGAAGGCGAATTGCTTGACCTCCAGCCGGATGGTGTCTCCGGGATTGGTGTACTTGATGGCGTTGGACAGCAGGTTGTTCAGGATCTGGCTCAGCTTTTGCTGGTCGCCCAGCACCATGGTCTGCTCCAGGTCCAGACTGGTGACCAGCTCCTTGTTTTCGTCGGTGGCCCGGACCTGGAAGATCTCCACGGTGTTGTTCAGCAGCGTCCGGAGGTCGAAGGGCTTCGCCTCCACGGTGCTCCGGCCGGCCTCCGCCCGGGAAAGCTCCAGGATATCGTTGATGAGGCCCAGCAGCTGGTCTCCGGCAAATTCGATCTTTTTGAGACTGCTGCCAACCTGGTCCAGATCTCCCTGGGCGCAGCTCTTCTTTGCCAGCTGACAGCAGCCAATAATGGCGTTGAGGGGGGTGCGCATGTCGTGGGACATGCGGCTGAAAAAATCGGACTTGGCCCGGGTGCCCTTCTTGGCGGCCTCCAGGGCCTCCTGGAGGATGATGGTATGCTGGAGCTCCTGCCGCTTTTCGGCGTCCACGTCCCGGAAGCACAGGATCACCTCATCCGGGGCCACTTCGGGGTCATATAGGGTGCGGATGTTTACCCAACGGTATACCCCGTCGAATCGACGCTGAAAGTCGCCGCCGAAATCGGCCACACCCAGCTCCACCCGCTGGCGGATGCTCTCCAGAGAGAAGCTCTGCTGGAACTCCTGATAGGTGCTGGACTTGACCAGGGCGCAGATGGAATTCATGATCAGGGTATAGTCTCCGGAGGGGGGCAGCACTTTCTGCATGTCGTCGCTGATCTTGATGCCCTCATAGACGCCGTCCCGGAAATTGACCCGGAAGATGGCGTAGAAGGAGTCGCCGAGCATATGAGTGGTGTCGTCCGCCCGCTTCATCCGGCGGTTTTGCAGCCAGTCCCGGATGATGAGAAAGGAAAGGGTGATAAAGAGAAAGATGGATATCCCGGTCAGCAGGAGGAACACCGTGTTCTGATCCCCCATGAGAATGGTGTTGATGGGGATGGTCAGGATGACCGTCCAGCCGTTGCTCAGTTCCTGATAGTAGGCGCCTCTGGTGTCACCGGCTACCCCGGTAAAGGTGGCGTCATAGGAGGACAGAGTGCCGTCCCTGATGCGCTCCATCAGGTAATCGGCAAATTGCTGGAGGGTCTGGGGGTCTGTCTCGTAAGCGGAGATGCTGGTCAGCAGAGTGCCGTCGTGGTCGCACAGATAGTAAGAGCTGCCCTCCGGCAGGGTGCTGGCGGTATTCTGGGTGTTTTTGTTTTGGAGGAACACATCCATGGCAAAAACATCCCCATCACGCTCCAGGGAGATGGATATGGTAAAAATCAGATTTCCCGTGATGACGTCGGAATATACGTCTCCGCAGACCGCCTGCCCATTGGCTTCCAGGGCCTGCTGATACCACAGGGTATCCTGATAGCGGTAATCTTCGTCTCCCTCCCAGGGATTGGCGGCTACGAATTCCCCCCCGATCACGGCATAGGGATCTACCAGTCCGTCGCCAATGGTATCACTCAACTTCCCAAAGTAACCGCTTAGCCACTGTTGAATATCCTCGGTGCTGCTGCCGCTGCTGGTCAGCTCGTTGACATACTGGCTGGCCAGTATGGCGCTGTTGGTCAGGGATTTCAGGTTGAGCTCCTCTTCCACCGCATAGCTCTGTGCCAGCGCATCGCCCAGATTCTGGGCGTTTTGCAGCATCTTGGTGCGTACCAACTGCACACTGAAAATCAGCAGCAGGGCCACAACCATCATCACCAGGATGCTCAATACGGTGCGCCCGGTACCGCGGCGGGGGGACAATTTTTTGTGCTTCATGAATGACGTACTCCCAATCCAATGTCCGGGGAAGCCTGACCTTCCTCCGAAAGATATCTGTGGGCCGGACAACTGTCATCTTGCTTCTTCTGCTCATAGAAAAGCCGCTTCTTCTCATACATATTCTGATCCATGGCGCGGAAGAAGCCGTCCACATCCAGGGAACGGAGCTGGGTAAGGCCGATGGACATGGAGATCTGGAAGGATAGCCCGGAGGAGGCGTTGAACAGGTCCAGGCCGGCCTGGATGTCCCGCTGGATGGCCTGGATGGTAAGATCCGTGGCGTCGATGAGCAGGATCACGAACTCGTCCCCGCCATAACGGGCCACGATGCCCTGCTGGTTCACTGCCCGCAGCAGCAGCTTTCCCGTGGCCTGGAGCACAGCGTCCCCTTCGGCGTGGCCAAAGGTGTCGTTAATATACTTGAATTCGTTGATGTCCAACATAATGCCGGTACACTTGTGGCCCTTTTCCGCCTGCTTGGCCAGGTAGTCCATGTAGTGAAACAGGTAGCTCCGGTTGTACAGGGTGGTCAGGCTGTCCAGGTAGGACTCCTCATTTTGAAGGCTGACATAGAGGGAGGTGAGGCCGATGGCGCTGGACACCCACACCAAAGCCAGACCGTAATGGAAGAACTGGATCAGGCTGCCCAGAAAAACGGGTACCAGGAAGAGCACCATGGGCATGAACAGATATTTTTCCACCCGTTTCCGGAAACGAAGGACCATGATGGCCCCAAAGGTGAGGTAGGCGTAGGTCACGGCGTAGGCCACCAGGTAGTGGGGGGTGCGGTAATAGACATTTTCAGAAGTGACGCCGAAAAAAACTGGAGTGAACAGGTTGATCAGGCTCATGAAGCAGGCGGCAAAGGCCGGGATAGCCCACTTTACATAGTATTTGCGGATCCGATCGGTATCTTCAAACAGCTTGTAGTCCACGTAGCAGACCCATAAATAGGCGAACAATGTGTCCAGAAGATAGAGAACCACATTGATGAAGATGTTGAAGGGCCGGGCGTACAAGGATTGCTTTCCGTCCACCCAGAAGGACAGGCTCTCCAGGATGCACAACAGCATACACAGACGACACATCCAGTGGAAGATCTTGCTGTCCAGAGATACGGCCCGGACACGCTTGCGGCCACTGAACATGAGGATCAGCATCAGCATGATTCCCACGCCATTTGCCACCAGAACAGCCGGCAGATTGATAACGCCAGATGCAACGACGGGGTTTGGCAAGGGGATACCACCTCTTTTTGCCAGGATCTCGGGGAAGCCATTTCTATCCAGAAAGTACAAAATCATTGTATCAATTCGCAGTGACAAAAGCAACGGCTTCTCCCGAAAAAATCCGGAATTTCAAGGTGCCAAAGCCTGAAAGGCCCGCCAGGCGATGACCGCGGCCTGCTCGGCGGTCAGCACCCCCTCCGGGTCGAAGCGGCCCCCGCCCACGCCGTTGAGGATCCCGGCCTGAACGGGCCAGCCCACCTCGGGCTCCGCCCAGTGGCCGGCCATGTCGGTGAAGCTGTGGGCGCAGCCGGTAGTGTCCACCCCCAGCACCTCCGCCGTCCGGGTGAGGATGGCGGCCATCTGGCTGCGGGTGAGGGAGCCGGCGGGGTCAAAGCGGCCCCCGCCCCCGCCCTTCAGGATGCCCAGGGCGTTGGCGGCCAGGGCGTCGGGGTCGGCGGTGTCCGTAAAGGCGTCCCGATCCACCTGGGCGCCCAGCTCCGCCAGAAGTTCCTCCACCTCCCGGCCGGAGCACCGCTCCAGCAGCCGGACCACCAGCGCCGCCACCTGGCCCCGGGCGGCGGGGCTGGTGTAGGCGCCCTGGAGGGCGGCGGGGATCAGCCCGGCGTCCAGGGCGGAGGCCACCTCCCCGGCAGCCCAGGCGGAGGGCTCAGACAGGGGCAGGAAGGGGATGCTCCACTGTTTGGCGTAGGCCTCCACATACGGGCTGGCGCTGACCAGGGTGAGCCCCTGGGGCGGGGCGCCTTCCATTACGGCCACCTCCTCCGGTACGATCACCCGCTCCAGGGCGGTGCAGCCCTCAAAGGCGGTCAGGTCCAGCTCCAGCAGGGACTGGGGGAGGACCACCTCCTCCAGGGCGGTGCAGTTGAGAAAGGCCTGCTCCCGGATGACGGTGACCCCCTCTGGCACCACCAGACGCTCCAGGGCGGCGCAGCCGGACAGGGCCCGGGGTCCGACGCCTGCCGCCGTGCTGGGCAGGGCGGCGTCTCCCCAGAGCCCGCCCTCGGTGAGCAGGCCGCTGTCCACAGTGCAGCCGGCAACGGGCAGGTAGGAGCCCTCCAGGCCGGGGATATGGGTAGCGTCCATACCGGCCGCAAAATCAAAATAGTCCATCCTGCAGGGGCCTGTGGTATATTTTGCCCCGTGTTCCCAGAGATTCTGGCTGGCAAAGGTGGTGTCCATGGTCAGCCAGGCTCCGTCCACATAGGCCTCGGTCCAGGCGTGGTCCGGCTGCTGGTCGTTGCTGACCATGCGGGCGGGGATGCCCGCTGCCCGCAGCAGATCGCAGGTCAGGCGGGTGTAGCCGTCGCAGATGGTGTGCCTCCCCTCCAGGATCTCCACGGGGGAGGTGGTGAAGCCGCCGGCGTATTGCTCCAGCTCCTCCATGGACCACTGATCGTCGTAAGAGCCGGGGAACAGCTTCAGCAGCAGGTAGTGGTAATAGTCGTAGTCATACCACACGTTCTCCGCCACCCACTGGTAGATGGCCAGGGCCTTGTCCCGCTCCCCGGTGAGCCCGGCGGTGATCTCCGAGGCGGTGCTGATGATCCGGGGGTCGTCGTAGGCATAGTCCTCCGGCCGGTCCTGCAGGGGCCGGTAGACGGGCGCCAGATAGTGGAGGCGGGCGGCGGCGCTGTCCAGCGCCACGCTGTTGCGGTCAATGACCAGCTGGGGGTCCCGGGCGGCCTCCTGCTCCTGGGGGGTGAGCTCCCGGTACCACCAGCCGTCGATCATATCGTAGTAGTAAGTGCCCGTCTGGGGGACCAGCCCCACCAGATAGGACCCGTCCACCACGGCCCCCTCCCTCAGCTCCAGCCGTCCGGAGTAGGTGGTGCCCGGGAAGATGGGGATGTAGTGGCCCTGGAGGGGGGCGTTCACCGTCAGCCGGCCCCCGGGGAGCACCGTCAGGGCGGTGGCCTGGATGTGGTCGTTGAGCACCAGATGGCCCGCCACCTCCAGATTCCCGCCGTCGTCCAGGAACCCCACCGGGGAGTTGAAGGTGAGGGTAAGGCCCGCCGGGATGCGGATGGTGTCGCTGGGGAAGTTGAGCTGGACCCCCGGGCAGTCCACCGTGATGCCGGCGGGGGCCGGGTCGGCGGGGGAGACCACGCCGGCCTGGGTCTCCCGGACGATGGTGCCGGCGGCGTAGCGCTCCAGGGCGCCGGTGTAGTCCGCCCACACAATGCCCTGATCGCCTTCCATCAGCACCCCCAGCTTGGCGGGAGTCTGCCAGACGTCCACTGAGATGACCAGGCCGTACCCGCCGGTCTGGGCGGCGGCGGCAGGGAGGAGGGAGAGCAGCAGGAACAGGGTCAGCAGGGCGGACAGCGTTCTCCGTTTCATACAGATCCTTCCTTTCTGTGGCGGGAGGGGGGTATTCAGTTTATGCCAGCTACATTGTATCAAATTTCGAAAGGATCCGCCAGAGCGGAACCAAAAAACCGGGCACGCCGCAGTTCATTCTGCGGCGGGCCCTTCGTTGCGGGGCGGGAAACGGGACGCCGGGCGCACGATGTGCGCCCCTACGAAAGCGCACCGATTTGCCCGTAGGGGCGATTATCAATCGCCCGCCGGTACGGGGTGGAAAACGGAGCGGCGGGCGGCCGCAGGCCGCCCCTACAAAGGCGGTTGAGGCCGGTCCGTAGGGCCGCCATACATGGCGGCCGCCGGTATGGGGCGGGAAACGGGACGCCGGGCCTGTTGCAAAATAGAATATGGCTGTCATTCTGAGCCCCAAGGGGGCGAAGAATCTTTCTGTGGTGGACAAACCGGAAGGGAAGATCCTTCGCTGGCGCTCAGGATGACAAAATTGGGGCCTGCTGCGTTATGTTGCAACAGGCCCCTACGGAACGGTTGTTACGCCTGTAGGGGCGGGGCTCTGTCCCCGCCCGCCCGGGAACGCGAAACGGGGCTGCTGCGAAATATCGCAGCAGCCCCGCAGATCCCCTTGAAAAATGCTTGGATTTCACCGCCCGGATGGGCTCAGTAGGCCGCGATGACCCCGCCGTCGTTGGCGTAGACGGTGGAGATGCCGCCGGTCTCGCCGAAGAGGACCTCGGCGAACTTGCACTTTTTGCGCACCAGCTCCTTCAGCAGGAAGGCCCGGTCCAGGCAGTTGCAGTGGACCACGCACAGCCGCTTGCCCACGTGCCGGGGGTCCTGGGCCATCAGGGCGGCCATTTTCATCAGGGCCTGGCGAATGGACATGGCCTGGCCCCGCTTGCAGATCTCCCCCTCGGGGGTGGAGCCCATGAGCAGCTTGATGCGCAGGGTGCTGGTGACCAGGGCTTGGGTCCGGGTGAGCCGGCCGTTTTTCCGCAGGTTGTCCAGGTTTTCCAGGACGAAGAGGGTGTTCATCTGGCTGATATACTGGGAGGTCTCCTTCACCACCGTGTCAAAATCCTTGCCCGCCCGGGCCAGCTCCTGGAGCTTCAGGGCCACCAGCACCTCCCCGGAGGAGGCGGAGCAGGAGTTGAAGATGTGGATACGGGCGTCGGGGTGATCCTCCAGATACAGGCTGCGGCCCTGGGCGGCGGCGTTGTGGGAACCGGAGAGCATGGCCGACAGGGTGACCACATAGATGTCCTCCGCGCCGCAGTCAAAGGCCTCCATATACTGGGCGGGGGAGGGACAAGCGGACTGGGGAGCGGAGGGGGAGGCTTTCATCTTCTCCAGCAGTCCGGCCTGGTCAAAGGAGGCGTCGTCCACGATGGAGACGTCCCCCACCCGGATGGTCAGGGGCACCTTGACAAAGCATCCCTCCGCCAGCTGGGCGTGGGTCAGGTCACAGCAGCTGTCAACAATGATCTTGAAGCTCATGGCAAATATCCTCGCATATGATTTTGAAAACTACATCAAAGAATGTAGCCATTGTATCACGGCAGGGGGAAAAAGTAAAGGGAAAAATGGATATCCGACCGGATTTGGCGCGCCTCAGCCCCAGGTAAACTTGTCAGGGGCCCCCACCAGGATGCGGGCGGAGCAGGGGGGCACCGGCAGCCAGACACGGCCGCCGTCGTTGTTGAAGATGGCGTTGCCGCCCAGCACGTCCTGGAGTACCGGCTCGTTGTGCCTGAACTCCACGTGGACCTCCTCCGGCTCCAGGTTGAGGACCACGTAAACCCGCTGACTGTCGGTGGCCCGGCGGAACACCAGCTGCTGGTTCTTGATGAGCACATTTTCGTACTGACCCTCCTGGAGGGCGGGGAAGGCGGCCCGGATAGCGGCCAGCTTGGACAGGTGAGCGCACAGACTCTGGTCCAGCGTTTCCATCTCCTCCAGGTCCAGGCAGGGGCGCAGGGGGGCGTCGGAGAATTTGGTACGCTCTCCCTTCAGAGCCCACTCGCTGCCGTAGTAGATGGAGGGCACCCCGGGCATGGTGTACAGCAGGGTGTACAGGTTTTGAATGTGGTCCGGGTCCTTCAGCTTGGAGGCCAGCCGGTCCACGTCGTGGTTGTCGGCGAAGTTGTACAGGGTGATGTTCCGGTAGATCCCCCCGGGGCCGCACTGGCGGTGGAGGGAGTGGGCGATCTCAAAGTAGTTCTTGTCGTTGTGGGAGGACCACAGGCCCTTCCAGCACTCGTAGTTGGTGACACTGTCCAGCATCTCCGGGTTGGCCCACCGGGCATAGTCCCCGTGGATGATCTCTCCCATGAGCCAGAAGTCGGGGTCCTTGCCCCGGACGAAGTTTTTCAGGGTGCGGAAGAAGTCAAAGTCCACGCAGTCGGCGGCGTCCAGCCGCAGGCCGTCGATGTGGAAGCGATCCATCCACATGGCCACCGCGTCCAGCAGGTGCTGCACCACCTCCGGGTTTTTCAGGTTGAGCTTCACCAGCTCGTAGTGGCCCTGCCAGGCGGTGTACCAGAAGGGATCCCCCATGGGGGAGGGGCCGCCGAAGTTCAGATCGTGGAACCAGCCGCAGTAGGGGGAGGCCTGGCCGTGCTCCTGCACGTCCCGGAAGGCCCAGAACCCCCGGCCCACGTGGTTGAACACCCCGTCCAGCACCACACGGATACCGTTTTCGTGGAGGGCGTCGCACAGGGCGGCGAAGGATTGGTTGTCCCCCAGCCGCCGGTCGATCTGGAAGTAGTCGGTGGTGTCATAGCCGTGCTTTACCGACTGGAACACCGGCCCCAGGTAGAGGGCGTTGATCCCCAGCTCCTTCAGGTGAGGGATCCAGTCCTTCAGCTTGTCCAGCCGGGGAACCGGGTCGCCGCCGGGGTTGTACTCCGGGGCCCCGCAGAACCCCAGGGGGTAGATGTGGTAGAACACGGACTGATTGACCCAATTGCTCATGGTTGACTCCTCCAGTCTCAATTTAGGATGATTTACGCTTCTTCTTCCAGTTCCCGCAGCAGCTTCTGGTCCTCCTTGGAGGACAGGTCCAGCTTTTCATACAGGTCGGGCCGCCGCTGACGGGTACGGAGGATGGATTGCTTGCGCCGCCAGCGGGCGATGTTCTTGTGGTCGCCGGAGCGGAGGATGGGGGGGACCTTCCGGCCGTGCCACTCCTCGGGACGGGAGTACTGGGGGTACTCCAGCAGGCCGTTCCAGTGGCTCTCATTCTCAAAGCACTCGGGGTCGGAGAGCACCCCGGGCACCAGCCGGGCCACCGCGTCGGCCACCACCATGGCGGCCAGCTCTCCGCCGGTGAGCACGAAGTCCCCGATGGAGATCTCCTCGTCCACACACTCCTCGATAAACCGCTCGTCGATGCCCTCGTAGTGGCCGCACACCAGGATCAGGTGGTTGTAGTCGTCCCGCAGCCGCCGGGCGTGGGCCTCGGTAAAGGTGACCCCGGCGGGGGAGAGGTAGATGGTGTGGCCCGGGCCGTAGGTGTCGGTGATGTGCTTCCAGCACTGGTAAAGGGGGTCGGCCTGCATCACCGCCCCCCGGCCGCCGCCGTAGGGGTAGTCGTCCACCTGCTTCTGCTTGTTCAGGGTGTAGTCCCGGATCTGGTGGGCCTCGATGCGGATGATGTCCCGCTCCTGGGCCCGGCCCAGAATGGACTCATTCATCATATCTCCCACCGTCAGATCAAAGAGGGTCATAATGTCGATCTCATACATCGGTGCGCATCCCCTCAATGAGCCGGACCCGGATATAGCCCGCCTCCACATCGGTTTTCACCAGAAACTCGTCCACGGCGGGGATCATATATTCATGCGCCCCCTTGACAACATACACCTCGTGGGCGGGAGGGGTGAGCACATCGGCCACCACGCCCAGCTTCTCGCCGGTGGCGTCGTCGATGACCTCCAGCCCCATCAGGTCGGCGATGAAGTGGCGGCCGTCGGGCAGCTCCACCCCGGTGCGGTCGATGAACACCGTCTTGCCCTTGACGGCCATGGCGGCGTTTACGTCGCTGACGCCCTCCAGAAAGGCCAGCACGTTGCCCTTGTGGATCCGGGCGGAGCGTACCCGCACCGGCTTGCCGTCCAGATAGAGGGTATCAAACTGGCAGAGGAATTCCGGCGAATCGCACCAGGGGACGATCTTGACCTCCCCCTGGATGCCGTGGGTGTTGACGATCTGACCGGCCTCCAGAAATTGGTTTTTCATAGGGTTGACCTCCTGTGGAAAACAGCCGCGACAGATCGCGGCCTTGCAGATAGCATATCACATTTTCTGTGGCGCCGCCATACAGGACGGCCAAATTCAGGCAAAAAAAGCGGCGGGGATTACCCCGCCGCTTTTTAGTCGACGATCTCGACGGAAACTCTGGTGCCCTTGCGCTGGGCCACGGAGCGCATCAGGGTGCGGATCTCCTTGGCGATGCGGCCCTGGCGGCCGATCACCTTGCCCATGTCCTCGGGGGCCACCCGGAGCTCCAGGACAGTCTCGCTCTCGCCCGGGTACTCGGTGACAGACACTGACTCAGGGTGTTCCACCAGGTTCTGGGCGATATAGGTGAGCAGTTCCTTCATGGCTGCTGTGCCCTCCTATCAGATGGCGCCAGCTTTTTTCAGCAGAGCCTTCACGGTCTCAGTGGGCTGAGCGCCGGTCTTGATCCAAGCCTGAGCGCGCTCGGCGTCCACCTTGATCTCGGCGGGCTGAGCCACGGGATTGTAAGTGCCGATCTCCTCAATGAAACGGCCATCACGGGGATAGCGGGAGTCGGCCACCACGATACGGTAAAAAGGAGCCTTCTTGGCGCCCATACGACGCAGTCTGATCTTAACCATTCTATATTCACCTCCATGTAATTGTAAAGCATATATGGAAGCGCGGCTGCGCGCGCTTACCAACGTGTCAGAAGGGTAATCCGGGCATTTTGCCCAGCTTTCCCAGCTTGCCCATTTTCCCCATCCGCTTGAGCTGCTTGCCGGAGAACTGCTTGCTCATCTGCTGCATCATCTCAAACTGCTTGAGCAGCCGGTTGATGTCCACCACTTGGGTGCCGGAGCCGGCGGCGATGCGCTTTTTCCGGCTGTTGTTCAGCAGGGAGGGGTCCTCCCGCTCAGCGGGGGTCATGGACAGGATGATGGCCTCGGTGCGGGACAGGGCGGATTCATCCACCGACGCCCCCTCCAGGGCCTTGCCGTTGACGCCGGGGAGCATTCCGGCGATGTCGGTGAGGGAGCCCATGCTCTTGAGCTGCACCAGCTGGTCGTAAAAGTCGGCCAGGGTAAAGCGGTTTTTCCGCAGCTTTTCCTCCAGCTCAGCGGCCTTCTTGGCGTCAAAGGTCTGCTGGGCCTTCTCAATGAGGGAGAGCACGTCTCCCATGCCCAGGATGCGGGAGGCCATCCGGTCGGGATAGAAGATATCTACCTGATCCAGCTTTTCGCCCTGGCCCACGAACTTGATGGGCTTGCCGGTGACCGCCTTGATGGAGAGGGCCGCGCCGCCCCGGGCGTCGCCGTCCAGCTTGGTAAGCATGACGCCGGTAATGTCCAGGGCCTCGTCAAAGGCCTTGGCGGCGTTTACCGCGTCCTGGCCGATCATGGCGTCCACGATGAGCAGGATCTCGGTGGGGTCGATGGCCGCCTTCATGTCGCGGAGCTGGTCCATCAGCTCCTGGTCCACATGGAGCCGGCCGGCGGTGTCGATGAACACAATGTCGTTGCCGTGGCTCTTGGCGTGCTCGATGCCCGCCCTGGCGATGTCGATGGGGTCGATCTGGCCCATCTGGAACACGGGCACGTCCACCTGGCCTCCCACCACCTCCAGCTGGGTGATGGCGGCGGGACGGAAGGTGTCGCAGGCCACCAGAAGGGGCCGCTTACCCTGTTTTTTGAGGAATCCCGCCAGCTTGGCCCCGTTGGTGGTCTTACCGGCGCCGTTGAGGCCCACCAGCATCACCACCGTGGGGGGCTTGGGGGAGATGGTCAGCTTGGTGCTCTCTCCGCCCATGAGGGCGGTGAGCTCTTCGTTGACGATCTTGACGATCATCTGGGCAGGGGTCAGGCTCTCCAGCACGTCGGAACCCACCGCCCGCTCGGTAACAGTGGCCACGAATTGCTTGACCACCTTGAAGTTCACGTCGGCCTCCAGCAGGGCCATGCGGATCTCCTTCATGGCCTCCTTCACGTCGGCCTCGGTGAGACGGCCCTTGCCCCGCAGCCGCTTGAAGGCGGCGGAGAGCTTTTCGGTCAGTCCTTCAAATGCCATGGGTCACTCCTGTTTCAGCTGGGTCAGGATGGCGTGGAGCTTGCCGCACTGGGTCTCCACCTCGTCGTCCTGCCAACGGGTCTCATTCCGATGGGCGATGACGGCCACCGCCTCCTCCATCTGAGAGAACTGGTCCTGCATCTTGTGGAACCGCTTGATGATGCCGGTCTTGTCCTCCAGCTCGGTGAGGATGGCCTCCGCCCGGACGATCACGTCCCGGACGCCCTGGCGGGTAATGCCGTAGTTTTCAGCGATCTCGGCCAGGGAGAGGTCCTCATTATAATAGAGGTCGTAGAATTCCTTCTGACGGTCGGTGAGCATGTCTCCATAAAAGTCATAGAGCAGAGCCATGCGGTAGGCCTGGTTCTTCATGATGCACCCTCCTTCAGCAAGTCCTTCTGTAAAGGAAGTAAAGTTTCTTAGCTTTACAACAGCAATGATGATACACGATTTTCCCTCCCTTGTCAAGAGGGTACCGGCAGAATTTTTTTGTCCGGCGGCGGCCGGCCCGTCGGGCATGCCCGCATAGTTTTCCACCCCTGGCAAAGACTATGGATACATCCAAAAAGGAGGTTAAACTGTGAAAGTACGCATTTTGCTGGCGGCTGCCCTGGTCGCGCTGGGGCTGGCGGCCGCCCTGCCGGCCTCGGCCCTCTTTTCCGATCCGGGAGAGAGCGACCGGGCCGATCTGAGCCTGGCCAAAAACGGTCTGGTGGGAGAGACCATGGCTTTTTCGGCCGATGATTTTGACAGTGAAGAGGGGCTGGACGCCATTGTGGTCACCAGCCTGCCCGATCCCGCTGCCGGGACTCTTACCCTGGGGGGGCTGTTGGTGGGAGAGGGGGATGTGATCGCTCTGTCAGCGGTGGACGGTCTGCGGTTCACCCCGTCCGCCCAGCCTACGGTGCTGGAGACCGGCTTCACCTTTGCGCCGCTGTACGTGGACGGGGCCCGGGGGACGGAGTGCATGGCGGAGCTCTATCTGCTCACCCAGGCCAACGGAGCCCCGGTGGCAGAGAATCTGGAGCTCACCACCTACAAAAATGTGGCGGTCACCGACCGGTTTGCCGCCGTGGACCCGGAGGGAGACATCCTGACCTACCGGCTGGTGAAAAAGCCCGCCCGGGGGCAGGTGACCATTGGGGAGGACGGACAGTTCGTGTACACCCCCTATGAAAACAAGACGGGCAAGGATTCCTTCACCTATATTGCCATGGATACGGTGGGCAACGCCTCCGACCCGGCCACGGTGAAGGTGAAAATCGAAAAGCCGGACACCAAGGTGGCCTACGCCGATCTGGACGGCCACCCCGCCCACCGGGACGCCATCCGTCTGGCGGAGGAGGGCGTTTTCGTGGGGGAGTGCGTGGGGGAGCAGTATTTCTTTCAGCCCGATGCCTTGGTGACCCGAGGTGAGTTTTTGGCCATGGCCATGGACACGGCGGAGGTGGAGACGCTGGCGGGAGTGACCCGCACGGGCTTTGCAGACGACGAGGATATCCCCACCTGGGCCAAGCCCTATGTGTCCGCGGCGCTGATGGGCGGCCTGATCCAGGGCAGCCGGGATGAGGCCGGGCAGGTGGTGTTTCAGGCCAATGATCCCATTACCCGGGCGGAGGCGGCGGTGATGCTGGACCGGATGCTGGGGGTCACCGACGTGGACGCCGGCGCCTTCGGCCTGGCGGAGGCCCCGGTTTGGGCCGCCCAGGCGGCGGCCAACCTGACCACCTGCGGGGTGCTGGAGGGCGGCAGCCTGGGGGACAGCCTCACCCGGGCGGAGGCCGCCGGCCTGCTGCGGGCCTCCCTGGACCTGCTGGACAGCCGGGACACCGGGTGGTTTTAAAACAGGTGAAAGAGAGATTTTGCTGACGCCTGGGATGACAGACAGGGGGCCGCCGCATTTCGTGGCGGCCCCTTTGAAAAATATGGCTTGGTGGTTGAGTATAGAGGTAAAGCGTGCTATAATGACCTATTAGTGCGTATCATATCGTATCAAACTGCCAGCAGAGGTGTATTATGAAGATCGTAGTTTTGGCCGGGGGCCTGTCCCCGGAGCGGAACGTATCCCTTTCCACCGGCACCATGGTCACCGAGGCCCTCCGGGCTCTGGGCCACCGGGCGGGGCTCATCGATATGTTTTTCGGCCTGGGAGAGGGCCGGGCAGAGGAGTCCTTCTTTGACGCTCCGGTGCCGGAATCCTTTAAAAAGATCAGCCGGGAGGCCCCCGATCTGGCCCAGGTGCGGGCCAGCCGCCCCGGAACCAGCAAGAGCATGTTCGGCCCCGGGGTGCTGGAGCTGTGCCAGATGGCCGACCTGGTGTTTCTGGCCCTCCACGGTACCTGCGGCGAGGACGGCAAGGTCCAGGCCGCCCTGGAGCTGATGGGCATCCCCTACACCGGGGCGGGTTACCTGTCCAGCGCCATTGCCATGGATAAGGACCTGACCAAGCGGATGGTGGCCGACGTGGTGAACACCCCCGGCTGGAAGACGGTGGACTATACCGCCGACGACATCGACAGCCTGGTGGAGCACGCCCGGCTGCCCCTGGTGGTGAAGCCGGTGGCCAGCGGGTCCTCCATCGGCGTGTCCATTGCTCATACTGCCGAGGAGCTGCGCAAATCCCTCACCGACGGTCTGGCCATGGGCGGCCGCACCGTGCTGGAGGAGTATGTCAAGGGCCGGGAGATCCAGGTGGGTATCCTGGAGGGGAAAGCCCTGCCCTCCATTGAGATCATCCCCAGGGAGGGCTTTTACGACTACGCCAACAAGTATCAGCCTGGCGCCGCACTGGAGGTCTGTCCCTCGGAGATCCCGGCGGAGTGGGAGGAGAAGCTCCGCTCCGCCGCCCTGCGGGTGTATGAGACCCTGGGCCTCAGCGTGTACTCCCGGGCGGACTTTATCGTCACCGCCGACGGTCAGCCCTGGTTTTTGGAGATCAACACCCTGCCCGGCATGACCCCCACCAGCCTGCTGCCCCAGGAGGCCGCCGCCGTGGGTATCAGCTATAATGAGCTGTGCCAGCGCATCGTGGAGGCTTCCCTGGAGGCCAGGGCCCAGGGGAAATAAGCTACCGTCCAAAAGAGAGAGATTGAAGGAGACAGTTTCATGGAGCCGATGACCATTCGAGAGATCCTGGACGCCGTGGGCGGCAGCCTGCTGGGGGATTTTAGCGACGTGGATAAGACGGTTGCCCGGGTGGAGACCGACAGCCGGACCATTCACCCGGACTCCCTGTTCATTCCCCTGGTGGGGGAGCGGTTCGACGGCCACGCCTACATCAACGCCGCCCTGGAGGGAGGCGCCGTCGGCTGCTTTACCCAGCGTGAGCGGGACAGCTACCTGCCAGGTAAGTTCTATATTAAGGTAAGGTCTACCCACAGGGCCCTGCGGGATCTGGCCAAGTACTACAAGAGCAAGTTCCCTATCCCGGTGGTGGCCCTTACCGGATCGGTGGGCAAGACCACCACCAAGGACATGGTGGCGGCGGTGCTGGGGGAGAAGTACAACGTCCTCAAGACCGAGGGCAACCTGAACAACGACATCGGGGTGCCCCTTACCCTGTTCCGCCTGAAGCCGGAGCACCAGATCGCCGTGCTGGAGCTGGGTATGAACCACGCCGGAGAGATCGACTACCTCTCCGCCATCGTGGAGCCTGACATGGTGCTCATGACCAACATCGGAGACTCCCACATCGAGCATTTCGGCTCCCGGGAGAAGATTTTGGAGGCCAAAAGCGAGATCTTCCACTCCGCCAAGCCCCACGCCCCCGCCATTATCAACGGGGACGACCCCCTGCTGAACACCCTGCCCGGCAAGCTGCCCTTTTCCTTCGTGCGGGTGGGCTCCGGGGAGGGGCTGGACTACCGGGCCATGGACCTGGAGAGCGACGGCAAGAGCCGGATCACCTGTAACGTGAAAACACCTCACGGAACTTACCCTGTGGAGATCCCTGCCCTGGGGGACCATATGATCTATCCCACCCTGATGGCCGCCGCCGTGGGGGACTATTTTGGCCTGACCCGGGAGCAGATCGCCGCCGGGATCCTCCACTTCGCCCCCACCAAGATGCGGATGAACATCCTCACCCGGGGGGAGGGGATCACCATCCTCAACGACACCTATAACGCCAACCCACAGTCCATGCGGGCGGCGGTGCAGGTGTTGTCCAACGCCAGCGGCGACTACAAGATCGCCGTGCTGGGGGATATGTTCGAGCTGGGGCCCCTGGCTCCCGCTCTCCACGCCGGCATCGGGGAGTATTTGGGCAAGGCGGGCATCCACTGCCTGGTGGCGGTGGGGGAGCTGTCCCAGCATATTTATACTGCCGCTCAGCAGGCCGGAGTGCCGGTTTGCTGGCACTGCAAGACCAAAGAGGAGGCCAGGCCGGTGCTGGACAGTGTGGTGCGGCCCAATGCCACCATCCTGGTGAAGGCCTCCCGGGGGATGGCGCTGGAGGAGCTGGTGGAGTACCTGCTCACCATCACCAAAGAGTCGTAAAAAAAGGCCTTCCCCCACAGGGGGGAAGGTCCTGACGCCGTAGGGGCCGACGCCCACATCGGCCCGTCCTTTATCCAAACAGCTTTTGCAGATTTTCCTGGAAGGGCGGGTAAATGACCCCCTTCTCGGTGATGATGCCGGTGACCAGGCTGTGGGGAGTCACGTCGAAGGCGGGGTTGTACACATCCACTTCTGCCGGGGCGGTCTGTACCCCGTACAGGGTGCGCACCTCATTTTTGTCCCGCTCCTCGATGGGGATCCCGACCCCGTCTGGAATAGACAGGTCGATGGTGGAGCAGGGGAGAGCCACATAGAAGGGAACCCCGTGGAAGTGGGCGTTCACCGCCACCGAGTAGGTGCCGATCTTGTTGGCAAAATCCCCGTTGGCCGCCATCCGGTCGCAGCCCACCACCGCCAGGTCGATTTTCCCCTTGGCCATCAGGCTGGCGGCCATATTGTCGGCGATGAGGGTGGCGGGGATGTGGTCGGCCACCAGCTCATAGGCGGTGAGCCGGGCCCCCTGGAGCAGGGGACGGGTCTCATCAGCGTAAACCATATTTACTTTACCCTGCTCATGGGCTGCCCGGATGACCCCCAGGGCGGTGCCGTAGCCCCCGGTGGCCAGGGCCCCGGCGTTGCAGTGGGTGAGGATGTTGGCCCCCTCCGGCACCACGGCGGAGCCGTAAAGGCCCATCGCCTTACACATTTCCACATCCTCCTGGTGGATGGCCACCGCCTCGGCAATGAGGGCCTCCGGGTCCCCGCCGCAGCTTTTGGCGGTTTGGGCCATCCGCTCCAGGGCCCAGAACAGGTTGACCGCCGTGGGGCGGCTGGCGGCCAGGACGGCCTTGGCCTCCTCCAGGTCCTCTCCGGCCAGGGCGGCCAGGCAGCAGGCGTAGGCGGCGGCGACCCCGATGGCGGGGGCGCCCCGCACCACCATGGTGCGTATGGCGTCTGCCACCGGACGGTAATCGGTGTAGGGCAGCCAGACCTCTTCCACCGGAAGCCTTGTCTGGTCTAATAAGTAAAGGGTTTTTCCTTCCCAACGAATGGCGTCCATAGCCATGACCTCCCATCTGATTTACCACTTCAATATATCACAACCCAGGTCAGGAGTAAACAAAAGATGATCGATATCGCAGTCTCGAACCTGTCTAAGGAATTCGAGGTAGGCAAGAAAATACTGGACGGCCTCACCTTCCAGATCGACCAGGGGGAGCGGGTAGGCCTGCTGGGCAGGAATGGCGCCGGCAAGACCACCCTGTTCAAGATCCTCACCGGCGAGCTGGACTGGGACGACGGCGAGGTGCGCATCGCCCCAGGCAAAGGAGTGGGCCTCATCTCCCAGATCCCGGTCTATCCTCCGGAGTACACCGTGGCCGACGTACTGCGCACCGCCTTTGACAAGCTGCGGGCCATGGAGACCGAGATGGCTGAGCTGGCCGGGCGGATGGGAGAGGACAGCGATCCCGCTCTGCTGCGGCGGTACGACGCCCTTACCGCCGCCTACGAGGCGGGGGGCGGCTACGACACCGAGACCCAGCTCAACAAGGTGTGCAACGGCCTGGCTATTTCCCAGGACATGCGGAATCAGCTCTTTTCCTCTCTGTCCGGCGGGGAAAAGACCCGGGTGAACCTGGCCAGGCTGATTCTGGAGGACACTGATATCCTCCTGCTGGACGAGCCCACCAACCACCTGGACCTTCGGGCCACCGAGTGGCTGGAGGAGTACCTGGACAAGTATAAAGGCACTGTCCTTGCCATCTCCCATGACCGCTGGTTTCTGGACCGGGTGGTGAAACGGGTCATCGAGATCCAGGAGGGGAAGGCGGAGTTCTACGAGGGCAACTACTCCTTCTACGTGGTGGAAAAGGAGCGCCGGTACCAGGAAAAGCTGAAGCAGTACGAGAAGGAGCAGGCCAAGATCGAGCAGCTGGAGAAGGCCGCCGAGCAGCTGCGGGTGTGGGCCTATTCAGGCAACGACAAGACCTTCAAGCGGGCCCAGTCCATGGAAAAGCGGATCGAGCGGCTGCGCACCACCGACAAGCCCACCAGGGAACGCCGCCTGGACATCAAGTTTGGGGAGCGGGAGTTCCGGGGGGACGAGGTACTCACCATCAAAGAGCTGAAAAAGTCCTTTGACGGCCGCACTCTCTTTGACCACGTGAATCTGGAGGTGGTGGGGGGCGAGCGCATCGCCCTGCTGGGAGACAATGGCGCCGGAAAGTCCACCCTGCTGAAGATCCTGCTGAAGGAGGAGGAGCCAGACTCCGGAAAGCTCCGGATGGGACCAACTGTAAAGGTGGGCTACCTGCCACAGATCATCCACTTTGACAAGCCGGAGCGCAACCTGGTGGACACCATGCTCTACGCTCAGAACTGTACCACCCAGACCGCCCGCAACCGGCTGGCCGCCTTCAATTTCCGGGGAGAGGACGTGTTCAAGCCGGTGTCCGCCCTGTCCGGAGGAGAGCAGAGCCGGCTGCGGCTGTGTATGCTGATGGACGAGAAGATCAACCTGCTGATTTTGGACGAGCCCACCAACCACCTGGACATCGCCAGCCGGGAGTGGATCGAGGACGCGGTGAGCGAGTACGAGGGCAACCTGCTCTTCGTCTCCCACGACCGCTACTTCATCAAGCAGTTTGCCACCCGGATCTGGATGCTGGAGGACGGGCACGTCACTGACTTCAAGGGCACCTTTGAGGAGTTCCGGGCAGCCCGGGAGCGGGCCAAAACCCAGGCTGCCGCCGCCCCCATCAAGGCAGAGCCGGACAAGCCCAAAAAGGAGAAGCCCCGCCGTCCCGGCGGTACCAAGGAGCTGGAGAAGCAGGTGGCCGCCGCCGAACGGGCGGTGGCCAAGGCGGAGGAGCGGCAGTACGAGCTGTCCCTCAAGGCCGAGGAGGTGGCCTCCAATTACCTGGAGCTCCAGAAGGTGTATGATGAGCAGAAGGCTCTGGAGGATGAGATCGCCGCCCTTTATCTCCAGTGGGAGACCCTGGCGGCAGAGCTGGAAGAGGCGAAGGGATGAGAAAGAGGAGACAATACTACAAACCCTACGGCGGCAGGCGTTCCGGCCCCATTTGGCTGCTGAGCCTGCTGGCGGTGGTTTTGATTTTCGTACTGGGCTTTGTGGTGCTGCTGGGCATTGTGCTCTTTGGCAGCCGGGATCAGCTCAGCGGCCAGCCCCAGGTGATGGTGATCCTGGGCTGCAAGGTGGAGACCTGGGGCCCCTCTATTTTGTTGCAGGACCGGTTGGACAAGGCTCTGGACTATTTGGAGGACCACCCGGACCTGACCATCGTGGTGGCTGGGGGCCAGGGGGACGACGAGCACGTCAGCGAGGCCCAGTGTATGTACGACTATCTGACCGGGCACGGGGTGGACGGCGGGCAGATCCTGCTGGAGGATCAGTCCCACAACACCTGGGAGAACCTGCGCTATACCCGTGCGCTGCTGGAAGAGCAGGGAGTGGAGGCCACCGATTTCGTGGTGGTGTCCAACGGGTTCCACCTGGCCCGGGTGCGGATGCTGTGGGAACGGGCGTGGGACGGGGAGACAACCTTGTCAACCCTGGCGGCCCCAAGCTCCCATCTGCCCTCCCGCCTGAGCATGTACATCCGGGAACCCTTTGCGCTGGTAAAGTCATTTTTCTTTGACAGGTGATAGAATTTGGATATGCAGGACAAACTGAAGGCCCTGGACCTCCGGTTCGCTAACATCGAGGCCCAGCTGGGGGCGGGGGAGACCTATGGGGACCCGGCCCTGGTGGCCAAACTGAACAAGGAGCAGCGGGAGCTGGAGCCGGTGGTGACCGCCTGGCGTGCCTACTGTAAGGCCCGACAGGACCTGGCCGGCGCCGAGGCCCTGCTGTCCGATCCGGAGCTGGGCGAGATGGCCCGGGAGGAGTTCCAGCAGGCCAAGGAGGACCTGGCTCGGTTGGAAAATGAGATCCGCATCCTGCTCCTGCCCCGGGACCCCAACGACGACAAGAACGTCATCGTGGAGATCCGGGCCGGAGTAGGAGGGGAGGAGGCTGCCTTGTTTGCCCACTCCCTCTTCCGCATGTACTCCATGTACGCCGACAGCCGCCGGTGGAAGGTGGAGGTGGACGCCCTGAACGAGACTGAGTTGGGTGGGGTAAAGGAGATATGCTTTACCATCCAGGGAGACGGGGCTTACTCCCGCCTGAAATTTGAAAGCGGGGTCCACCGGGTCCAGCGGGTGCCCGAGACTGAGTCCGGCGGGCGCATCCACACCTCCACCGCCACGGTGGCGGTGCTGCCCGAGGTGGACGAGGTGGACTTTGAGCTCAATCCGGCGGACATCGAGATGCAGGTGTTCCGCTCCTCCGGGGCGGGAGGCCAGCACGTGAACAAGACCTCCTCCGCCGTACGGCTCATCCACAAGCCCACCGGCACGGTGGTGGAGTGCCAGCAGGAGCGGTCCCAGTTCCAGAACCGGGACAAGGCCATGCAGATCCTCCGGTCCCGTCTGTACGAGGAAAAGGTGCGGGAGCAGGAGGAGTCCCTGACGGCGGAGCGCCGCAGTCAGGTGGGCACCGGCATGCGCAACGAGCGCATCCGTACCTACAACTTCCCCCAGGGCCGGCTCACCGACCACCGGATCGGCCTGACCCTGTACAAGCTGGAAAACGTCATGAACGGCGACCTGGACGAGATCATCGACGGCCTGATCACGGCGGATCAGGCGGAGAGATTGAAGAACAGCCGGGACGAATAAGGAGGAACACCCATGGAACTGATCATCCACTTCAACGCCCTGCCGGAGCACCTGACCCTGGACATGGTGCGGGCCGACCTGGCCGACCTGCTGGAGGACGACGGCTGGCTCACCGGCTCCGGGCTGAACTACCTGGAGCTGGAGCTGGAGGACGAGAAGGTCAACCCCAAGTACGGCATCCTGACCGTGAAAAACTATCTGCAAACCGCCAAATTCGCCCCCGACACCACCATCGAGCTGGCAGGCACGCCGGTGGGCATCTACGAGTAACAGGGAGGAAACGCATATGAAGACCGCCATTGGTATCCTGCACATCATCTCCGGCGCCGCCCTGCTGGCGGCGGGCATCCTTACGGTGGCTCAGCCCAAGCACTGCCGCCGCCGGTTCCGCCGGCGCTGAGAAAGAGGGGCGTTTCGTGCATACCCTTCGATTGAATGCCGGTCAGGTGGAGGAGGCGGCGGCCATCCTCCGCCGGGGGGGCCTGCTGGGCATCCCCACCGAGACGGTGTACGGCCTGGGGGCTAACGGCCTGGACGGTCAGGCGGTAGCTCACATCTTTGAGGCCAAGGGCCGCCCCCAGGACAACCCTCTCATCCTCCATATTCCCACGGCGGACTGGCTGGAGCGATACTGTGAGGACATCCCCGCCGCCGCCTACACGCTGGCGGAGCGGTTCTGGCCGGGGCCCCTCACCATGATTTTGAGGCACAAGCCCATCGTGCCCCGGGGGGTGACCGCCGGGCTGGACACGGTGGGGATGCGCTGCCCGGCCCACCCGGTGTGCCGGGCCATTCTCGCGGCCGCCGACCTGCCGGTGGCAGCTCCCTCGGGCAACACCTCCGGCCGGCCCAGCCCCACCAATATGGCTGATATGCTGGAGGACATGGAGGGGAAGATCGACGGCATCGTGGACGGCGGCCCCTGCCAGGTGGGGGTGGAGTCCACCATCATCGACCTGACCGAACAGCCCCCCCGGCTGCTCCGCCCCGGCGGGGTGACCCTGGAGGAGCTGGAGGAGGTGCTGGGAGAGGTGGCGGTGGACCCGGCGGTGACCCGGCTTATGGGAGCGGGGGAGCAGCCCCGGGCCCCCGGCATGAAATACCGCCACTATGCCCCCAAAGCCCCGGTGACGGTGGTCCAGGGGGAGCCCGCCGACGGGGCCCGGTACATCCGCCGCCACCTGGCCGACGGGGACGGCGTCATCTGCTTCAATGAGTTCGTCCCCCTCTTCGAGGGCCATCCGGTGGAGCCCATCGGCCCCAAGGACGATCCGGCGGAGCAGGCCCGGCGGGTATTTGACGCCCTGCGGTACTTTGACGGCACCGACGTCACCCACATCTGGGCCCAGTGCCCCGACCGGTCGGGCATCGGCCTGGCGGTGGCCAACCGGCTGAACAAGGCCGCCGGGTTCCATATCGTCCAGGCGTAAGGCCTGTTTTCAGGGCCCGCCGCGGGATACCGCGACGGGCCCTGAAAAAATATTCTCCTGGGGTGAATGAAATGGTCCCGCTCCCTCGTATTATGGGTGAGGCCGGCGACGGCTATCTCAGATATGGAGTGATGGATGATGAATAAGATCTGGAAGGGAATGATCGCCGGGGCACTGGTACTGACCATCGGGGCCACCACCGCCTTTGCCGCCGGAGGCTGGCATCACGCCGCCAGCCGGAGCTGGAGCGGCTGCCAGGGGAGCGACTGCCAGTATGTGGACGCCGACGGCGACGGGATCTGCGACAACCGGGGAACCGGCTGCCGGTACACGGACGCCGACGGAGACGGGGTGTGCGACTACTACGGCGCCGGTTGGGGCCATCGCGGCGGCCATCACGGCTGGTAACCGATTCTGGTATCTGAGCAGAGAAGAGAGGTGGAGGACATGCGGGGGGAAGAAGAGACTGACCTGGCCATCCAGCGGTACGGGGATACCGTCCGTCGGCTGTGCATGCTCCACCTGAAAAACGAGGCGGACAGCCAGGATATTTTCCAGACCGTCTTTCTCAAATACCTGTTGTACCGGGGAGAGTTTGAAAGCCCGGAGCACGAGAAGGCCTGGTTCATCCGGGTCACCCTCAATGCCTGTAAGGACCTGCTGAAGAGCGTGTTCCGCAGCCGTACTGTCTCTCTGGAGGAGCTCTCCCCTCAGTATGCCGCCGGGCTCACCGACGACAGCCGGGAGGTGTGGCGGGCGGCGCTGGCTCTGCCCCCCAAATACCGGGACGTGATCTACCTCCACTACTATGAGGGCTATACCGCCCCCGAACTCAGTGAAATTTTAGGCCGTAAAGTAAATACCATTTACACAGATCTGACCCGGGCCAGGGGTAAGCTGAAAGAGATGCTGGGAGGTGAGGGGGATGGATGAACGGCTGAAGGAGGCCTTTGGACAGGTCCGGGCGGAGGACAGCCTGAAAGCGGCCACCCGGGCCCGTTTGGCGGCGGCCAGAGCGGGCCGGAAGCGAAGCGCCCCCCGGTACTGGCTGGCGGCGGCGGTGGCCTGCCTGGCCCTGCTGGTGGCGGGGATCGGTGGATACCAATTCTACTTTACACCTACTACCATCCTAAGCATTGATATCAACCCCTCCCTGGAGCTGGGGGTGAACCGCTTCGACAAGGTGGTCACCGTCCTGGGCTGGAACGAGGACGGCCAAGCCCTGGCAGACAGCCTGGAGCTGCGCTTTTTGGACTACCAGGAGGCCCTGGAAGTCCTGATCGGCTGCCGGAGCATCGCCGACCGGCTGGCCCAGGGGCAGCTGCTGTCTATCACCGTGGTAGGGGAGGACCAGGTCCAGAGCGACCGGCTGCTGGCGGGGGCGGAGGCCTGCACCGCCGGACAGGAGAACGTGCGCTGCGGCCACGGGGACGCCCAGACTCTGGAGGAGGCCCACCACGCCGGACTGTCCATGGGCAAGTATCAGGCCTTCCTGGAGCTCCAGGCCCTGGACCCCAACGTCGCCCCGGAGGACGTGGCCGGGCTCACCATGAGGCAGATCCGGGACTGGATCGACCGGCTGGCGGGATCCCAGGGGGCGGAGGAGACTCCCGTCTCCTCGCCGGGCGGCGGATGGCAGGGGGACCATGACGGCGGCCAGGGCCACCACCACGGCTGGGATACACACGAATAGCAAAGAAAAAGACCGCATTGCGCGGTCTTTTTCTTTGGACAGTTCTGTGGTATACTATATAAGAAAGATCTCGTCGAGGCCGTTCAAGGGAGGCGATTACGGTGAAAAGAGTGACCTTTTCCTTCCAGGTATTCAGCGGCATTGTGCTTTTGGGCATCTGCTTCGTGCTGGGGCAGTTGACCCAAAACGGCCTGTTTCTCAACGGGGCCTGGATCCTGTACGGAGTGGCCTTTTTGATCCATCCCGTCTGGCCGGAGAGCTGGGCCTATGCCGACCCCGTCAAAATGCGGCGGGGTGCCCGGATCGGCGGCTGCCTGTGCATTCTGGTGGGGCTGCTCACCCGGTTTGGCGTGTAGTCTTGGCGGGAAGCGGAGCCTACAATTTACAAATCGCTCACACACCATTTGCCCGGTGTGGTATACTAGCACTCGGAGGCGAACGCCTATGAAACGCATCGGCATCACCGGCCCCACCGGGGCGGGCAAAACCACCGCCCTCCACGCTCTGGCGGAGCTGGGGGCCCATATCATCGACGCCGACCAGGTGTACCACCAGCTGCTGGCGGGCAGCGTACCCATGCGGCGGGCCCTGTTGGACCGCTTCGGCGTCTCCATCCGGGAAGCGGACGGGGAGATCGACCGGAAGGCCCTGGGGGCCATTGTCTTTGCCGACCCGAATGCCTTGTCCGATCTGAATGCCATCACCCACCGGTTTGTCGGGGATGAGATCGCCAGCCAGTCTGCCCAGGCGGAGCGGGAGGGACGGCCTGCCGTGGCCATCGACGCCATCGCCCTCATCGAAAGTGGAATAGGGGCGGAGTGCGACGCGGTGGTGGGGGTACTGGCCCCCAAGGAGGTCCGCATCCGCCGGATCATGGCCCGGGAGGGCATTTCGGAGGCCTACGCCCGTAAACGGGTGGAGGCACAGCAGGGAGACGGGTTCTATCGGATCCACTGCACCCACATTCTGGAGAACGGAGAGGGCTCCGAGGCGGAGTTCCACCGCCGGGCCCTGGCCCTGTTCCAGACCCTGATCCCATAAAAGTTTTGATACAGGAGGAGTTTCACATGGAAGAGAAACAGAAGACCCCTGGAGAGCTGCGGCGAGAGGCCCTGCTCTATCAGCCCAAGAATGGTTATGATCGCCTGTCTCCCGAGGAGGAGGCCGATCTGAACGCTTATTGCGAGGACTATAAAAAGTATCTGGATGCGGGCAAGACCGAGCGGGAGTGCGTGGACGAGACCGTCCGCCTGGCCCAGCTCCACGGCTTTGTACCCTTTACCCGGGGGATGGCCCTCAATCCCGGCGACAAGGTGTACCGGGTGAACCGGGGCAAGGCGGTGATGCTGGCCGTGGTGGGCAGCGAGCCTCTCAGCGAGGGCGTCAATATTGGAGCCGCTCACATCGACTCCCCCCGGCTGGATCTGAAGCCCAACCCCCTCTATGAGGACGCCGAGCTGGCCTTCCTCAAGACCCACTACTATGGCGGCATCCGCAAGTACCAGTGGGTGACCATCCCCCTGGAGCTCCACGGTGTGGTGGCCCTGAAGGACGGCACCAATGTGCAGGTGGCCATCGGAGCCGGGGAGGGAGACCCCCGGTTTACCATCGACGACCTGCTGCCCCACCTGGGGGTGGAGCAGTCCAAGAAGCCCCTGGGGGAGGCCATCCCCGGGGAGAGCCTGAACCTGCTCATCGGCAGCCGTCCCTTCAAGGGCGATGAGGGCTCCGACCGGGTGAAGCTGGCCATCCTGGATCTGCTCAACCAGAAGTACGGCATCGTGGAGGAGGACTTTATCTCCGCCGAGCTGTCCGCCGTGCCTGCCTTCCGGGCGGTGGACATCGGGTTTGACCGTTCCCTCATCGGTGCTTATGGCCATGATGACCGGGTGTGCGGCTTCGCTGCCCTGGCCGCCCTGTTCACGCTGGGCACTCCCCGCCGTACCGCCATCTGTATGCTGGCCGACAAGGAGGAGATCGGCTCCACCGGCGTGTCCGGTATGAAGTCCGCCGCCTTCGATACCTTTATGAGCGATCTGTGCGACGCTCAGCGGGTGCCTCTGAAGGTGTGCTATGAGAAGTCCTTCTGCCTGTCCGCCGACGTGACGGCGGCCTTTGACCCCAACTTTGCCGAGGTATATGAGAAGCGCAACAGCGCCCGGGTCAACTACGGCATGGGACTGTGCAAGTATACCGGTTCCCGGGGCAAGGGAGGGGCCTCTGATGCCTCCGCTGAGGTGGTGGCCTATACCCGGAGGGTGCTGGACCAGGCCGGCGTGGTGTGGCAGATGGCCGAGCTGGGCAAGGTGGACGCCGGCGGCGGCGGCACCGTAGCCTGCTATATGGCTGAACGGGACATCGACACCATTGACGCCGGGGTGCCGGTGCTGTCCATGCACGCCCCCTTCGAGACGGTATCCAAGCTGGACTGCTATATGACCTATCGGGGTATGAAGGCGGTCTACGAGGCATAAGCATCACATTTCTTGCAGGGAGAGCCTGCCGCCTGAGGGTGGCTGGCTCTCTTTTTTTACCCTTTTGCCAGGGGAACAAGACAGCTGGATTGATTTTCCTGGGCGGTTGTGATATGATGTTTCGTACAGAAAATGGAATAGAAAGCGGGGTTTTACTATGAAGGCAAGAAGGTATTTATCCGCGGTCCTCTCCCTTTTGCTGTTGATCTCCTTGTTTGGCGTCTATGCCGGCCCGGCGGAGGCCGCCGGAGGAGAGATCTCCGTGTACGTGGACGGTGAAAAGCTGGACTTTGACCAGCCGCCCATCGCCAAGAACGGCCGGACTCTGGTGCCGGTCCGGGCCATTTTTGAGGCCCTGGGCGCTACGGTGGACTGGATCCAGGAGGAGCAGGCGGTGGTTGCCCAGCGGGGAGACGTTATGATCGTCATGGTGCTGGGAAAAGATAAGTTTGTGAAGGACACAGGTGGAGATGGCGGCGTGGTCTATGACCTGGATGTCCCGGCGGAGGCCCTCAACGGCCGCACCCTGGTGCCTATCCGCGCCGTGTCCGAGGCGCTTGACTGTAACGTGGAGTGGGACGGCGCGACCCAGACGGTGACAGTCTCCTCTGAAAAGTGGATCGACGGCTCCAACGCTGCCACAAACGGCTACATCCATAACGGGGTCCTCTATTATTCCTTTATTTATCAGCCGTATATCTATGCCTACGACGGCGCGTCCACGCGGACCTACGCGGCGGGGGGGACCCCGCTGGGGATCGTGGTCAACCGCAACAAGATCTACTATATCAATAAGGACAACCAGACCATCAGCGCCATCAGTCTGGCTGACGGGTCACGGGAGACTGTGTTCGCGCGCCTGAGCAAAATTTCTGATTTTTCCATCTGTGGAGATAAAATGGTGATCATCGGATATGACGGCGAGGATCAGATGGTCTATAAGCTGGATCTGGCGGAGGGGACCTCCAAGCTCCTCTACAGCCGGCCGGACGAGAATCTTCTGATCGCGGAGGACGGCAGCGAGTTTGCCCTGTGGAAGCAGTACCTCTTTGTGATCGACAGCGTGTCCCCTCTGCTCAGCGGGGAGTCCAGCTGCAAGCTGCGCATGGTGGATACAAACACCGGGGACTCCAGAGTGGTATTCGATCTGAAGGGTACGGTGACCCAGCTCAGCATCAAGGACAGCAGCTATACCCGCAGGTATAAAGGCGCTTCTGTAAAATTCGACCAGGAGAACGCCTGGTTTATGCTCCAGTTTACCCGCAGCGCCGATACCAGCAACTACTATGGCGCCCAGACCTATGAGGAGTATTACAAGGTCAGCCTTGCCAATGGGGCCGCTGTGGAGATCACCCAGGACCAGTTTGAGGCGGCGGAGGATAGTTCCACCGTCAAGACCGGTGAGTGGACTTATGGTGCTGATAAGAACAGGGTATACCGTACCAATCTCCAGACCGGCATTACCGAGACCCTGGTGTCTGGCGAGAATTACTACTACATCACCAACGACGGCCAGTGGGTGGTGGTCCTGCGGGCGGAAAGCAAGGGCGGGACGCCTGTTTCGACGAAGGGTTATAAGTATGCTGAGGTGTTCGTGATGGACGCTGACGGGAATCATTTCCGCTCCATCAACAGCTATTCCGACTCTACCAGCAGCTCAACACCGGTGGGCGAGGTAGACGTGGGCCAGCTGTCGGATGAGCTCTGCGCCGTCTGTGCCGGGACCGGAATGGTGACCTGTCCCTATTGCAGAGGCACCGGCGACGGCCAGCCCATCTATGTGCTGGGGATCCAGACGCCCCAGGGCTGCACTTACTGCGGCGGCACCGGCGAGCGGCTGTGCAACGGCTGCGGCGGCTCCGGCAGGAAGAACTGAACAGGTTTGATGATAAAAGGAGGAGAGGCAGAGCATCGTAGCTCTGCCTCTCCTTTTGCTGCGCTGATAGGGCGTGCCGCCGGGTCATCCGGGGGCGAGGCTGCGGCAGCGGGTCACCTCGAACCCGCCGGTGCAGATCCTGCCCTCCGCCAGAGTGCGGGCGGCGTAATCGTTGAAATGCCACCACTCCGACTCCAGAGGGGTCATGCCCGCCTGCTTGAAGTAGCCACGCAGGGCCACGGCGGGATCGTTCATGGTGTCCGCCAAGGTGGTTTGGCCGGGGCCGGTGGTGGAGGCGGCAGCCATGCTCAGCTCATGGATGGGGGTAGGCATCTCATATTCCTCCCAGACTGTGGGCGTCAAGTAGGAATACCCTCCGGTAGCTTTGATCTCGGTGGCGCTCACCTTGGCCAGACTCACGTCCACCGCAAACCCCTTCTGATGGTTGGAGTAGCCGGTGTTGATGAAGTAGGTCATGGACCAGGGGGGCGTGGTGATCCCCGCCTTGACCTCCGAATCGGCCTCCGCCAGGGCGGTGAGGGCCTTGACTACCGCCCGCTGGGCGGCGTAGGGCCGGTAGGCCTCATAGAGGACGAGGGTATTGCCCTGGGCCAGGGCGGCCCGCTGGGCGGCGCAGATCTTTTTTGCCGTGGCGTACAGCACTGGCATCAGATACTGCTCCCGGTCGAACCGAGGGTTGTACGCCTTGCCCGAATACAGGGCCTCCCCGGTGATGCCGGGGATGGCCTTGCCGCTGCTGACATACCGGGCGGCATAGGTGTTTACCCCGTCGTATACGATAGAGGGGACCACGTCGGGCAGGTTGATCATACAGACCCGGTGGTCCACCCAGCCTACCCCGGCGGGGGCGGATACCTTCCACCAGTTACCATTCTGGGACAGGATGGTAAAGGAGTCTCCAGGCCGGAGCACCGCCAGGGCGCCGGCGTAGGGGTCGGCGGCGGCCTGAACGGCAGACAGGTGGGTGACCTGGGCTACCGCCTGAGCGGCGGGCGCCGTGCCGCTCTCAACCGGCGGGGGTTGGGAGGGCGTGACGGATGGCTCCGGGATGACGGCGGGAGTGGGAGCTGGTGTGGCTGTGACCGCCGGACTTGGGGTGGCGGTTGGCGTGGGCGGAATGGTCGGCGTGGGAACAGGGGTGACCGCCGGTGTGGGGGACGGGGTAGGAGTGGGCGTTGGTGTAGATGTGGGCACAGGCGTGGGGATGACTGCCCACAGCCCGGTCTCCACCGCCGCGTAGCCGGTGGCCCCGTAGAGGGGAAGCTCCAGCCCCAGGGAGGTGAGTCCGGGCAGGTCCCGGTCCAGCTTGTGATCCTCCTCCCAGACCACAGGGGTGGGTGTGGGCTCCGGCGTGGGGCTGGGACTGGGTGTGGGCCGCGCCGAGGCCGTGGGGATGGGAGAGGGTGTGGCTTCCGGCGTGGGTGTGCTCGTTGGGGATGAATCAGGCGGGGGAGTGGAGGCGCCGCAGGCGGCCATGGTCAAGACCAGGGCGGCGGCGCACAGCAGGGACAGTCCCCGTTTCAGCATGGAAAGTCATCCTCCTTTCCAGCCCTGGACTCAGGCCACCAGAGCCAGAACCCGGTTGATGACGGTAGCGGATTCCGCGCGGGAGGCCACGATGGTGGGCATCAGGTAGCCGTCGGTGCCCTGGAAGAGGCCGGCGGCGGTGGCCCGGGCGGCGGAGGCCAGCGCCCAGTCGGCGATGGCGCTGTCATCCTTGAAGCCCAGACCGCTCTTTTCAGGCAGGTTCAGGAACCGGTCCATGAGCACCATCATCTCCTGCCGGGTGATAGGCCGGTCGGGGGAGAAGGTGGTGGAAGAGGTACCGGCCACCAGGCCCAGCTGGGCGGCCTTCTGGATGTAGCTCTGAGCCCAATGGCCCTGGATGTCATTAAAGGTGGGAACGGCAGCCCCGGCCTGAGCCTGAGGCAGGGCGTTGGATTTTTCCAGGGCGGTGTACAGCATGGCGGTGAACTCCGCCCGGGTGGTGCCCTGGTTGGGCAGGTAGTTGTTGCCCGAGGGATGGAGTTCCACGCCCAGGTCCTTCAGCTGAGCCACCTCATACCAGGCCCAGTGATAGGTCATATCGTCATAGGGGGAGTGGTAGTCCAGGTAGTCGAAGCCGTAGTCCAGCAGGGCGGTGCTGTCGGTGTGACGGGTGCGCTCGTTGGTGGACTTCATGACCACGGTGATGATGCGGCGGCCATTCCGGACGGCGGTGGCGCTGAGGCAGTAGCCGGCGGCGGAGATGGTACCCGTCTTGAAGCCGTCGCACCCCTCGTACTCATAGGCCTGGTCGGTCAGCAGCTTGTTGGTGTTGGGGTACCACTTGCCGTTGAAGGTGACGCCGGTGAGCTTGGTGTAGTTCAGGACCTGGGGGAAACGCTGGATGAACTCCCGCACCAGCATGGCCTGAGAGCGGGCGGTGAGGTAGTGGACGTGGGCGCCATGGCAGTTCTTGTACTCAGCGGTCATGCCCAGCCGCTTGGCGGTCTCATTCATCCGCTGGACGAAGGCGCTCTCGCTGCCCGAGATGTACTCAGCCATAACGATACAGGAGGCGCTGGCAGAGGGGATAAGGATGAGCCGGAGAAGCATGTCCACCGTCACCGTGCCGCCGGAGGGCAGGGGCACCGAGGCGGGGTAGTTGGAGCCGTCCCGGGATTTGCGGGCATTTTCGGCGCTGATGGGTATCTGGGTGTCCAGAGTGAGGCGGCCGGCCTCCAGCTCCTCAAAGATGATGTAGGCGGTCATGACCTTGGTCATGGAGGCGGGCACCCGCATGGTGTCGGCGTTCTTGGCGTAGAGCAGTTCGCCGGTCTGATAGTCCATCACCACCGCGCTGGCGGCGTAGACCGAGGGCTGCTTGGGGGGAGAGGTGGCAGCCCACACAGGGGTGCTCATCAGCAGGGCCAGCAGCAGAAGCAGTGCTATGACTCGTGTGGGCAGGCGGTGCATTCTCTGGTACATACTGTCATCTCCGATTCTGTCGGCCCTGCGGCCGGCCTGTGATGTGCTTCGCCGGGCGAAGCGATGTCTTTAGTATGGCATAGAACAACCGGTTTGTCAAATACCACCAAAAAAGAACCTGAAAACCTGGGGGATTTTTTTTGGTCACCAGGAAAAGGATTGGAAATATGGAGTGGCATATGCTATAATATCCTGTATTGGTTTGCCCGGAACTCAGACGGACGGCAAGCCTCCGATGATTGGAGGGATTTCATTTGAGTTATCTGATGTCCATTCTCATGGGGATCATCCAGGGTGTGGCGGAGTTCCTGCCCATCTCCAGCTCCGGCCATCTGGCCCTGTTCCAACAGTTCTTCGGCATGGAGAATATGGAGGAAAAGTACATGTTTTTTACCGTCCTGCTCCACTTCGGCACCCTGATCTCGGTGTGCGTGGTGTACTGGCGGGACATCGTGGATATGATCCGGGAGTTTTTCCTGGGTATTGCCGCTCTGGCGGGAAAGGACAACGGCGCTCCGCCGCCCCCGGCCCGGCGGATGGTGATGCTCATCATCCTTGCCACTCTGCCTCTGTTTGTGATGGTATTTCTTCAGGACGCGGTGAACACCCTGTTCTCCAACTCCATCATGGTATCCATCGCTCTGCTGTGTACCGGCTTCATCCTCTATTTCTCCGACCGGATGGCCAGAGGCCGCAAGACCGCTAAAAACGCCACCGTGGCCGACGCCCTCATCGTGGGCTGCGGCCAGGCCCTGGCGGTGATCCCCGGCCTGTCCCGCTCGGGCACCACCATCTCTGTGGGAATGCTCCGGGGCTTTGACCGGGCATTCGCCGTCCGCTTCTCCTTCCTCATGTCTCTTCCCGCCATTCTGGGGGCCAACGTGCTGGAGGTCAAGAACGCGGTGGAGGCCGGCTTCAATATGGCGGAGCTGCCCATGTATCTGGTGGGCGTGTTGGTGGCCGCTGTGGTGGGCTATTTTGCTATCCGTCTGGTCAAGAGTCTGTCCGACAAAGGCAAATTTGGTATGTTTGCCTACTACTGCTGGGCGGTGGGCCTGGGCAGCCTCATCGCCGGCGTGGTCAAGACCATTGTGGGCTGACCCGCGTCAAGTTTCCCTGGAAAGGATCTGATACCTATGGCCACAGCACAAAAGAAGACCTCCGGCGGAAAGCGGACCGCTTCTTCCGGTCGGAAACCGACCGCCAAACGCGCGTCTACCGCCAACAGCCGGAGCAAAAAGTCCGCGCCCCGTCCTGTCCGGCGGGAGGTGGGGGCGGTGGTGTGCCTGCTGCTGGCCATTTTTGCCGCCCTGGGTTACTTCCACATCCAGGCCATCTTTATCGACTTTTTCTGTGGCGTGGTGAAGGGACTTATCGGCTACGGTTATCTGCTGCTGCCCCCCATGCTGCTGGTGGCCAGCGGCATCCTGGCCTTCCACCGTGGCCGTCCCGTTCAGCTGCGGGTGTGGTGCGCCCTGCTGCTGCCCGTACTGGCCGGTGGGCTGCTCCACCTGTTCCTGGCCAAGGGCGCCTACAACTGGAACCTGGATATGGTAAAGCTGCTGTGGACCCAGGGAGAAACCCTGACCAGCGGCGGCGTGGTCAGCGGGGGGCTGGCCCTGGGCCTTACCGCTGTATTCAGCAAGATCGGCGCCGGCATTATCTTCGCCATCCTGGGGATCATCCTGGTGATGGTGTGCTTCCATATTTCCCCCTCCGATCTGGCCGACAGCTTTCGGGAGCGTCCCCGGGTGGAATATGAGGAGGAAGAGCTGCCCGTCCCCCGTCGCCGGGTGAAGGAGGAGCGGCCCAAGGCTGTGGAAGAGCCCCGGGAGAAGCGGGCCAAGGCGGAGATCGATATCCCGGTGGATGAGGGTCCCCTGGTAGGCAAGACCAGGGAGCCCAAGCCGGTGGAGAAGAAGGAGCGGTTCTTCAACCGCAAGCCCTCGGTGCCCACTCCCGATCAGGTGCTGGCTGGGGTGAGCGGGGGGGAGGCCCCCCAGGAGGAGGAGGAGAGGGCGCAGGCCCCTGGGGAGGAGGTCCGGCCCGCCCCTCCCGAGCCCCTGGTGGAGGAGCCCGTTCAGCCCGAGCCGGAGTCTCAGCCAGCCCCCATGCCAGAGATCGTGCGGGAGCCGGCGGTGCCCGCCCCGCCCAGCAGCAAGGCCAGGCAGCGGGAGGAGGCTGCCCAGGCGGCGGCCGAGGTGGCCCAGGACATCGCCCGCAGCCTGGAGGAGGAACCGGCGGCCTACCAGTATCCCCCGGTGTCTTTGCTCACCGAGGGGGAAGGCGTATCCAGCTCCGACGTGGCCGGGGAGCTGCGGGCCAACCAGGCCCGCCTGTCCGACACCATCCGCTCCTTCGGCATCGACGCATCCATCTCCAATGTGACCCGGGGCCCCTCGGTGACCCGGTATGAGCTGGAGCTGGACCAGGGCGTCCGTCTCAACAAGCTGACCAACCTGGCCGATGATATCGCCCTGGCGCTGGGGGCGGCCGGGGTGCGCATTGCCCCCATCCCCAACCAGATCTCCATGGTGGGCATCGAGGTGCCCAACCGGCTGGTGTCCCCGGTGTATATCCACGACGTGATCGATTCCAAGGAGTTCCGGGACAACCCCTCCAAGGTATCCTTCGCCGTGGGTAAGGATATCGGCGGCAACAACATCGTAGGTAATATCGCCAAGCTGCCCCATCTGCTCATTGCCGGCACCACCGGTTCCGGTAAGTCGGTGTGTACCAACTCCCTCATCATTTCCCTGCTGTACAAGGCCACGCCGGAAGAAGTGCGCCTTATCATGGTGGACCCCAAGATGGTGGAGCTGGGCATTTACAACGGCATCCCCCATCTGCTCATTCCGGTGGTTACCGACCCCAAAAAGGCAGCCGGCGCTCTCCAGTGGGCGGTGGTGGAGATGATGAAGCGGTACCGTGCCTTCTCCGAGATCGGGGTCCGGGACCTGGCCAGCTACAACGCCCACGCCGCCAAGACCCTGGACATGGAGAAGATGCCCCAGATCGTGGTGGTCATCGACGAGCTGGCCGACCTGATGCTGGTGGCCGCCAAGGAGGTGGAGGAATCCATCTGCCGGGTGGCCCAGATGGGCCGTGCCGCCGGGATGCACCTCATCATCGCCACCCAGCGGCCCTCCGCTGACGTGATCACCGGTCTGATGAAGGCCAACATCCCCAGCCGCATTGCCTTTGCCGTGGCCTCTTCGCTGGAGTCCCGTATCATCCTGGACACCACCGGCGCGGAAAAGCTGGTGGGCCGGGGCGACATGCTCTACTTCCCCCTGGGCTCCGGCAAGCCCCAGCGGGTCCAGGGCTGCCTCATCTCCGACGAGGAGGTGGCCGCCGTGGTGGGCTTCATCAAGCAGAACAGCGGCGGGGCCGAGTACGACCAGGAGATCATGCACGACATCGAAAAGCATGCCGCCGAGAAGGAGAAGGGCTCCAAGGGTGTGGGTGGCTCCGCTCCGGAAGAAGTGGGAGACGAGTACGACGAGTTGCTTCCCTCCGCCATCGAGGTGGTGGTGGAGACCGGCATGGCCTCTGTGTCCATGCTCCAGCGGCGGCTGAAGCTGGGCTATTCCCGGGCCGCCCGTCTGGTGGACCAGATGGAGGAGAAGGGCGTGGTGGGCCCCTTCGAGGGCTCCAAGCCACGGCAGCTGCTCATCACCAAGGAACAGTGGCAGGAGATGCAGTTCAAGCAGGACATGGCCGCCGGGGCCTCCGAGCCGGTGCCTGACGAGCTGGGGTTTGAAGGGGACGCGGTGCCCCAAAGCCGGGACCTGCCCCCCTTCGATCTGGATTGAATGGGATCAAAACGGGGCGGTTACAAGTGAATCCATCTGTCATCCTGAGCCCCGAAGGGGCGAAGGATCTTCCGGCAGCGGACCAACCGGCGGGAAAGATCCTTCGCTCTCGCTCAGGATGACAAAAATGGGGCCTGCCGCGTTTTTTGCGGCAGGCCCCATTTGGATCATCTTTATACCCGCCCGATGTCGGTGCGGAAGTGCATGTCGGTGAAGTGGATGTGCTTGGCGGCGGCGTATGCCCCGTCGATGGCCTCGTCCAGGGTGTCGCCCACAGCGGTGACCCCCAGGACCCGGCCGCCGTTGGTGACGATGTTGCCGTCGTCATCCAGCTTGGTGCCGGCATGAAAGACCACGGCGCCCTGATTGGCGGCGTCCAGTCCGGTGATGGGGTAGCCCTTTTTGTAATTCCCGGGGTAGCCTCCGCTGGCCAGAACCAGGCAGCAGGCGGCCCCCGGCTTCCACTGAATGTCGATCTGGCTCAGGGCCCCCTCCCGGCAGGCGGCGAAGATCTCCATCAGGTCGGAGTCCAGCAGGGAGAGCACCGCCTGGCACTCGGGATCGCCGAACCGGGCGTTGTACTCCACCACCTTGGGCCCCTGGGGGGTGATCATCAGGCCGAAGTAGATGACCCCCTTGAAGGGGCGGCCCTCCGCCTTCAGAGCGGCCACGGTGGGCAGGAAAATGTCCCGCATACACTGGATGGCCACGGGAGTGGTGTAGTTGGGGGAGGGGGAGATGGCCCCCATGCCGCCGGTGTTGGGGCCCTGGTTGCCGTCATAGGCCCGCTTGTGGTCCTGGGAGGAGGGCATGCACAACAGGTGCTCTCCGTCGCAGAAGGCCAGCACGGTGACCTCAGGGCCGGTCATGCACTCCTCGATGACCACCTTGGCCCCGGCCTCGCCGAAGCGGTGGTCGCCCATCATGGAGCGGACGGCCTCCTTGGCCTCCTCCACGGTCTGAGCCACGATGACCCCCTTGCCCAGGGCCAGGCCGTCGGCCTTTACCACGATGGGGGCCCCCTGGGCCTCCACATAGGCCAGGGCGGCCTCCATGTCGGTAAAGGTTTCGTACCTGGCGGTAGGGATGTTGTACTTCTTCATCAGATTTTTGGAGAAGCTCTTGCTGGCCTCAATGATGGCCGCGTCGGCGGTGGGACCGAAGGCGGGGATGCCGGCGGCCTCCATGGCGTCCACCATGCCCAGGGCCAGAGGGTCGTCGGGGGCCACCACCACAAAGTCCATGGAGCGGCTCTTGGCCCACTTCACCATGCCCTCCACGTCGGTGGCGGCGATGGGCACGCACTGGGCGATGGATTCAATGCCGCCGTTGCCGGGGGCGCAGTAAAGGCGGGTGACGTGGGGGCTCTGGGCCAGCTTCCAGCAGATGGCGTGCTCCCGCCCGCCGCCGCCTACCACGAGAACTTTCATATTCAGACCTCATTTCGTTTCCCCCGTCCTTTTCGCGCAGCGAAAAGTTTTTTCGCGGAGGGTGTTGCGCTCCGTGACCCCGGAGCGAAAAAATAAAATCTATGGTTGGGAGAATTCATTTCTCCCAACCATACCCCGACCCGCGCCGCGGGGCGCGAAACCGGGGGTATCGCAGAACTGCGCCAAGATGTCTTGGCGCAGTTCTGCGTATCCAGGGGGATTGGATCCCCCTGGAATCCATTAGTGGTGGAACAGCCGCATGCCGGTAAAGGCCATGACGATGCCGTACTTGTTACAGGTGGCGATGACGTGGTCGTCCCGGATGGAGCCGCCGGGCTGAACGATATACTGCACGCCGGATTTGCGGGCCCGCTCCACGTTGTCGCCGAAGGGGAAGAAGGCGTCGGAGCCCACGGTGACCCCGGACTGGGTGGTGATCCAGGCCTTTTTCTCCTCGGCGGTGAGTACCTCGGGTTTGACCTTGAAGGTGTTCTGCCACACTCCCTCGGCCAGCACGTCCTCGTACTCGTCGGAGATATATACGTCGATGGCGTTGTCCCGGTCGGGGCGGCGGATGCCGTCCACGAACTGGAGGCCCAGCACCTTGGGATGCTGGCGCAGCAGCCAGTTGTCCGCCTTGGAGCCCGCCAGACGGGTGCAGTGGATGCGGCTCTGCTGGCCGGCGCCCACGCCGATGGCCTGGCCGTCCTTCACGTAGCACACGGAGTTGGACTGGGTGTACTTCAGGGTAATGAGGGAGATGAGCATATCCCGGCGGGCCGCCTCGGGCAGATCCTTGTTATCGGTGACAATGTTGTTCAGAAGGGCCTCGTTGATCTCGTAGTTGTTGCGGCCCTGCTCAAAGGTGATGCCGAACACGTCCTTGTGCTCAATGGCCTTGGGGACGTAGTTGGGGTCGATCTGCACCACGTTGTAGCCGCCCTTGCGCTTGGTTTTCAGCACCTCCAGGGCCTCGTCGGTGTAGCCGGGGGCGATGACGCCGTCGGACACCTCCAGGGCCAGGTAGCGGGCGGTCTGCACGTCGCACACGTCGGACAGAGCGGCCCAGTCGCCGTAGGAGCACAGCCGGTCGGCTCCCCGGGCCTTCACATAGGCGCAGGCGATGGGGGAGAGGTCCATACCCTCGGCAAAGTAGATCTGCTTCTCCACGTCGGTGAGGGGGGTGCCCACGGCGGCGCCGGCGGGGGAGACGTGCTTGAAGGAGGCGGCGGCGGGCAGACCGGTGGCTTCCTTCAGCTCCTTCACCAGCTGCCAGGAATTGAGGGCGTCCAGGAAGTTGATATACCCCGGCTTGCCGTTGAGCACCCGGATGGGCAGCTGGCCCGACTCCATGAAGATGCGGGCGGGCTTTTGGTTGGGGTTACAGCCGTATTTCAGTTCCAGTTCCGTCATGACGGTGCCTCCTTACGCTTCGTGCTTGTTGAGGATGACCGTCTCCCAGCTGCCGGTCATGATGTCGATATAGCGCACAAACAGGGAGACCTTGTTGTCCTCGTTCAGGTTGTCCCAGATCAGCTGGGCAAACTCCTGGGGGGTCTTGCTGTCGATGGCCACCTGCTCCGGCTCCCCCTCGAAGGAGGGCAGGGGGTCGCCGTCCCCCATATAGGTGTGGATGAAGTGGCCCTGGCCCGCCAGGGGGGACTCGTAGGTGAAATAGTACCGGCGGCAGGAGGCCGGGTCCCCGTCGGCGCTCTTCAGGATGGACAGGACGTAGTCCCCCTCCTTCTTCACCAGGCCGGAGATCCGGGGGGTGTAGTTGGGCCCGTCGGGCTCGAAGGTGCGGGTGTGGAGGGCCTGGGAGAAGGTCTTGCCGGCGGCCAGCCCCTCCCGTACGGTGTCGGTCTGGTCCCCGTTGGTGACGATGGTGGAGGCGCCGAACACCCGGACGGGGTTGTAGATGATGAGGGAGGGGTCGGTCATCTTGGAGGGATCGTGGGCCTGGGTGCGGATGCCGTCGGGGGTCTCCACAAATACCCGGTTGCGGGAGTTTTCGCTGCGGCCCATGATGAAGTAGGCGATGACCGCCTTGGTGTCGTCGGCGGAGCGGCCCAGCACGATGCCCCGGCCGGGGTAGGGATTGGAACGCAGCAGTTGGGCAAGATCCAGAGTTTTCATATCACAGTTCCCCTTCCTGAATAAGTACGGTCCGCCCCTCCACCGAGAGGCGGCCTTCACAAAACAGGGAGACAGCCTTTGGCAGGATGATCCACTCGGCCTGCTCCATCACCCGGCGCTGGAGGACCTCCGGGGTGTCCCCGGGCAGGATGTCCACCGCCTTTTGCAGCACGATGGGGCCGCCGTCGGGCTCCTCGTTGACGAAGTGGACGGTGGCGCCGGTGACCTTCACGCCGTAGGCCAGGGCCTTTTCATGGACGTGGAGGCCGTAATAGCCCGCCCCGCAGAAGGAGGGGATGAGGGCGGGGTGGACGTTGAGGATGGCGTTGGGGTAGGCCGCTACCATCTCCTCGGTGAGGATGTGCATAAAGCCTGCCAGCACCACCAGGCCGATGTCCAGCTCCTTCAGTCTGGCTACCAGGGCCTGGGTCATGGCACGGTTGGAGTCGTATTCCTTCCGAGCCACCACATAGCCGGGGATACCCGCCTTTTGAGCCCGCTCCAGGGCGTAGGCCCCTGCCTTGGAGGAGATCACCGCGGTGATCTCCCCGTTTTTCAGCTCGCCCCGGTTCTGAGCGTCGATGAGGGCCTGGAGGTTGGTACCGCCCCCGGAGACCAGTACGGCGATCTTTGTCATACCAGCTCCACTCCCGCCTCGCCGGCTACCACCGAGCCGATGACATAGGCCTGCTCACCGGCCTGGTCCAGCAGCGCCATGGCCTGGTCGGCCTGACCGGCGGGGACGGCCATGATGAGGCCGATGCCCATATTGAAGGTGTTGTACATATCCCGCCGGGGGATGCCGCCCTTCTCCTCGATCAGGTCGAAAATGGGAAGACGGGGGAAGGAGTCCAGCTGGATCCGGGCGGTGAGGCCCTCGGTCATCATCCGGGGCACGTTCTCATAGAAGCCGCCGCCGGTGATGTGGCTGATGGCGTGGATGTCCACCCCGTCCTTCAGCAGGGCCTGGACGGCCTTGACGTAGATGCGGGTGGGGGTGAGCAGGGCATCGCCCAGACTCTGGCCCCCCAGCTCGGCCACCGGGGCCTTCAGGTCGGCGTGCTCTACGTCGAACACCTTGCGCACCAGGGAGAAGCCGTTGGAGTGGACGCCGGTGGAGGCCAGGCCGATGAGAGTGTCTCCCTCCGCCAGAGCCTTGCCGTCAATGATCTTCTCCTCGTCCACAATGCCTACGGAGAACCCGGCCACGTCGTAGTCCTCCTCGGGCATCATGCCGGGGTGCTCGGCGGTCTCGCCTCCCACCAGAGCGCAGCCGGCCTGACGGCAGCCCTCGGTGATACCGGAGACAATTTCGGCGATGCGGGCAGGATTATTTTTGCCACAGGCGATATAGTCCAGGAAGAACAGGGGGGAGGCTCCTCCACAGATAATGTCGTTGACGCACATAGCCACGCAGTCGATACCGATGGTGTCGTGCTTGTCCATCAGCTGGGCAAGGCGCAGCTTGGTGCCCACGCCGTCGGTGCCGGAAACCAGCACCGGGCGCTTCATACCGGACACGTCGGGAGCGAACAGGCCGCCGAAGCCGCCCAGAGTACCCATAACGCCGGGGATATAGGTGGATTCCACCATGGGGCGTATGCGCTCTACCGACTCATAGCCGGCGGTGACGTCCACACCGGCCGCGGCGTAGGATTCGGAGTGAGAGTTTTTCATAGCGGTCATTCCTTTCCGGTCCAGCAATAGGTGCAGATCTTGTCCCGATCCAGGCCGATGGCTTCCAGCAGGCCGTCCAGGGACTGGTAGCCCAGGGAATCAAAGCCCATCTCCTCGCAGATGGCCTTGAGCATGCACTGGCCCCGCTCCGTGTTGGAGTCGGCATACTCCTCCAGGTGGTTCTGGCCCTCGTCCCCCTCCAGCTCCTGGATGGTGCGGCGGGCCAGCAGCTCCATGTCGGAGTTGCTGCGGGAGAAGTTGAGGTACTTACAGCCGTACATGATGGGGGGGCAGGCCGAGCGCATGTGGACCTCCTCGGCTCCGGACTCGTAGAGGAATTCCACCGTCTCCCGGAGCTGAGTGCCCCGGACGATGGAGTCGTCCACGAAGAGCAGCTTTTTGCCCTCAATGAGCTCGGGCACGGGGATCTGCTTCATTTTGGCCACCTGGTTGCGGGCCTCCTGATTGGCGGGCATGAAGGACCGGGGCCAGGTGGGGGTGTACTTGACAAAGGGGCGGGCGAAGGGCTTGCCGCTGCGGTTGGCAAAGCCGATAGCGTGGGGCACGCCGGAGTCAGGCACCCCCGCCACATAGTCCACCTTGGGCAGCTGACCCTTGTGGATCTCGTCCCGGGCCATGATCTCTCCGTTGCGGTAGCGCATGACCTCCACATTGACCCCCTCGTAGTTGGAGTTGGGGTAGCCGTAGTAGGTCCACAGGAAGGCGCAGATCTTCATCTGATCCCCGGCGGGGGCCAGGGTTTCCCAGCCGTCGGCGGTGACCTTCACGATCTCGTTGGGGCCCAGCTCATAGGCGTCGGCGTAGCCCAGCTTGTGATAGGCGAAGGATTCAAAGGAGACGCAGCAGCCTTCCTCATTCCGGCCGATAAGCACCGGCAGCCGGCCCAGCTTGTCCCGGGCGGCGATGATGCCGTCGGGGGTGAGCAGCAGCAGGGTACAGGAGCCGTCGATAGCCTCCTGGGCATAGCGGATGCCGGAGACCAGGTCGTCCTTCTGGTTGATGAGGGCGGCCACCAGCTCGGTGGAGTTGACCTTTCCCGAGCTCATGGCCATGAACTGGTGGCCCCGGTGGCTGAAATACCGGTCCACCAGGTCGTCGGCGTTGCGGATATGGCCCACGGTGATGATGGCGTACATCCCCAGGTGGGAGCGCATGAGCAGGGGCTGGGGATCGGTGTCGCTGATACAGCCGATGGCGGCGTTGCCCTGGAACTCCGCCAGGTCCTTGTCGAACTTGGTGCGGAAGGGGGTGTTCTCAATGTTGTGGATCTGCCGCTGGAAGCCCCGCTGGGGATCGTACACCGCCATGCCGCCCTGCTTGGTGCCCAGGTGGGAATGGTAGTCGGTGCCGAAAAACACGTCCAGCACGCAGTCACGCTTGGAAATGGTCCCGAAGAAGCCGCCCATACCTTACTTGTCCCCCATCAGACGGCGCATGACCTCTTCATAGGCCTCCTCCGCACCGCCCAGATCCCGACGGAAGCGATCCTTGTCCAGCTTCTCATGGGTCTTTTCGTCCCACAGACGGCAGGTGTCGGGGGAGATCTCGTCGGCCAGCACGATGGTGCCGTCGGAGGTCTTGCCAAACTCCAGCTTGAAGTCCACCAGGTCGATGCCGATCTCCTTCATGAAGCCGCGCAGCAGGTCGTTGACGGCAAAGGCGTACTTCTTGATGAGCTCGATCTCCTCAGCGGTGGCCAGCTTAAGCGCCAGGGCGTGGTAGTCGTTGATGAGGGGATCGCCCAGGTCGTCGTTCTTATAGGAGAACTCGATGGTGGGCTGGTCGAAGGGGATACCCTCCTCCACGCCGTAACGCTTGGCGAAGGAGCCGGCGGAGATGTTGCGGATGATGACCTCCAGGGGGACGATGGACACCTTTTTCACGGCGGTCTCCCGGTCGGACAGCTCCTCCACATAGTGGGTGGGCACGCCCTTCTCCTCCAGGCGGCGCATCAGGTTGTTGGTCATCCGGTTGTTGATGGCCCCCTTACCGGTGATGGTGCCCTTTTTCAGGCCGTTGAAGGCGGTGGCGTCGTCCTTGTAGGATACGATGACCACGTCCGGATCGTTGGAGGCGTAAACCTTCTTCGCCTTGCCCTCGTAGAGCTGCTCCTTCTTCTCGTAAGCCATGACACGATACTCCTTTATCATTCAAAATATAGATCTCTTACAGTTTATCGCCAATGGTGCGGTCCTTTTCCGCCACCTCGGCGGCCATGTCGGCCTTGAACTGGGCCAGCTTGCCCGCCAGGTCCGGGTCGGACAGGGCCAGCATCTGGGCGGCCAGGATGGCGGCGTTGTCGGCGCCGTCCACCGCCACGCAGGCCACGGGGATGCCCTTGGGCATCTGCACCATAGACAGCAGGGAGTCCAGGCCTCCCATCATGGAGGTCTTGATGGGCACTCCGATGACCGGGAGGGTAGTGTAGGCGGCCAGCACGCCCGCCAGATGGGCGGCCTTGCCGGCGGCGGCGATGATGACCCCAAAGCCGTTGTCCTTGGCCTGGGAGGCAAACTGCTCCGCGGCGGCGGGGGTGCGGTGGGCGGAGATGACCCGCACCTCGGCGGGGATGCCGAAGGACTGGAGACGGTGGACGCAGGGACGCATGGTGTCCAGGTCGGAGTCGGACCCCATGACGACGGCAACTTTCTTGCTCATATGCTTCCTCCTGTGGAACCTGATTTTTTTTCGGGGAAGAAAAAAATAAATCAGGGCACCCGGTACTCGGATACCCTGAGCTTATTTTTCCTGTGTCCCGGTGGGCATTTGGGTGCCGTGGACGTTGTGAAACCATGCTCGCAGACCATGCAGCGGTGACATCCCGGTACCCCCCACGATTTGTTCTCATACAAATGATATCGGATTTTCCCGTTCATTGCAAGGGCGAATGTGGATTTTTGGCTTCTTCCACAAGTTTGGCGAAAAAAGGATAGAAAGCCTTGTGGAAGAAGGTAGTGGCCGGAGAGGGACAGGCCCTTTCCTTTCAGCGGGGCGGAAGTATAATGTGGTCTGAGGAGTGAGACTATGAGACCAAGCGGAGAGACATACCGGACGTTGTTTTTATCCACCTTTCAGCTCAGTGCCTGCACCTTCGGGGGCGGTTTCGTCATCATCCCACTGATGCGGCGGAAGTTTGTGGAGGACCTGGGGTGGATCGGGGAGCAGGAGATGCTGGACCTCACCGCCATTGCCCAATCCTCTCCGGGGGCCATTGCCGTCAACGCCTCCATCCTGGTGGGCTACCGGGTGGCGGGGCTGGCGGGGGCCCTGCTGACGGTGCTGGGCCTGGAAAGTCAACCCGATCTGGGTCATGGTGGGAGCGGGCTGCGCTGGCCTGATCCTATATTCCGTTTTTTAACAGCTAAAATGGCCGCCCGGGGGCGGCCATTTTTCACAGCAATCTGTCTCCATACCTTGTTTCAGGGAGGGCGGATGGCTCAAGTCCTGCCGCTTACCGCCTGGAATACCGCTACCGACCGGGGACCGATCTCCAGGCTGTTTCCCCGGAACAATTCTCCGGCGGCAAAGGGGTCTGGGCAGGCGGTGTGGAGCACCAGGCTCCACCGCATCCCGGCGGGCAGCTCAGGGAGGACCTGACGGTGGGCTTCCCAGTGGGCGTTCACCGCCAGCAGCACCATGTCGTCGGCGGTGTCCTCCTGGTTGCGGCCGGTGAAGAGCACCCCGATCTGCCGGGTCTGTTCGTCCATCCTGGCGTTCCAGGGGGCCCCGTTGTGGAGGGACACCGAGGGCCAGCCGCACAGGGCGGGGGTAGTCTCTCCCCGGACGATGGGGTGGGCCTTCCGGAAGGCGATCATCCGGGAGACAAAGTCGAACAGATCCCGGTGGGTCTCCAACCGGCTCCAGTCCAGCCAGGAGATCTCATTGTCCTGGCAGTAGGAGTTGTTATTGCCGAATTGGGTGTTGGCGAACTCGTCCCCCGCCAGGAACATGGGGGTGCCCCGGCTGCACAGCAGCACGGCAAAGGCGTTTTTCATCAGCCGGCCGCGCAGGGCCAGGATGGCCGGGTCGTCGGTGTCCCCCTCCACGCCGCAGTTCCAGCTGTTGTTGTCGTTGGCCCCGTCGGTGTTGTCCCAGCCGTTGGCCTCGTTGTGCTTTTCGTCGTAGGAGTACAGGTCGTGGAGGGTGAAGCCGTCATGGCAGGTGAGGAAGTTCACCGAGGCGTTCTGCCGCTGGGAGGGGGGGTACAGGTCGGCGGAGCCGGTGATGCGCTGCACCGCCGCCCAGGCCTTGCCGCCGTCTCCCTTGAGGAAGCACCGCAGGTCATCCCGGTACTTGCCGTTCCACTCGGCCCACCGGTTCCAGGAGGGGAAGGAACCCACCTGGTACAGCCCGCCGGCGTCCCAGGCCTCGGCGATGAGCTTCACCCGGCCCAGGATGGGGTCGAAGGCCAGGCTCTCCAGCAGGGGGGGCTCGGAAAGGGGGGCCCCGTCGGTGTCCCGGCCCAGGATGGAGGCCAGGTCGAACCGGAACCCGTCCACCCGGTACTCCACCACCCAGTACCGCAGGCAGTCCAGGATAAACTGTCGCACCACCGGGTGGTTGCAGTTCAGGGTATTGCCCACTCCGGAGAAGTTGTAATATTTCCCGTCTGGGGTGAGCATGTAGTAGATGTTGTTGTCCAGCCCCTTGAAGGAGAAGAAGGGGCCCTGCTCGTTGCCCTCGGCGGTGTGGTTGACCACCACGTCCAGAATGACCTCGATGCCGTGCTCATTGAAGGCGCGAATCAGCTTTTTCAGCTGGGTGCCCTCGTGGTTGAACTCGGTGGTGGCGGTATAGCTGGTGTTGGGGGCGAAAAAGCAGATGGTGTTGTACCCCCAGTAGTTGAGCACCTGCCGGCCGTCCACCATGCGCTCGTCGGCCATTTCGTCAAACTCAAAGATGGGCATCAGCTCCACCGTGTTTACCCCCAGGGACTGGAGGTAGGGGATCTTTTCCAGCATCCCCTCAAAGGTGCCCGGATGCCGCACCCCGGAGGAGGAGTGCTGGGTGAAGCCCCGGACGTGGGCCTCATAGATGATCATGTCCCGGAAAGGGAGATGGGGGGTGTGGAAATTGCCCCAGTCGAAGATGTCCTCCACCACCCGGGCGTGGTAGGAGAAGCCGGGGGTGAGGTCCACCCCCCACACGCTCTGACCGGTTACCGCCCGGGCGTAGGGGTCCAGCAGGAATTTGGTACGGTCAAAGATCAGGCCCCGCTGGGGGTCATAGGGGCCGTCCATCCGGTAGGCGTACTCAAATTCCCGGATATCCAGGTCGAACACGATCATGGAGTAGGTGTTGCCGATGCGGAAGTTCTCCGGGAAGGGGAGGACGGCGAAGGGCTCCTGCTGAGCCCGGCGAAAGAGGCAGAGCTCACAGTAGGTGGCGTTGATGGAGTGGATGGTAAAGCTCACACCGCCGGGCACCACGTTGGCGCCGTTGAGCAGGAAGTGGCCCGGACGCACCCGATAGCCGGCAATGACGTCGGTGGCGGGCAGGGGCTTGATGGGCAGGGCGGTGGCGGCGTTGAGGGAGGGAAGTGAGACCATGAAAAAGGCTCCTTTGGCAAGGTGGGCGCCGCAGTACGCGGCGCCCACCGAACTTATTTGGCGTAGTAGTTGATCAGGCACCCCGCAAGAACGATATCTCTTTCCTCACGGGTCATGCCGGGCAGCTTCAGGTTGACGGCCTTCTCCACACCGTTCTGGATGAGGGTGGCGGGGATCTCCTCGGCCCCGCTGTCCAGGGCGGAGCGCACGCCGGGGATGTACAGCCTGTCGCCGGGCTGGATGTTCCAGTCCTTGACCTCCTCGGCGATGAAGGGCAGCATGCCCCAGTTCACCACGTTGGAGCGGTAGCGCTTGGTGGCGTACTCGGCGGCCAGGTTTGCCACCCCTCCCAGCACCCGCTGGCAGGAGGCGGCCTGCTCCCGGGCGGAGCCGTCGCCGGGCTTGAGGGCCATCACCAGGGAGCCCAGGCCGGTGTCCTTGCCGTCGTGGCCCATGAGGGCTTCCTTCACTTCGGGAGCCTCCGGGTCGGCGCGGCGCAGCTTCTCCACCGCCAGGATCTCCTTGGCCCGGGGGACGTACTGGGGATCCTTCCGGCTCAGGGCAAACTCGGAGAGCTTGATGGGGTTGGAGCGGTAGGAGGAGGTCTCGCCGGAGGGAATGAGCTCGTCGGTGGTGGTGACGGGGTCGTAGATGGCGGAGCACACGGTGAGCAGCAGGTTCTCCGGCAGGGCCACCTGCTCCGGCCAGTCGGCGATGTTGGGCCCGAACACCAGCTCCTGGCTGGGGTCGGCCTTGCCCACGCCGAAGTACACCCGGGCCTTGTAGGGGGTGGGGTCATAGGCAAAGGGCTCCACAGCGGGGTCCACGGGGGCGCTGGGCAGCTCGTCGGCCCCGGTGAGGGCGCCGCCGTTGAGGGCAGTGGCGGCGATGGAGCGGGCATCCATCAGGGCCACGTAGGAAACCTGGCCGTCGGAGGGCTTGGAGCCCTCCCGGTTGGGGAAGTTCCGGGTGGAATGGCGGATGGAGAAGGCCCCGTTGGCGGGCACGTCGCCCGCGCCGAAGCAGGGGCCGCAGAAGCAGGAGCGGATGGAGGCCCCGGCGGCCATCAGGGAGGAGATATAGCCCCGCTTTGTCAGCTCCAGGTTGACGGGCTGGCTGGTGGGGTAGACCGACAGCCAGAAGGCATCGGAGCCGATGGCCCGGCCCTCCAGGATCTGGGCCGCCCGGACGATGTTCTGGTAGGTGCCGCCGGAGCAGCCGGCGATGACCCCCTGGTCCACCATGAATTTGCCGTCCACAATCTTGTCCAGCAGGGAGGCGGGTTTGCTCTTCAGCTTGAGCTGCTGCATGGTGTCCTCGTCCACCTGGTGGAGGAGATCGGCCATGTTCTCCTTGAACTCTTTGATGGTGTAGGCGTTGGAGGGGTGGAAGGGAAGGGCGATCATGGGCCGGATCTGGTCCAGCTCCACCTCGATCACGCCGTCATAGTAAGCGCCGTCGGCGGGAGCCTGGGGCTTGAACTCATCCCCCCGGCCCAGCACTGCCAGGTGGTCCTTCAGGGTGTCGTCGGCACACCACACCGAGGACAGGCAGGTGGTCTCGGTGGTCATCACGTCGATGCCGGAGCGGTAGTCCATGGACAGGTTGGCCACGCCGGGGCCAAAGAACTCCATGACGGCGTTCTTCACGGTGCCGTCCTTGAAGGTGGAGCGGATGAGCTCCAGGGCCACGTCCTGGGGGCCCACCCCGGGGATGGGAGCGCCGGTGAGATAGATGGCGATGACCTTGGGGTAGGAGATGTTGTAGGTCTTTTTCAGCAGCTGCCGGGCCAGCTCGGGGCCGCCCTCGCCCACGGCCATGGTGCCGTAGGCGCCGTAGCGGGTGTGGGAGTCGGAGCCCAGGATCATCTTGCCGGGGGCGGCGTACCGCTCACGCATGTAGGAGTGGATGACGCTCTGGTGGGCGGGGACGAACTCGCCGCCGTACTTCTTGGCGGCGGACAGGCCGAACACGTGGTCGTCCTCGTTGATGGTGCCCCCCACGGCGCACAGGGAGTTGTGGCAGTTGGTGAGGACGTAGGGCACCGGGAACTCCTTCATACCGGAGGCCCGGGCGGTCTGGATGATGCCCACGTAGGTGATATCATGGGAGGCCATGGCGTCGAAGCGGATGGCCAGCTCCTCCATGGAGCCGCTGATGTTATGGGCCTTCAGGATGCCGTAGGCCATAGTGCCCTGTCTGGCCTGCTCCGGAGCGGGCAGGCCGGCGGCGGGGCCCTCCTGGGCGGGGATGAAACCGCCGTTTTTATAGTACATTCCCTCACGGGAGATCTTCAGCATAGGATTCCCTCCAATACGATAACTTGGCGTCTGGCGCTCAGTACCTTTTATAATAGCAATCCTTAGCGAAAATTGCAAGAGATTTGCGCTCCTCCTGCAATGGAAAGAGGGCTGCCGCGCCTTTTGCGCGACAGCCCCCGGCAGAGCGGGTCAGTCCTTGTGGTCCTCCACGATTTCGCCGTTGCGGAAGGCCTGGACCAGGGCCATCAGGTCGTCGATCTGCTCCTGGAGCTGGCGGCCCACGTCGGTGCCGGCGATCTTCATCCGGGACTCCAGCCGCTCGAACACCACCGAGGTGGAGGCGATATCCTGGTTCTCCCGGATAGCGTTGGCCCGGCCGGCAAAAGGTTCATGGGATACCAGCCGGAAGCAGGCGGAGTTGTAGATCAGGGTATAGCCGGCAATGCCGGTGGTCTTTTGATAGGCTTTGCAGAAGCCGCCGTCGATGACCAGCAGCTTGCCGCCCCCCTTGATGGGGCTCTCCCCCTTCTTGGACTTCACCGGCACATGGCCGTTGATGATGTGGCAATGGGGCCCCTCCAAACCGAATTGCTTGAGCAGATCCTCACAGACGGCGGGGTCGTTGTACAGCTTGTAGTAGGCGTTTTTAGGCTCGGTCCAGGTGGACTCGTCCAGAATGAGCCTCCGCTCGAAGGTGGTCATCCGATCCCGGCCGAAGATGGGGCTGTTGCGTCCCGCCCACAGGAACCAGAGGAAGTCCATGCCAAACTCCCGCTCCGCGGTACCCGGTTTGTTGTAGTAAGCCTGGCGGGCGCTCTGGTCGGCGTAATCCAGGAAGGCCTTGCCCGACAAAGTCTTGCCCCCAATGGTAAAGGACTGGAGCTGGCCGTCCTCGGTCATAGGGATGCAGCCGTGGAAAAGTAGGTTGTCATTGTAGATCTTGTACAGGGATCCCTTGGAGTAGAGGAAACGGACGTGGCGCTGGAGCTTCTCGCTGTGGCGGAAAGAGGCGGTGAGCTGATTGATGAGGGTGCTCTCCTCCTCGGTGAGGGTGTAGGGATCATTGGGGTCCACGGTGGGGAAGTCCACATCCTCCAGAGGATAGGTGACGCCGTCGATGGTGACGCACCTGTTGTCATAGTCGATCTTGTCCAGCAGCAGCCGGTCGGCCATGCCGAAGCAGGGGTTGCGCAGCAGCTTCTGCCCCTCCAGCTTGAAGAGGATGATGGTGATGGCCTTGTGCATCCGGGCGGCCAGCAGCTTATCCTTTTCGGTGTAATGGGCGGCGTCCTCATTGGTGAGCTTTACCTCGAAGCGGTGGATGTCGCAGTCCTTGTACACCTCGTTGGCGAAGACCGACAGGGGCCGCAGGGAGATGCCATAGCCGGTCTCGATGACCTCCAGGTTGTTGTACCGCAGGGAGTTGGCCAGCACGGTGGCCACCAGAGTGCGGGAGCCGGAGGCCGCGCCCATCCACAGCACGTCATGGTTGCCCCACTGGATGTCCACGCTGTGATACTCCATCAGGGAGTCCAGGATGATATCCGCCCGGGGGCCCCGGTCGAAGATATCCCCCACCAGGTGGAGGTGGTCCACCGCCAGACGCTTGATAAGCTCGCACAGCTGCACCAGGAAGTTGGAGGCCCGGTCAATGTCAATGATGGTGGCGATGATATTCTCGTAATAGTCCCGCTTGTCGCTGTCCTCGTAGTGGGTGTGGATCATTTCATCGATGATGTAGGCGTACTCCGGGGGCATAGCCTTACGGACTTTGGAGCGGGTGTATTTGGAGCTTACCTCCCGGCACATCTCAATAAGCCGGTGGAAGGTGATGCGGTACCACTCCCGCATGTCGTCGGTCTCCCGTTCGATCTCCTCCAGCTTCTCCTGGGGGTAATAGATGAGGGTGGCCAGCTGGTCCAGGTCGGCCTTGGACACGGTGGTGGCGAACAGGTCGTCCAGCTTCTCCCGTACCACGCCGGAGGCTGAATTGAGGATATGTAAAAAGGCCTCGTATTCTCCGTGGACATCGGAGATGAAGTGTTCGGTGCCCTTTGGCAGGTTCTGAATGGCATGGAGGTTGATGATCTCGGTGCTGGCAGCCTGGACATTGGGGTACTGCCGGGCCAGCATCTTCAGATAGTGGAGATTTTCCGGGCGGTATCTTTGCTTGCTTTCCATGGCGGGGGCCTCCTTCAAGGGTTACTGAATGGTAAGTTTGTTTCATTATCCCACGTTGCGGCTCAGGTTTCAAGAGATAAAGAGAGGGAAATAGGGCTTGACAGGGGGAATCAGGATAATAAAATGGAAGTAATGACAAAAGAAAAGAGGAGGGGCGGCGTTGAAGGAGCTGAAACGGCTGTTGAGCTACCTGGGCCCCTACCGGCGGGATCTGTTCATCGGCAGCCTGCTGGTGCTGGTGGAGACCGCCTTCGAGCTGGTGATCCCGGTGCTGATGGCGGACCTCATCGACGTGGGGGTGGAAAACCGGGATCTGCACTTCATCATGGTGAAGGGGGTCCAGATGGGGGTTTGCGCCCTGCTGGCCCTGGTCACCGGTCTGATGTACGCCAAGTACGCCGCCCGGGCGGCTTACGGCTGGGGGGCAAGGGTGCGGGAGGCCCAGTACGAGAAGGTGCAGGACTACGCCTTTTCCAACCTGGACAAATTTGAGACCGGCTCCCTGGTCACCCGGATGACCACCGATGTGACGGTGCTCCAGAACGCCGTCAACGGCGGCCTGCGGCCCCTGGTGCGCAGCCCGGTGATGCTGGTGATGGGGATGGGCCTGGCCTTCTGGATGAACGCCAGGCTGGCCCTCATTTTCCTGGTGTGCGCCCCGGTGCTGGGGTTCATCCTCTTCCTGGTGGTGCGTACGGTGGCCCCTATGTTTGCCAAGCTTCAGAAGGTGATGGACCGGCTGAACAACGTGGTGCAGGAGGGGCTCACCGCCATCCGGGCGGTGAAGGCCTTTGTCCGGGGAGAGTACGAGGAGGAGAAGTTTGAGCAGGTCAACCGGGAGCTGATGGATACCAGCCGCCGTACCTTCCGCCTGGCGGTGCTCAACCTGCCCGCCTTCCAGTGCACCATGTACACCGCCATCGTGCTGTTGCTGTGGTTTGGGGGCAACATGATCCTGACGGGTAGTCTGAAGGTGGGGGAGCTCACCGGCTTTCTCAGCTACGTGCTCCAGGTGATGAACTCCTTCATGCTCATTGCCAACGTGTTTCTGCTGCTCACCCGCTCTTTGGCCAGCGCCCACCGCATCGCCCAGGTGCTGGACGAGGAGGTGACCCTCGCCTCCCCGGTGGGGGCTCTCACCCAGGTGCCCGACGGCAGTGTGGACTTCGAGGGGGTGTCCTTCAAGTACCACGCCGACGCCCGGGAGTACGCCCTGTCCGGGGTGGACCTCCACATCAAGGCGGGGATGACGGTGGGCATCCTGGGGGGCACCGGCTCGGCCAAGACCACCCTGGTGCAGCTCATCCCCCGGCTGTACGACGCCACTGAGGGGGTGGTGAAGGTTGGAGGGCATGATGTAAAGGAATATGACCTGACAGTCCTCCGGGATGCGGTGGGCATCGTGCTGCAGAAGAACGTGCTCTTTTCGGGCACCGTCCGGGACAATCTGAAATGGGGAAATCCGGAGGCCGACGACGAGACCATCTGGGCGGCCTGCCGGGCGGCCCGGGCGGACGAATTTCTGGAGCGGATGCCCGGCGGCCTGGACGCCGACCTGGGCCAGGGGGGCGTCAACGTGTCCGGCGGCCAGAAGCAGCGGCTGTGCATCGCCCGGGCCCTGCTGAAAAAGCCAAAGATTTTGATTTTTGACGACTCCACCAGCGCGGTAGATACCGCCACTGAGGGCCAGATCCGCTCCGCCCTCAAGGATCTCACCGGGGTGACCAAGCTCATCATCGCCCAGCGGGTGACCTCGGTGATGTATACCGACCTGATCCTTATCCTGGAGGACGGGAAGGTCCACGCCGCCGGCACTCACCAGGAGCTGCTGGAGACCGACCCCATCTATCAGGAGATCTACGCGTCCCAGATGAAAGGAGGGGAGGAGGATGGCTAGACAGCTCAGCGCAAAAAAGCCCAAGCACCTGGCCTATACTCTGCGCACTCTGCTGTCCTATCTGGGCCGGCACAAGCTGCTGCTGCTGGCGGTGGCGGTGCTGGTCACGGTGAGCGCCGTGGCCAACCTGCTGGGCACCTATATGATCCGCCCGGTGGTCAACGGCCTGGCCACCGGAGGGGTGGAGGCCCTTGTAAAGGGAGTGGCCCTGACGGCTGCCATCTACGCCGCCGGAGCCCTGGCCGCTCTGGGATACACTCAGACCATGGTGCGGGCGGCCCAGAAGGTGCTTTACGACATCCGGCGGGACCTGTTTGCCCACCTCCAGACCCTGCCTCTGCGCTTCTTCGATACCCGCCGCCACGGCGACGTAATGAGCTATTTTACCAACGATGTGGATACCATCTCCGACGCCTTGAACAACTCCTTTGCCATGGTGATCCAGAGCTTCATTCAGGTGGCGGGTACCCTCACCATGCTGTTTATCCTCAACTGGCGGCTCACTCTGGTGGTGGCGGTGTGCTACGTGGTCATGTTCTGGTACATCCGCTTCAGCGGCAGGCGGAGCAAGGCCTACTACCGCAGGCAGCAGGCCGCCCTGGGGGATCTGGACGGCTATATCGAGGAGATGACGGCGGGCCAGAAGGTGGTAAAGGTGTTCAGCCATGAGGGGGAGAACCTGCGGCGGTTCCGGGAGAAGAACGAAGCCCTGCGGAAGGCGGGCACCGGAGCCCAGGGCTACGCCGCCACCATGATCCCGGCGGTGGTAAGCATCTCCTACATCAACTATGCCATTGTGGCGGCCATCGGGGGCTGGATGGCCATGGCGGGCATGACCGACGTGGGCAGTCTGGCCAGCTATCTGGTGTTCGTCCGCCAGGCCGCGCTGCCAATCAACCAGTTCACCCAGCAGAGCAACTTTCTGCTGGCCGCCCTGGCGGGAGCCGAGCGGGTCTTTGAGGCCATGGACCAGCCCCCTGAGGTAGACCAGGGCCTGGTGAAGCTGGAAAAGGAAGAGAACGGCTGGGTGTGGCGGCGGCCCGACGGCGTCGCTGTGCCCCTCCGGGGGGACGTGCGCTTTGAGGGGGTCACCTTCGGCTATGACGAAAACCGGCCCATCCTGAAGGATGTGAGCCTATTTGCCAAGCCGGGGCAGAAGATCGCCTTTGTGGGCTCCACCGGGGCGGGCAAGACCACCATCACCAACCTCATCAACCGGTTCTACGATGTGCAGGAGGGTCGGGTGACCTATGACGGCATCGACGTAAGGGATATTAAAAAAGACGACCTCCGCCGGAGTCTGGGCATGGTGCTCCAGGACACCCATCTGTTTACCGGAACCATCGCTGACAACATCCGCTTCGGCAAGCTGGACGCAACCCAGGAGGAGGTGGAGAAGGCTGCCAAAATCGCCAACGCCCACTCCTTCATCTCCCGGCTGCCCCAGGGGTATGACACTCTGGTCACCGCCGACGGGGCCAACCTGTCCCAGGGCCAGCGGCAGCTGCTGGCCATTGCCCGGGCGGCGGTGGCTGACCCGCCGGTACTCATTCTGGACGAGGCCACCAGCAGCATCGATACCCGCACCGAGGCCCTCATCGAAAAGGGCATGGACCAGCTGATGGAAGGACGGACCGTATTTGTCATCGCCCACCGCCTGTCCACCGTCCGCAACGCCAACGCCATCATGGTGCTGGAACAGGGACAGATCGTGGAGCGGGGGAGCCATGAGGACCTGCTGGCCCAGCGGGGGGAGTATTACCAGTTGTACCACGGTATGTTTGAATTGTCCTGATTGGAGTTGACCTATGTCAGAAATCATTGAGATCACCGACCTGTCCCATCCGGCCCTGGACGTGTATGCCCGGCTCACCCAGGCCCAGCTCCGCAGCCGCCGCCACCCGGAGAAGGGGGTGTTCATCGCCGAGAGCCCCAAGGTTATTGCCAACGCGTTGAAAGGGGGGTGCAGGCCCCTTTCCTTTCTCATGGAGCGGCGGCACATCGCCGGCCAGGGGGCGGAGCTGCTGGCGGCCTGCCCCGGGGTGCCGGTGTACACCGGCGACCGGGAGGTGCTGGCGGAGCTTACCGGGTACGAGCTGACCCGGGGCATTCTGTGTGCAATGGCCCGGCCCAAGCCGCTGGCGGCGGAGGAGGTAATGGCCGGGGCACGGCGGCTGGCGGTGCTGGAGGGTATCGTGGACGCCACCAACGTGGGGGCCATCTTCCGGGCGGCCGCCGCCCTGGGCATGGACGGGGTGCTGCTGAGCCCCACCTGCTGCGATCCCCTGAGCCGCCGGGCGGTGCGGGTGAGCATGGGGGCGGTGTTCCAGATCCCCTGGGCCCGGCTGGGGGACTGGCCGGAGGGGGGACTGGCCCTGCTGAAAGAGGCGGGATTTGCCACGGCGGCCATGGCCCTCAGTCACCGGGCGGTGTCCATCGACCATCCGGCTCTGGCCTCGGAGGACAAGCTGGCTATCCTGCTGGGCACCGAGGGAGACGGCCTGGCCGGGGAGACCATCGCCCGGTGCGACTATACCGTGTGCATCCCCATGGCCCATGGGGTAGACTCCCTCAACGTGGCTGCCGCCAGCGCCGTGGCCTTCTGGGCCCTGAGAACAAAAGAGGAGCCGCCTTCCCGATGAAGGCGGCTCCTGTTGGTTTTGTCCGTCAAAAACGGTACAGGTTCCTCATCTCCACTTTTCACTCTGGTTCGTTCCGCCCCCTCATCCGGCCCTACGGGCCACCTTCCCCCCTGAGGGTGGAAGGTTTTGCGCCAATGCAGACGGTACGATTTTGCCTGTAGGGGCGATGATCAATCGCCCGCCGCTGCCCCTCAGGAGGTGAGCAGCAGAATGTCCCTGGGGGCCAGCTCCAGCCAGAGGGGGCTTTTGCCCGCCAGAGGGGCCCACCGCTCCTTTTCCAGCTCGATGCGCAGCCGGGAGAAGCCCTGGTCTCCGCCAGGAGTGGACAGCATGACCACAGTGGAGAACACGTTCTCCACCACCCGCTCCACCTGGCAGGGCAGCCGGTTGGGCCCGGGGCCCTCCACCGGCCGGATATAGTGGGCCCGGACGCCGATGTGGGTCAGACCCTCAGGCACCGGCCCCTCCGGGGTAAGAGTCACCCCCCAGTCCAGGGCCTCCACCTTGCCGTCTGCCGCCGCCCTGGCACGGGATACGTTCTTGCACCCGGACAGCAGGCAGGCCGACAGGGTGCGGGGGGCCTCGAACAGTTCTTTCACCGGCAGCACCGGCTGGGAGCGGCCGTTGTCCAGCACGCAAACCTCCCTGCACATCCGCTGGACCTCGTCACGGTTGTGGGTGACGAAGAGCACCGGCCCGGGGAAGGAGGCCAGCAGGTCGGACAGCTCCAATTCCACCTGCCACTTCAGATAGCTGTCCAGTGCGGAAAAGGGCTCGTCCAGCAGCAGCACCTCCGGCTGGCTGGCCAGGATGCGGGCAAGGGCCACCCGCTGCTGCTGGCCGCCGGAGAGCTGGCCGGGGCGCTTGCCCTCCTGGCCCTCCAGCCAGAGGGAGGAGATGAGCCGGGCCACCGTCTCTTTCCGGCGGGCTTTGTCCCGCACCCCCACGGCAATGTTCTGGGCCACCGTCATGTTGGGGAAGAGGGCGTAGTTCTGGAAGAGATAGCCCACCCGCCGTTTCTGGGGAGGGAGGTTAATGTGCTGCTGGGAGTCGAAGAGCACTCTGCCGTCCAGCACGATGCGGCCCCGGTCGGGCTTTTCGATCCCGGCGACACACTTGAGGGTGAGGCTCTTGCCGCAGCCCGAGGCCCCCAGCAGGCCGGTGACCTGGTTGTTTTCGCTCTCAAAGGAAACATCCAGCCGGAACTTGCCGAAATCCTTGTGGATGTCCACCTGCAAGGCCATCACTCCACCTCCCCGGATACCGCCGCCGCCCGGCGAAGGGGGCGGCCCTGCTTTTTCTCCAGCATATTCACCGCCAGCAGCACCACGGCAGAGATGGCCAGATTGATGAGCACCCACACCATGGCTCCCTCATCGTCCCCGGTGCGCCAGAGCTGGTAGACGGTGGTGGAGATGGTAGCGGTCTTGCCGGGGGTATACCCGGCGATCATAGCGGTGGCGCCGTACTCTCCCAGGGCCCGGGCAAAGGCCAGCACCGTGCCCGCCAAAATGCCCTGCTTGCAGTAAGGCATCATCACCCGCCAGAAAATCCAGGTGTTGGACCGGCCCAGGGTGCGGCCGGCGTGGGCCAGGTTCTGGTCGAAGGACTCAAAGGCCCCCCGGGCGGTGCGGTACATCAGGGGGAAGGCCACTACTGCCGAAGCGAAGATGGCGGAGTACCACACCATGGTGAGCCGGGTGTCCAACACCGCCAGAAACCACAGCCCGAGGGGCCGCTTGGGCCCCAGCAGCCGCAGCAGGAAGTAGCCCACCACGGTGGGGGGGAGCACCAGGGGGAGGGTGAGCACCACGTCCAGTGCGCCCTTCACCAGCCGGGGGAGTTTGGCTACGTAATAGGCGGCGGCGATGCCCAGGAAGAAGATGAGGGCGGTGGAGATGGCGGCGATGCGCAGAGAATTGAACAGGGGATAGAGATCCATGGATGCACCTGCCTTTATCAAAGGGTCCTGCCGCATAGCGGCAGGACCAAATCATTACTGGAGCACCGTAAAGCCCACGCCCTCCAGAACGGAGATGGCGCTCTCGTCGGTGTGCAGGTAGTCCAGGAAGGCCTGAGCGGCGGCCTGGCTGGCCTCGCTGCCGCCGCACTTGAGCACGGCGGCGGGGTAGATGACCTGGTCGCACATGTCGGCAGTGGCCTGATCCACCACGGTGAGCGCATAGGTAAAGGCGTCGGTGGCGTAGATGATGCCACAGTCCACCGCGCCCTCCTTCACCTGATTGGCTACCTCGGACACGTTGGAGGCGTAGGTCACCTTGCCGTCGGCCTCCAGGGCGGAAATGTCGATGCCCAGGGTGTCCAGGATCTGGAGGGAATAGGCTCCCACAGGCACGTCGTCGTTGCCCAGGCAGAGCAGCTCCAGCTTGTCGCCGGCCAGGTCGGAGAAGGATTCAATGCCCTTGGGGTTGTCGTCGGGCACCGCCAGCACCACCTTGTTCTCCACCAGGTCGATGCGGGTGTCGGACAGAACGAAGTCCAGCCCTTCGTTGGTGCCGGTGGTGTCGGCGGCGTCCAGCTGGTTCATCTGCTTCTGGGCGGCAGAGATGAACAGGTCGCACACCGCCCCCTCCTCGATTTGGGTCTTGAGGGTGCCGGAGGAGTCAAACGTGAAGATCAGGTTCACGTTGGGGGCCGCTTCCTTGTAGTCCTCAGCGATCTGAGTCAGGGTGGCCTCCATGGAGGCGGCGGCAAACACCACCACGTCCACATCCTCGGCGGCGGGGGTGGTCTCGCCGGTCTGGGCGGGAGTGGTCTCGACGGCAGGGGTCTGGCTGTTCCCAGCGGGGGTCTGGGCGGAACCGCCGCCGCCTCCGCAGGCGGCCAGGGACAGCCCCATGGACAGGGCCAGGGCGAGGGTTACCAGTTTTTTCATGCTGCATTCTCCTTTACAAAATGGTAGGCGGCCCCGTTTCCAGGAGCGCCCCGGCCCGCTGCCATGGCGTGGACCGCTTTAGGCGATACGGGCTCGAAGAATTTATGTCAACGGGCCAAAAGGCCCGGAACTTGCAGCGTCAGCCCGGCTGGGCGCAGTTGTGGGCGGTCCCCCTTAAAATCTCCAGGCCGTGGCCCAGGGCGGGGAGGATGTACTCCAGGCACTCCCGCACCGCCTTGGGGCTGCCGGGCAGGTTGACCATGAGGGTCTGTTTCCGGATGCCTGCCGCCGCACGGCTCAGCATGGCCCGGGGGGTGATCTGGAGGGACTGCCACCGCATGGCCTCGGCGATGCCGGGGGTGGGGCGTTCCACCACCGACAGGGTGGCCTCCGGGGTGAGATCCCGGGGGGAGAATCCGGTGCCTCCGGTGGTGAGCACCAGGTCGGCCAGGTCGTTGTCGCACAGCCGCTTCAATTCCGAGGACAGAGGCTCCAGCCCATCGGGCAGCAGGGCGGTGTGGACCACCTCATAGCCTGCCGCCTCCACCATGTCCCGGATCACCGGGCCGCTTTTGTCCTCCCGCTGACCGGCGTAGCCGGCGTCGCTGAGGGTGATAATGGCTACCCGCATACTCAGCCCTCCTCCACAATGGTGAGATCATCCCCCACCGAAATGGTGCCCCCGTGGAGCACCTTGGTGAACACGCCCTCCCTTGGCATGATGCAGTCCCCCATGACCTTGTAGATCTCACAGTGAGCGTGGCACTGCTTGCCCACTTGGGTGAGCTCCAGCACCACGTCGTTGCACTGAAATTTCGTGCCGATGGGCAGGGTCTTGAAGTCGTAGCCCTCCACCACCAGGTTTTCTCCAAAGGCGCCGTCATCCACCACAGCCCCTCTGGCCCGGAAGGCCTCTACCTGCTCATGGGAGAGGAGGGACACCTGCCGGTGCCACTTGCCGGCATGGGCGTCCCCCTGGATGCCCCAGTCCTCCACGAACTGGGCGGAGCCCACGTTTTTCTTCTGAGTGCCCTTCTGTTCACTGACACAGACAGCGATCACTTTGCCCATGTGCTTATCCTCCGATCTGGTTCATGTTCCGGCCCTCGTCCCGGGCCTGGGCCCCGCCGCCGAAGTGGTGGCTGGCGGGCTTGCGGAAAATGGTCTCTCTCATGGCGGCCAGCAGGGCGTCGTCCTCCGCCCCCGCCTCCAGCAGGGCCTTCAGGTCCACTCCCTGGTCGTATTGCAGGCAGGTCTTTAAAAATCCGGTGGCGGTGAGCCGTACCCGGTTGCACTGGTGGCAGAACTGGTGGGTCATGGCGCTGATGAACCCCACCCGGCCGGTGAAGCCTGCGAAGGTTACATAATGCCCGGGACCGTCGCCGCCTCCCTGATCGCAGGGCAGGGCGGGGCCGAAAGCGGTCTCCAGCATGGAGCGTACCTCCGCCTCGGTGCGGCGGGGGAGGGTGGAGCCCAGACCGATGGGCATCAGCTCAATGAAACGCACATCCAGCCGCCGGTCCCGGGCCAGCTCCGCCAGAGGGACCAGCTGGCCGTCGTTCTCCCCGGTGGGGACGCAGTTGAGCTTCACCCGCAGGTGGGGGGCGGCCAGGGCGGCCTCCAGTCCCTCCAGGGCCCGGGGCAGCTCGTCCCGGCGGGTGAGGGCGGCGAACTGGGTCCGGTCCAAAGTGTCCAGGCTGAGATTCACCCCGTCCAGCCCCGCCGCCAGCAGGCCGGGCAGCTGGTCGGCCAGCAGCAGGCCGTTGGTGGTGAGGGTGACCGACCGGATGCCGTCGATGGCCTTCAGAGCCCCTGCCAGCTCCGCCAGGCCCCGGCGCACCAGGGGCTCTCCACCGGTGAGCCGCACCTTCTCCACCCCCAGGCGGCTGGCCGCCCGGACGATGCGGATGATCTGCTCGTAGGAGAGCACCGCCCCGTGGGGCACCCACTCCACCCCCTCCGCCGGCATGCAGTACCGGCAGCGCAGGTTGCAACGGTCGGTGACCGAGATCCGCAGGTAGCTGATCTCCCGGCCGAACTGGTCAAGCATGGCCCATCTCTCCTCTCACATAGTCCAGCAGGAAATTTGCCACGGCGGCCCGGTCGTTGAGGGGCAGGGTGGGGGCCCCCTCCGCCGTCAGGGGCAGGTCGGTGACCAGGGCCAGCAGGGAGGAAGGCTCGGACACCGGAGCGTCCGAGTTGCCCCTCCGCACCAGCTCCAGCTTGGGCAGCGCGCTGTGCTTGAACCCCTCCAGCAGGATCAGGTCGGCTTCCGGGAACTGGGCCATGAGGAAGTCCTCTGTCACCGGCTGCCTTTTCACGATTTTGAACTTCTCCCCGTCGAAGATGGCGGTGCCCGCCGCCCCGGCGGCCATGAAGCGGCCGGTGTCGGTGCCCGGCGGGTCCGGGTCGAAGGAGTGACCGTCGTGCTTGATCACCGCCACGGTGAGCCCGGCGGCGGTGAGCAGGGGGAGGATCCCCTCGATCAGGGTGGTTTTGCCGGAGTTTTTCACCCCGGAGATGGCCACCGCCACAGGCTTACTCACGGTCGTACACCCCCGATTTGCCCCCCTCCTTGTGGACCAGGTGGATTTCGCCCAGCTCCATGCCCTTGTCAATGGCTTTGCACATGTCGTAGATGGTGAGCAGGGCCACGGTCACCCCGGTGAGGGCTTCCATTTCCACCCCGGTCTTGCCGGAGAGCTTCACGGTACAGGTGGCCCGCACGGCGCAGTCTGCCTCCAGAATCTCGAAGTCCACCGACAGGTGGCTGAGCAGCAAGGGGTGGCACAGGGGGATGAGCTCCCAGGTGCGCTTGGCGGCCATGATGCCCGCCACCCTTGCCACCCCCAGCACGTCCCCCTTGGCGGCGGTGCGGCCGGTGATGGCGTCCAGAATGGGGCGGGTGACCTTGATGGTGCCCTCGGCCACCGCCGTGCGGAAGGTGGGGGCTTTGTCGGTCACATCCACCATAATAGCGTTGCCCGCCTCGTCAAAGTGATTGAACACGGGTTCCATAATAACCTCCTGAACAGTTGGTTGGGCGCGGCCCCGAAATGATCCGGCTTGTCTGCCGGGAAAAGATTCTTCGCCCCTTTGGGGCTCAGAATGACAAACGGGGCCTGTCTGGCTACAGCAGCCAGACCTGAACGGCCTGTCCCGCCTCCGCCGGAGGCGACCCGGTGGGGAGCTCCACCAGACAATCGCACTCCACCATGGAGGCCAGCTGGCCGGAGGAGTGGCCCTCCGGCAGGGTCACATGGCCCTCCCCATACCGGCCCCGGAGGAACCGGCGGGTGGGACTGGCTTTGGGGAAGGGGGTGTCCAGCACCCCCTCCATCTGCCGGGGAAGCAGATGAGGCTCCTCCGCCAGGGCGGCCAGCAGGGGCCGGGCCAGCAGCTCAAAGGTGGCGGCGGCGGCGAAGGGGTTACCAGACAGGGACAGGATGGGCTTTCCTTGATAGGTCGAGAACATGGCGGGAGTGCCCGGCTTCACCCGCACCCGCCAGAACACCCGCTCCGCCCCCAGCAGGGGGAGAGCCTGGTGGAAGATATCCTTGTCTCCCACCGATACCCCGCCGGTGGTGATGAGGGCGTCGCAATCTGCCAGCAGTTCCCTCATGGCCTCCGCCACGGCGGTGGGGTCGTCTCCCCGGTGGGCGGTCTGTACCCGGTACCCCAGCTCGGTCAGCCGGGCGGCCAGGAGGGTCTGGTTGGCGCTGTAAATTTTGCCCGGGGGCAGGGGGGCGCCGGGGGCCACCACCTCGTCCCCGGTGGTGAGCAGGCCCACCCTGGGCCGGCGGCGCACCGGTACCTGGGCGATGCCGGCGCTGGCCAGCACCCCCAGGGCGGCGGCGTCCAGCCGGGCCCCCGCCGGGAGCAGCCGGGTGCCCGCCCGGTAGTCCTCCCCCTGATAGACGTAGTTCTGGCCGGGGGAGAGGGGGGTGTACACCGCCACCGGACTGCCCCGGTCGGTGTGCTCCTGGGCCACCACGCAGTCGCAGCCGGGGGGCAGCATGGCCCCCGTCATGATCCGGACGGCCTGGCCGGGGCCCACAGGTGTTTTGGCCTGGTCTCCGGCGTACAGGGTATCCACCACCGCCAGCACCGCCGGATGGTCCTGGGAGGCCCCGGCGGTATCGGCGGAGCGGAGGGCGTAGCCGTCCAGGGGGGAGCGGTCGAAGGG
>NZ_JACJLC010000041.1 GCF_016901955.1 Pseudoflavonifractor phocaeensis
GTCCTCCTCCCTGTCCGATCCCCGGCCCCACAGGCCCTACAGGGGCAACCGGCCCCACCGGACCTGCCGGGCTGAATATTCCCGGACCCACCGGACCTACCGGCGCAACTGGGCCAACCGGAGCTACCGGTCCCACTGGCCAGAGCCTTCCCGGTCCCACCGGGCCCACGGGTGCCGCCGGTCCTACCGGCCCCACCGGGCCCCAGGGCGTCTCCGGTCCTGACGGAGCCACCGGCCCCACCGGGCCTCAGGGCATTCCCGGCCCCGACGGAGTCACCGGACCCACCGGAGCCATTGGACCTACCGGCCCATCTGGGGCAGCGGGTATGGCTGCCACTGTGGAGGTGGGCACCGTCACCACTGGCGCACCCGGTACGGTCGCCGAAGTGAGCAATGCGGGTACCCCCCAGAATGCCATTCTGGATTTTGTCATTCCCGCTGGCGCTACCGGCCCCACCGGCCCCACGGGCGCTGCCGGCGCTACCGGCCCTACCGGTCCCACGGGTGCTGCCGGCGCTACTGGCGCTACCGGCCCTACCGGTCCCACGGGCGCTGCCGGCGCTACCGGCCCTACCGGTCCCACGGGCGCTGCCGGCGCTACCGGCCCCACCGGTCCCACGGGCGCTGCCGGCGCTACCGGCCCCACCGGTCCCACGGGTTCCGCTGGCGCTGCTGGTCCCACTGGACCTACTGGCCCGACCGGACCTACCGGACCCACCGGGCCTGCCGGCACTGCTGGTGAGGACGGCGCTACCGGTGCTACCGGACCCACCGGCACGGCGGCAACCCTGGCGGTGGGCACCGTCACCACCGGCGATCCGGGCACTGATGCTCAGGTCACCAACTCCGGGACCCCCCAGAATGCCATTCTGGACTTTACCATTCCCCAGGGGGCCACCGGCTCCCCCGCTCCTCTGTCCCTGCTGTCCGCCTATTCCACCCCCGCCCAGTCGGGCGCTTCGGGGGACGCTCTGGTGTTTGACAAGAACGGGTTGTCCTACGGCTCGGACATCAGCCACACCGCCGGCAGCTCCACCTTTACCATCAACACCCCCGGCGTGTATGCCGTGGCCTTCCACGGCAGCTTCTCCCCGGCCAGCGGGGCCAATTTCCCCCAGACCATGGGAGCCTCCCTGGAGCAGAATGGCTCTGTGGTGCCGGGAGCCACCTCCCAGTATATCTTCCACACCTCAGCCCAGACCGCGGCCCTGTCCTTCAGTACTCCGGTGGCGGTGACCTCCGCACCGGCCACCCTTCAGGTAGTGGGAGACGGAGGCAGCTATCTCTACAGTACCATTGGTATGTCCATTTACCGTCTGGGTGATGTGCCAGACGACGACACCTAACACACTGCCCCCCGGCCCGTATGGGCCGGGGGGCAGTTCAGGAGGAACGCCATGAAGATCTGTGTCTACGCCATCTGTAAAAACGAGAGCCAATTCGTGGACCGGTGGATGGATTCCATGTCCGAGGCCGACGGCATCTATGTGCTGGACACCGGCTCCACCGACGACACCGTGGAAAAGCTGCGGGCCCGTGGAGCTCAGGTGATGGAAGAGCTGGTCTCCCCCTGGCGGTTTGACGTAGCCCGAAACCGTTCCCTGGCCCTGGTGCCGGAGGATGCCGATCTCTGCGTGTGTACCGACCTGGACGAGGTGCTCCATCCCGGCTGGCGGGCCGCCCTGGAGAGGGCATGGACCCCGGAGGCGGGCCAGGCCCGGTATCGCTACACCTGGTCCTTCCGACCGGACGGCAGCGAGGGTGTGGTGTTCTGGTATGAGAAGGTCCACCGCCGTCAGGGATACCGCTGGGTCCACCCGGTTCATGAAATCCTGGAGTGGATGGGGCCGGGCCAGCCGGGGCCCATGGTCACTGTACCGGGGATGCAGCTGGATCATTACCCGGATCCCGCCAAATCCCGGGGCCAGTATCTCCCGCTTTTGGAGCTGTCAGTGGCCGAGGCCCCGGAGGATGACCGCAACCTCCACTACCTGGGCCGGGAGTATCTGTTCCACCAGCGGTGGGACGAGTGCATCGCCACCTTAAAAAAGCACCTGGCCCTCCCCACCGCCGTCTGGGCGGATGAGCGGGCGGCCTCCATGCGGTTCATTGGCCGTGCCTACCTGCAAAAGGAGGAGCCGGAGCAGGCCCGTGGCTGGTTTTTCCGGGCCATCGCCCAGGCCCCCCACCTGCGGGAGCCCTGGATGGAGATGGCTATGCTGTGCTACCATCAGGAGGACTGGGATGGGGTGCTCTACTTTACCGGCCGGGCCCTGGCCATCGCCGTCCGGCCGGATACCTACATCTGTGAGGCCGAGCCCTGGGGGCCTCTCCCCCACGACCTGCGGTGTCAGGCCTTTTTCCGCACCGGGCGGAACGCGCTGGCACTGGAGGAGGCCAGAAAGGCCCTGGCCCTCTCCCCCGCCGACCCCCGGCTCAGGGGCAATGTGGCGGTTTTGGAGCATCTGTAGGGGCGGATATCATCCGCCCGCACGCTCCGGGGTGGGGCTCGGTCCGCCGGGCGGGTCTGGGACCCGTCCCTACGCAGACGATGACGGGAGGCGGGCGGCCACAGGCCGCCCCTACAGATACGGTTCGATCTTGTCCGCAGGGCCGCCATACATGGCGGCCGACGGTCCGGGGCCCATCTCCGCAAGACGCAAACAGGCCGGGGCTGCATCGCAGCCCCGGCCTTTGTCCGGTCAGCAGATGAACATGGCGTCGCCGAAGGAAAAGAAGCGGTATTTTTGCTCCACCGCCTCCCGGTAGGCGGCCAGGATGTGCTCCCGGCCCGCCAGGGCGGACACCAGCATGATGAGGGTGGACTCGGGCAGGTGGAAGTTGGTGATAAGGCAGTCCAGCACCTTGAACTTGTAGCCTGGGTAGATGAAGATATTGGTCCACCCGGCGCTCTCCTTTAAGGTGCCGTCCTCCGCCGCCCAGGACTCGATGGTGCGGCAGGAGGTGGTGCCCACACAGATCACTCTGCCTCCCTCCGCCCGGGTGCGGTTGATGAGCTCCGCCGTTCCGGCGGGGATCATGCAGTACTCACTGTGCATCTCGTGGTCCAGGATGTCCTCTTCCTTTACGGGCCGGAAGGTGCCCAGGCCCACGTGGAGGGTCACATAGGCCAGGCGCACCCCCATCTCCTCGATCTGCCGGAGCAGCTCTTTTGTGAAGTGGAGCCCGGCGGTGGGGGCGGCGGCGGAGCCCACCTCCCGGGAGTAGACGGTCTGGTACCGCTCGGGGTCGTTGAGTTCGGCCTTGATATAGGGTGGCAGAGGCATTTTACCCAGTTGTTCCAGCTTCTCCAGAAAAATGCCCTCGTACTCGAACCGGACCAGCCGGTTGCCCCCCTCCAGCACCTGGGTCACCTGGGCAGTGAGGGCTCCGTCCCCGAAGGACACCCGGGTGCCCGGTTTCATCTTCCGGCCGGGCCGCACCAGGCACTCCCAGGTCTTGTTTCCCCGGTCGATGAGCAGCAGCACCTCCACCGCCCCGCCGCCGGGCTCCCGGTGGCCAATGAGCCGGGCGGGCAGCACCCGGGAGTCGTTGAGCACCAGGCAGTCCCCCGGTTTCAGCATGGTGGGCAGGTCGAAAAAGTGCATATGCTTTCTCTCGCCGGTGTGCTTGTCCAGCACCAGCAGCCGGGAGGAATCCCGTTTCTCCAGGGGAGTCTGGGCGATGAGCTCCTCCGGCAGGTCAAAGTTGAAATCCGATGTTTTTATGGCTTGCGCACCTCAATTCCTGTGTAATAAAAGGTAAGGATATCCTTATAAGTATACCCCTGCTGGGCCATGGCGTAAGCGCCCCACTGGCTCATGCCCACGTTGTGGCCCCAGCCGGAGCCGGTGATGGTGAACACCAGGTCGCCGGTACTGGAGGAGCCCCCGGAGGGCTGGGCCTGACTCACTGTGCCGCTGCCGTCGATGACGTACACCTCACTGCCCAGCTGGGCGGTCTGGCCGGAGCCGTTGATGGCGTAGGCCCCGTCCAGGGTGGACAGGGTGCCGTCCCCGTCCACCACATAGGAGCCGCCGGAGCCGGCGCTCCCCGAGCTGGTGACGGTGTAGTTGATGGACCGCAGGTTGAGGAAGGTCCGGCAGGCGTCCCGGATCTTGCTCCAGGTCTTGCCGGAGGAGTCGGTAAAGGTGATCTCGATGGCGTTGCCGGTGGGGCTGGTCTTGGTGACCTTGAAGTCCACAATGCCTGAGTTCACATACCCCTTGGAGTTGAGCAGATCGGTGAGCTGCTGGGCGGTGTAGGTCACCGTCCAGTTGTAGTTGGAGATCTTGCTCACCACCGAGGCCTCATATGGGTCCACCTTGCCGATGAGATAGGCCACGTTGCTCCCCCATACGTTGACGGCGCTCTCAGTGGCGCCCCCGTCGTGGGAGGAGTACACCGCTTCGATGAGGGAGCCGTTGTACCAGGCGTACTCCCCGTAGGTCTCAGTCACCGCCTTGCTGCTGTTGGCAGTCACCAAACCCATACCGGAGTATACCTGGCAGCAGGTGGAATTGCAAATGTCAAAGCCCTGGCTGCTGTGCTTGCTGGCGGTATAATTTCGGTAGGCGTAGGTACGGGCGCACACCGCCTGGGCCTTCAGAGCCTCCAGAGGCCAGGAGGAGCTCATCTCCCGGACGATGACCCCCTGTACATAGTCCTCCAGGCCGATAACGTTGCTCACCGTCAGGTTGCCCTTGCTGACCCGCTGGTACTGGAACCCTCCGTAGTAAGTATTGCCCCGGAAGATGGTCTCGGTTTTGACGCTGTCGTTCTGCCCGGGCTTGATCCCCAGGCAGTAGTTTCCGGTAGTGCTGTCAAACTGGAAGAGGATTTGGCTGGTGCCCGTCTTGACCACCGACACCCCGTAGCTGGAGGTGCCCACCAGGGTGGAATCGGACAGGCCCAGGGCGGTCTGGGCGGTCTGGGCAGAGGTTTTATCCAGATAGGCCCCCACCCGAGCCTGCCACACCCCGTCGATCCAGGCCACGAAGCCCCCGGCATAGGCAGAGGCGGCGGCGGACGCCTGGGCATAGGAGGAGTAGCTCCCCGGCAGGCGGATGTGCCAGCAGCCCACGGCGATGTCTGAGGTCAGACTGTCATAATACCCTGCCCAGCCTCCGGAGGTGCCGTAGTACACGTTCTGGGTTTTCACCACGGAAATGGCCGTTTCGCTGGTGGAAGTCAGCTGTTGAAAGACACGGCTGCTGTCATAGTAACCCAGACGGTAGCCGCTGCCCACATCGTTGAGCAGGTTGGCCCCCGGTAGGGCGGAGCTGCCGTAGAACAGGCCAACCTTGATGGTGGGGTCCATCGCCACCGCCGCGCTGGCGCTCAGGGGCGTCCACAGAGTGGCGGCTATCGCCGCGCATAAAAGGATATACAAAAATTTTCGTATGATATTCCGTTTCATTTGTATATTTTTACAACTCACTTTCGTTGACACTTCCGCCAAGTCTGTGGTACAATTTCACAAACTACACAGCGAAATTATCTATGCAGGATAGAGGCGCGGCTGTTCAAGAGTACCGCGGGGAGGGCGACCGGGCCCGGCGAACCGTGGGAAAGGGGAGGCCGCCGAAGGGGCGCTCCCCGGCGGGGCGTTGACCTGGTTGCCCGGTGAACATCCGTGCGACTGTCGCCGCGGAAGCGGCGGAGTGCTGTCTGCTTTTGTCGGTTAGTGGCGGGGGTTTTGCGCCCATGCCATTATAGTACAAAATCAGCAGTTCTGTAAACTGCTGATTTTCTTTTTTTGCTGTCTCCGGTTCCCGGTCTGAGACAGGCCGGACCCGGAATAGGAATGGAGTAATGGAGGTATCGTCATGGAAAAATATAAAGTAGGCGTCATCGGCGGCACCGGTATGGTGGGCCAACGCTTTGTCTCTCTGTTGGAGAACCACCCCTGGTTCCAGCTTACCGCCATCGCGGCCAGCAGCCGCTCCGCCGGAAAGACCTATGAAGAGGCCATCGGGAGCCGCTGGGCTATGGATACCCCCATGCCTGAAGCCGCCCGGAAGATGGTGGTCCTCAACGCCCAGGAGGACATCGAGGCCATTGCCTCCCAGGTGGACTTCGTCTTTTCCGCCGTGGATATGAAAAAAGATGAGATCAAGGCCCTGGAAGAGGCTTACGCCAAGCACGAGTGCCCCGTGGTCTCCAACAACTCCGCCCACCGCTGGACGGCCGACGTGCCCATGGTGGTGCCGGAGATCAATCCCGAACATATCAAGGTCATCGAGGCCCAACGAAAGCGACTGGGGGTGGAGCGCGGGTTCATCGCCGTTAAGTCCAACTGCTCCCTCCAGAGCTATGTTCCCGCCCTGCACCCCCTGCGCGGCTTCGGTCTGGATCAGGTGCTGGTTTGCACCTATCAGGCCATTTCCGGCGCGGGCAAGACCTTTGACACCTGGCCCGAGATGGTGGACAACGTGATCCCCTACATCGGCGGCGAGGAGGAAAAGAGCGAGCAGGAGCCCCTGAAGCTGTGGGGCAAGGTGGAGAACGGGGTCATCGTCAACGCCCAGTCCCCCGCCCTCACGGCCCAGTGCCTGCGGGTGCCCGTGTCCAACGGCCATATGGCCGCTGTGTTCGTGCGCTTCCAGAACAAACCTACCATGGAAGAGATCAAAGAGACCTGGGCAAATTTCCAGGGCCGCGCTCAGGAGCTGGCCCTGCCCTCCGCTCCCAAGCAGTTTTTGCACTACTTTGAGGAGCCCGACCGCCCCCAGACCCGGCTGGACCGGATGACGGAGGGCGGCATGGCGGTCTGCATCGGCCGCCTGCGTCCTGACACGCAGTATGACTACAAGTTCGTCTGCCTGTCCCACAACACCCTTCGCGGCGCCGCGGGCGGCGCAGTCCTTCTTGCCGAACTTCTGTGCGCGGAGGGTTACATTTCAAGGAGGTAACCCTATTATGAGAGAGCCTGTTTTTACCGGAGCCTGTTCCGCTATCATCACCCCCTTTGACCACAGCGGCGCTGTCGACTATGATAAGTTCGGCCAGCTCATCGACGAACAGATCGAGCGGGGCCTGGATGCCATCTGTGTCTGCGGCACCACCGGCGAATGCTCCACCCTCACCATCCGGGAGCACATCGCAGTGGTGGAGTACTGTGTCAAGCGGGTGAACGGCCGGGTCAAGGTAGTTGCCGGCGCGGGGAGCAACGACACCTCCGCCGCCGTCTATCTGTCCCAGCACGCGGAGGACTCCGGCGCCGACGCCCTGCTCCACGTCACCCCCTACTATAACAAGGCGTCCCAGACCGGCCTCATCAAGCATTACGAATATATCGCCGACCGCACCAAGCTGCCGGTGATCCTGTACAACGTTCCTTCCCGGACCGGCGTGTCCTTCACCGCCGAGACCTACAAGGTGCTCTCCCAGCACCCCAACATCAACGGTGTCAAGGAGGCCAGCGGAAATTTCTCCCTGCTGGCCCACACCCGGGCCATCTGCGGCGACGACTTCTACATCTGGTCGGGTAACGACGACCAGGTGGTGCCCATGATGAGCCTGGGGGCCAAGGGGGTCATCTCCGTGGTGGCCAACATCGCCCCGGAGATCATGATCCAGATCACCCACCTGTGCCTGGAGGACCGCTTCTTTGAGGCCTCCAAGCTCCAGCTCAAGTACATGGACTTCATCGACGCCCTCTTCCTGGAGGTCAACCCCATCCCCATCAAGGCCGCCATGAACCTGGCGGGGTATGACATTGGCTCCCTGCGCCTGCCCCTGTGCGACATGACCAACGGCCCGCTGGAGACCCTGCGCCAGTCCATGATCAAGATCGGCCTGCTCAAGGGCTGAGATACCAAAGATCCCATCCAGGAAAGGAAGTAGTTCTATGCTCAGGCTGATCCTCTCCGGCTGCAACGGCCGGATGGGCCGGGCTGTGGCCGCCATCTGCGCCGCCCAGCCCGACCTGGAGATCGTGGCCGGCTTTGACCTGCTGGGGACCGGGGACGGGTCCTTCCCCGTCTACTCCTCCCCCGCTCAGTTCCAGGGCACGGCCGACGCCCTCATCGACTTCTCCTCCCCCGCCGCCCTCCCCGCCCTGCTGGACTTCTGCACCAGCCGGAAGGTGCCGGCGGTGCTGGCCACCACCGGCTACTCCCCTGAGCAGCTGGAGGCCATCGACCGGGCCGCGGAAAAGGTGCCCCTGTTCCGCTCCGCCAATATGTCCCTGGGGGTCAACGTGGTGATGGAGCTGGTGCGCCGGGCCGCCGCCGCCCTGTGGGAGAGCTGCGATATCGAGATCGTGGAAAAGCACCACAACAAAAAGGTGGACGCTCCCAGCGGCACCGCCCTTATGCTGGCCGACGCCGCCGCCTCTTCCCTCCCCTACCAGCCGGACTATGTGTACGACCGCCACAGCGTCCGCAAGGCCCGGGACAGGAAGGAGATTGGCATCTCCGCCGTCCGGGGAGGCGGCATCGTGGGCGAGCACGACGTGATCTTCGCCGGAGACCACGAGGTGATCCAGATCAGCCATTCCGCCATGAGTCGGGAGGTTTTCGCCTCGGGCGCCGTCAGCGCAGCCCGGTTCCTGGCCACCGTCCAGGCCCCCGGCCTGTACTCTATGACCCAGCTGGTCCAGCAGACCGTTTCCGATTAAAGACCAGGCCGCCGCGCAAATTTGCGCGGCGGCCTTTTACATCCAAGCCGTCTCCTGAGGACGATGGCATGGACCCGCGGTCCAAAAACGCCTCCGTATGCTTCTGTCATACGGAGGCGTTTTGTAATTAGGATCTCTTGTCTGTTCGTTTCTCCGCGCCCTCGATGGCGTTCATATCCAGGTGCTTGGCCTTGAGCCGGGCATTGACCCATTCCCGCACCAGGGCATACAGCACCGCGAAGGTGGGTACGCCCAGGATCATGCCGGGGAAGCCAAACAGGCCGCCGCAGGTGACGATGGAGACCAGCACCCAGATGGCGGACAGGCCGGTGCTGTCCCCCAGGATCTTGGGGCCCAGGATATTGCCGTCAAACTGCTGCAAACCAATCACCATGATAAAAAACCGCAGGGCGGCCCAGGGGTCCACGATGACCAGGATGAAGAAGCAGGGGATGGCGCCGATGATGGGGCCAAAGAAGGGGATCACATTGGTGACCCCGATGGTCACGCTGATGAGCATGGGATAGGGCAGGCGCAGGATAAGACACAGGGCGAAGCACATCACTCCAATGATGGCCGAGTCGATGATCTTGCCATTGATGAAGCCCAGGAACACCTGGTTTGCGTGGCTGAGGATCTTCAGCAGCCGGTCGGACAACCCCTTGGGCAGGGCGGCGTACATCAGCTTTTTCAGCTGAGGCACCAGCTTGCCCTTCCCTGCCAGCATGTAGATGGAGGAGATGAGGGCGGTGATGCCGGAGATCACCCCGGTACCCACGGCGTAGCCCACGTCCAGTAGCTGAGGCAGTGCGTCGGCCAGGGAGGTGCTGAGCTTGCTGGCAATGTTCTGCACATCCCCCAGCACGGCGTTGATCCCCTCCGGGTCCAGGCCGAACTGGTCGGTCAGGTCGTTGACCAGCTGGCTGAGCCCCGTGAGATAGGTCTGCATATTGCCCGCCAGGTCGGTAACGCTCTGGACCACCTGGGGGATGATGAGGTTGAGCAGGATAGCCACCACGCCGAAGGCCAGCAGGTAGACCACCAAAATGGCTAAAGCCCGCCGGTATTTCACATTGGAGAAGCACTTCCGCTCAAAAAAGGCCACGGGGGTGTTCAGCAGATAAGCGATGGAAAAGCCGGCGATAAAGGGGGAAAGAACCCCCATGAAACGGTCCACCCGGGCAGCAATGACCTCTGCCTGGTTGAGTCCCACATAGAACAGGATGGCCAGCAGGATCACCAACAGCAGGGAGATATGCTCCCGCTCCAGCACGTACCATTTCTTCTTCTGATCGGGCCCTTCTTTGTCAGGCAAGGCAGACTCCTCCTTTGGGATACGGTCTTGTGATATTGTAACATAGAGCGGGCCCCGCCGCAATGCTCTGTTGCGGCGGGGCCCAATATTGTTGGGACATATTCGGGCTCAGCCCTGGAGGAAGGCCCGGTGGAACACCTTCTTGCCCTTCTTGACGGTGACGCCCTCGCCGGAGAGCTGATCGGCAGTGACGGCGGTATTCACGTCGGTTACTTTTACGCCATCCAGCTCCACGCCCCCCTGCTCGATAAGCCGGCGGGCCTCCTTCTTGGAAGGCACCAGACCGCACTTGAGCATCAGGTCCAGGATGCCGATGGCCCCGTCAGACAGATCGGCAGCGGCCAGGGCGGTGGAGGGCATGTTGCTCTTGTCCCCACCGGTGGAGAACAGAGCCCGGGCGGCGTCCTGAGCCTTCTTTGCCTCCTCCTCGCCGTGGACCAGCTTGGTCAGCTCAAAGGCAAGGATCTCCTTGGCGGTGTTGAGCTGGGCCCCCTCCCAGCCGTCCATCTGGTCGATCTGCTCCAGGGGCAGGAAGGTGAGCATCCGGATGCACTTGAGCACGTCTGCGTCTCCCACGTTCCGCCAGTACTGGTAGAAGTCGTAGGGGCTGGTCTTGTTGGGGTCCAGCCACACGGCCCCGGACTGGGTCTTGCCCATCTTCTTGCCCTCGGAGTTGAGCAGCAGGGTGATGGTCATGGCGTGGGCGTCCTTGCCCAGCTTCCGGCGGATGAGCTCGGTGCCCCCCAGCATGTTGGACCACTGGTCGTCACCGCCGAACTGCATGTTGCAGCCGTAGTGCTGGAACAGATGGTAGAAGTCGTAGGACTGCATGATCATATAGTTGAATTCCAGGAAGCTAAGGCCCTTCTCCATCCGCTGCTTGTAGCACTCGGCCCGCAGCATGTTGTTTACGCTGAAGCAGGCCCCCACCTCCCGCAGCAGCTCCACATAGTTGAGCTTCAGGAGCCACTCGGCGTTGTTTACCATCTGGGCTTTGCCCTCGCCGAACTCAATGAACCGCTCCATCTGCTTTTTAAAGCAGTCGCAATTGTGCTGGATGGTTTCGGGGGTCATCATCTGCCGCATGTCGCTGCGGCCGGAAGGATCGCCTACCATGCCGGTCCCCCCGCCGATGAGGGCAATAGGACGGTTGCCCGCCATCTGGAGCCGCTTCATCAGGCACAGGGCCATGAAGTGACCCACGTGGAGGGAATCGGCGGTGGGGTCGAAGCCGATATAAAAGACGGCCTTCCCCTCGTTGATCATTTTGGAGATCTCTTCCTCATTGGTCACCTGGGCGATAAGGCCCCGGGCCTTCAGTTCTTCGTAGCAGGTCATGTTCATTTCTCCTTTATCTTAGCTATGTGATCTCAATATAACCGCGTTCCGCAGTGGGGGCATTTGGCGTCGTCCATGTCATGAGGCTCACCGCAGTAGGGGCAGGGGGTCTGGGCGATGCCATCCTCCTCTTCCGGCGGCTCCACGGCGTAAAACTCCAGCTTTTTGCAGCCAGAACAGCAATAGAGATCCACCGCCAGGGCCCCGGACAGCAGATGCCCCCAGGAGCCAGTGAGCCATCCATACTGCCCCAGCTGGAGCTTTTCCTGGCCGATATGGACCATTTCCCCGCCGCAGCGCAGGCAGATATCCCGTTCCACAACCCCACTCCTTTCCGTCAAAAACGCCCTCTGTCCCTTGGGACAGAGGGCGTAAGCTACGCGGTACCACCTCTGGTTCACCGTCTTTTCGCAAAGACAGCCTCAGGTCGTGCCAACACACGACGGCGCGGTAACGGGCGCACCCGACCCAGCCCTACTGGGGGTCTCCCCCGTTCAGGCGGCTGCTCCAGGGTGTATTTCCCAGCCTGTCCCCTCCCCCTCTCACCAGCCGGGGGCTCTCTGGGCGGGACGGGGGCCGCTACTCCTCCCTGTCATCGCAGTAACATATCGAGTTGGATTATAGGATATCCTTTCAGATTTGTCAAGTAAAATCCCAGATCACCCGTCAGCTGTATGGGGCTCCGCCCCGGCGCACCCCTCTTGAAAATCAACGGGCCGGCCGAGCCGGTTAGAGTGATGATCCAGCGGCCGCTGCTTCTCTCTTGCCAACTCAACAAAACTTAACTTTTGTGCAGTTTATGATAGCGGTCGGCGTTGTCAAGCAGCTCCCCCGCGGCGCTGAGGGTGGCGTCGGTGATATGCTCCCCGGAGGTGAGCCGGGCCAGCTCCTCCATCCGCCGGTCCCGGGTCAACCGCTCCACCTGAGTATAGGTGCGGCCCTCCCGCTCCCCCTTCTCCACCGAGAAGTGGACGTGGGCCATGGCGGCCAGCTGGGGCAGATGGGTGACGCACAATACCTGCTTGGTGCGGGCCACGTCAGCCAGCTTTTCGGCCACCTTCTGGGCCGCCCGGCCGGACACCCCGGTGTCTACCTCGTCGAACACCATGGTGCCCACGTGGTCGTTCTCCGCCAGCACGTTTTTCAGGGCCAGCATGATGCGGGCCAGCTCGCCGCCGGAAGCGATCTTCTGGATGGGCTTCAGGTCCTCCCCCACGTTGGCCGACATAAGGAACTGCACCTCGTCCAGGCCGGTCTCATCCATGGCGTCCTCCCCCAGCTTGGGCTGGAACTCCACCTGGAACCGCACCTTGGGCATGTCCAACTGGGCAAGCTCGGTCTGGATCCGCTTCTGGAGTGCCTGGGCGGCCTTCCGCCGGGCGGTGCTGAGGGCCTCTCCCGCCGCTCTGGCTTCAGCCAGGGCCTGGGTCTTTTCCTTCTCCAGACGGGCGATGGTGTCGGTGGAGAACTGGATCTCATCCAGCTCCAGGCGGCATTTGCTCAGATAGGCCAGCATCTCCTCCACCGTGCCCCCGTATTTCTTTTTCAGCCGGTGGAGCACATCCAATCGGCTTTCGATCTGGTCCAGCTCCCCGGGCTCGAAGTCGAATTCCTCCCGCAGGTCCCGGATCTGCTCGGCCATATCATCGGCGGCGCACCGCAGGTCGGTGAGCTTTTCCAGCAGCCCGGCGGCCTGGGCGCTGATCCGCCCGGCGGCATGGAGGGCGCTTTCCGCCTCCCCCAGCAGGGCGGCGGCCCCCTCCCGCTCCTCGTCGCCGGACAGGGCCAGGTGGGCCCCTTCCACGCTCTCCATCAGCTTGCCGGCGTTGCGCAGCAGGTTGCGCCGGTCGGTGAGCTCCTCCTCCTCCCCCGCCCGCAGCTCTGCCCGCTCCAGCTCACCGATCTGGAACTCCAGGCTGTCAATGCGCCGGGCCTTCTCCGCCTCGTCCATCTGGAGGGCGGAGATCTCACGCCGGAGGGCGGCCAGACGGTGGAAGGCCTGCTGGAAATCCGCCAGCAGGGGCCCGGTCTCCCCGAAGCCGTCCAGATATTCCAGATGGCACCGCTGATCCAGCAGCTGCTGGCCGTCGTGTTGGCCGTGGATGTTGAGCAGCTGCCGTCCCAGCTGGCGCAGCTGGGAGACTGTGATGAGCCGGCCGTTGATCCGACAGACATTTTTGCCGTCGGGCTGGATCTCCCGCTGGATCACCAGGCTGCCCTCCTCATCGGGACCCACCCCGTTCTCCCGGAACCAGTCCAGGCTGGGCAGGTTGGTGAACACCGCATTCACCAGGGCGGATTTTGCCCCGGTGCGGATGAGATCCCGGCTGGTGCGTTCCCCGATGATAGCTCCGATGGCATCCACTACGATGGATTTGCCTGCGCCGGTCTCGCCGGTGAGGGCGTTGAACCCCTGGTCGAACTGGATGTCCGCCGCCTGGATGACCGCGATATTTTCAATGTGGAGCAGAGAGAGCATGGTATCACCTCAGCGTATCAAAAGGCCTCCTCCGAAGGCAAGCCTCGCAGAGTTCCTGGGGCCGCAGCCCCAGGAATCAAATCAAAATCCGTCATTTCCGAGGACATGCGCCTTGGAAATGACACATCTCATGGCGGACAGGGTGAACATTTCCAACGAAATCGAGCCTTGGCCTTTCCAGGCAGGTCATTTCAGCATGGCGTGGATCTCGTTGCACAACTCGGTGGCGTCCTCGTTGGTACGCATGATGAGGATGGCGGTGTCGTCTCCCGCCAGGCTGCCCACCATGCTGGGGATATCCATGCCGTCGATGGCGGAGCAGGCTGCCGAAGCCAGCCCGGGCATGGTCTTGAGCACCACGATATTCTGGGCCACATCAAAAGAAGTAACACCCTCTTTGAAAATGGTGCGCAGCCGGCCGGCAATGTTCATGGAGGCCTTGCGCTCGGACACGGCATAGCGGTAGGTGCCGTAGCCGGTGAGCTCCTTGATGAGGTGGAGCTCCTTTATGTCCCGGGAAATGGTAGCCTGGGTGGAGTGAACCCCCCGGGCCCGCAGTTCAGAGAGCAGCTGGTCCTGGGTATCCACGTCCTGTTCCGCGATGATATTCAAAATCTCCTGCTGCCGCTTTGCTTTCATTGGCTTAGGCACCTCCCAATTTGTGGTTTAGAATCTCATAAAAGGACCGTCCGGTGATGCGCACCAGAGAGGTCCTGGACTTGGATCTGCGGGTCTCCACCACGTCTCCCCCGTTGAGCTTGAAGGCCCGTCCGCCGTCCACCGACAGAAAGGCGGTCTTGCGGGGCATCCGGCCCACCCGGATGGATACCGTCCGGTCCCGGTCCAGCACGAATGCCCGGGCGGCAAGGGCATGGGGGCAGATGGGGGTGACGATGATATTTTCCGCAGTGGGCTCCACGATGGGGCCGCCGGCGGACATGGAGTAGGCAGTAGAGCCGGTGGGCGTGCTCACCACCACCCCGTCAGCGGACATCCGGGAGATGAGGGTCTTGTCCCGCATGACCTCCAGCTCCACTACCCGGGCCACCGCTCCCTTGGTGAGGGCGGCGTCGTTGAGGGCCAGATCGGAGTAGATCACCCGGCCCTCCCGGCGGACCTGAACGTCCAGCATCATCCGATGCTCCACCGAGTATTTGCCCGAGGCCAGCCGGGACAGCATGGACAGCTCTCCCAGCTCCAACTCGGCCATGAAACCCACACTGCCCAGGTTCACTCCCAGGATGGGCACCCCAAACTGGTTGGCGTCCTTGGCGGCGTGGAGGATGGTGCCGTCTCCGCCAAAGCACACCAGGATATCGGCGTTCTTCAGCTCCTCCGCTGTTTCCTTGAACTGAATGTGCTTTGGCAGCTCGATGCCGCCTCCCTCCACAGAAAAGGGCAGGCAGACGGCGGTCTCCACTCCAGCCGCCCGCAGGATCTTCTCTGCCGACTGGGCGGCCTTTAAACCCTTGTCTCTGTAGGGATTGGGGCTCAGTACCACCTTCATGTCGCCACCCCCTCCAGGGCCTCGTGGGAGGCCTTGACCAGCGCTGCCGGGTCGCCGGACCAGGTGGAGCCCTTCCCACCCGCCAGCAGATGGCCCAGGTACTCGATGTTGCCTTCGGGTCCCCGTATGGGGGAAAAGGTCATATCCTTTACAGTAAACCCGGCCCCGGCGGCGTTCAACAGGAAGCTCTGAATGACCTCCAGGTGGACGGCGGGATCACGGACCACCCCCTTCTTGCCCACCTTTTCCCGGCCTGCCTCAAACTGAGGCTTGACAAGGCAAACCACTTGTCCGTCCGCTTTCAGCAAACCGTGAAGGGCGGGCAGGATGAGCTTCAGGGAGATGAAGGACACGTCCACACTGGCGAAGTCCAGCTCGTCGGGCACCTGTTCATGGGTCAGGTAGCGGGCGTTGGTGCGCTCCAGACAGACCACCCGTGGATCGCTGCGGAGAGACCAGGCCAGTTGGCCATAGCCCACGTCCACGGCGTACACCTTTGCCGCCCCGTTCTGGAGCATGCAGTCGGTGAATCCGCCGGTGGAAGCTCCGATATCTCCGCACACAGCCCCGGCCAGAGAGATGCCGGAAAAGGTCTTCATGGCCTTCTCCAGCTTGAGGCCGCCCCGACTCACATAGGCCAGCGTCTGGCCCCGCACTTCGATCGGAGCGTCCTCGGGGAACTGGGCCCCAGCCTTGTCCGCCTTCTGCTCTTTCACATAGACCTGACCGCTCATGATGATAGCCTGTGCTCTCTGGCGGCTCTCCGCCAGCCCACGCTCCACCAGCAGCACGTCAAGCCGCTTTTTAACTGTCGCCATGTCCGCATACCTCCCGGGCCTTCTTGTACAGGGAGGCACCGTCCAGGCCCCGGAGGGTCCGCAGCTGCTCCACCCCGCCGTGGGTCACAAAGCCGTCTCCTGTGTTGACGTAGGCCACCCGGGCGGTGATCCCCCGCTCCAGCAGGCCGGCAGCCAGCCGTTTGCCTACGCTCCCCCCAGCGGCCTCCTCGGCCATCAGCAGCCGCCCGGTCTTTTGGACCGACCGGGCCACCGGCGCCACATCCAGGGGGGTGATGGTATTAAATTTGAGTAGTTCCGCTTCCAGCCCGTCGGCGGCCAATCTGTCCGCGCAGTCCAGCAGGGCGTTGATGGTGATGCCATAACCTGTCAAGGTGATATCCTTGCCAGGTCGCAACAGAGCGGTCTTGACCTTACCGGAGTCAGCCTGATAGGCGCCCTCCCCTCCTCTGGGGTAGCGGACGGCCACCGGGCCGGTGAGCTCGTAGACGGCGTGACGGAGCATGGACTCCAGCTCGGCAAAGCTGGAGGGGCAGAGCACCGTCATGCCGGGAATGGTGTCCAGAAAAGCGGGGTCAAAGACCCCGTGATGGGTTTCTCCATCCTCCCCCACCAGTCCGGCCCGGTCCACGGCAAACACCACGTGGAGGCCCTGGAGGGCCACGTCGTGGATCAGCTGGTCGTAGGCCCGTTGAAGGAAGGAAGAGTACACGGCAAATACCGGGGTCATTCCCTGCTTGGCCATACCGGCGGCCATGGCCACCGCATGGCCTTCAGCGATGCCCACATCGAAGAACCGCTCCGGGAATCGGGCGGCGAAGCCATCCAGACCGGTGCCCCCCTGCATGGCGGCGGTGACGGCGCAGATCCGGGGATCTTTCTCCGCCATTCCGCACAGCAGCTGGCCAAAGGTGGCGGAGAAGTTGGGCTTGGAAGAGGCCACCAGCTCTCCGGTCTCTACGCAGAACCGGCCTACCCCATGGAAGGCGTCCGGATTGCGCTCAGCAGGTGGATAGCCTTTTCCCTTTACAGTTCTTACGTGGAGCAGAACAGGGGCTTTCAGGTCTTTGGCGTACCGGAGCAACCGGGTAAGCCGCTTCACGTCGTGGCCGTCCACCGGCCCCAGGTAGGTGAAGCCCATGTCCTCAAAGAGAGAGCAGGGTAGCAGGGTCTCTTTTACGGCGGTCTTGACCTTATGGGTGACCTTGTAGATCCCCCGGCCTACGGTGGTGGCTCCCATCACCTTCCGGTAGCCCCGCTTAAAGCGGAGGTACTGAGGCTTCAGCCGTTGGCGGGCCAGGTGGTCGGCCACGCCCCCCACGCTTTTGGTGATGGACATGCCGTTGTCGTTGAGGATGACGATGAGGGGCTCCTTGCTGTCTCCCGCGTCGGACAGACCCTCATAGGCCAAGCCACCCGACAGAGCACCGTCCCCCAGTAGGGCCAGTACGCTGTAGTCCTTATGCTGTAAAGTCCTTGCCCTTGCCATACCAATGGCCACCGACACCGCGTTGGAGGCGTGACCGGCGATAAAGGCGTCGGCCTGGCTCTCGCTGGGCTTGGGATAGCCGGCGATGCCGCCGAAGGACCGCAGGCCCTCCATAGCCTGATTGCGGCCGGTGAGAATCTTGTGAGCGTAGCACTGGTGGCCCACGTCAAAGACCAGCCGGTCCCGGTTGAGGTCAAACACCCGATGGATGGCAACGATCAGCTCTACCGCTCCCAAACTGGACGCCAGGTGCCCACCGGTGCGGGAGACTACATCGATGATGCGGGCCCGCAGCAGGGAGCACAGGGCGGCCGCCTCGCTGTCGCTCAGCTGGCTCAGGTCCATAGGAAATTGATCCAGATTCAGAATGGGAAAACACCTCCCGGTGGAGCAAATTCAAGTGGTGGGAGCATAGGGACTGGCCCACAGCCAGGCGCCCACCAGTCCGATAGCCACTCCCAGCAGCCCCCCCATCAGTACCTGAAAGGGGGTGTGGCCCAGCAGCTCCTTCAGCTCCTTGCCGAAGATAGCGGGCTTCATCTCGCTCCAGTGCTCCATGATATAATTGAGGATCTTGGCCTGCTCACCCGCTGCCTTGCGGACATTGGCGGCATCGTACATGACCACGATGGCCAGCACAGCGGCGATGCTGAACAGGGGCGAGGACCATCCGTACATATAGCCGGTGGCGGCGGCGCATGCGCACACAAAGGCGGAGTGGGAGCTGGGCATCCCGCCGCTGGACATGATATAATGCCAATCCAGCTTCCGCTTGGTAATGACCACCAGGATCATTTTCAGGATCTGAGCTACGGCCCAGGCCATGATGGCCAGATTCAGAATCAGGTTGCCGGTGAGTACATCCACTACATTTCGCATAAATCCCTCACTTCTCACGGCCGGCCAGAGACTGGGCCAGCCAGCACAGGTCCTCTCCCTCCGGGCCGAAGAGGGACAGGGCCTCCACCGCCTCGGCGGTAAGCTTATCCACCAGCCGGCGGCATTCCTCCAGGCCTTTCAGGGTCACAAAGGTATTCTTTTCCCGCTTGGCGTCGGAGCCCACCGGCTTGCCCAGGGTGGCCTGATCCCCCACCACGTCCAGAATGTCATCCTGGATCTGGAAGGCCAGGCCCAGCCGGGCAGCAAAACGGCACAGGGCCTGCCGCTGTTCCTGGCTGCCGCCGGCCAGCACGCAGCCCATCTCCACCGCCGCCTGGATGAGGGCGCCGGTTTTGAGACGCTGGAGCTCCTCCACCTCGGACAGGCCCAGGGCGTGACCCTCGCCAGCCATGTCCAGTACCTGACCCCCCACCATGCCTTGGGCGCCTGCCGCCCGGGCCAGCAGCCCGGCGGCCTCCAGCACCCGCTGGGGGGGCAGCTCCACGGTAGGGTCCAGCATCCACTCAAAGGCCGCCGTCAGCAGGGCGTCTCCCGCCAGCACAGCGGTGGCCTCCCCGTACACCTTGTGATTGGTTGGGCGGCCCCGGCGTAGGTCGTCATCATCCATGCAGGGCAGATCGTCGTGGATGAGGGAATAGGTGTGGATCATCTCAATTGCTCCGGCAAAGGGATAGGCCGCCGCCGGGTCTCCACCGCACATGCGGCAGGCCTCCATCAGCAGCACCGGCCGGATCCGCTTGCCCCCGGCCAGCAGGCTGTAGTACATGGCGTCATACAGATCTCCTCTGGGAACGCGGCGGTCAAAGCAACTGCGCAGCCACCCTTCAATGGCCGTTCTGTGGCTTTCCAGTCTTTCCCGTCCGATCATACCGAGCCCTCCTCAAAGGGCCGCTCCTCCGGCTGGCCCTCCGGCCCCGCCAGCAGTAGCCGCACCTTTTGCTCCGCCTGGTCCAGCTGGGCCGAGCAGGCCCGCATGAGCCCCGTCCCTTCTTCAAAAAGGGCCAGGGCCTGCTCCAGCGGGGCGTCCCCCCGCTCCAGCAGCTTGACGATCTCGTCCAGGCGAGCCATCGCCTGCTCAAAGGTCAGTTTTTCTTCGGCCATTGTCAAGTTCCTTTCTGTCCCAGTGGGTGTATGGTTAAATTACCTTACAGGGGATCTCCCCGTCCGCCATCCGCAGCCTCAGTGAGTCCCCCGAGGCCACGTCGGTGACCGAGCGCACGACCCCGCCATCCTCCTTCTGTGGGATGGCATAGCCCCGGCCCAGTACCTTCAGCGGGCTGAGGGCGTCCAGCTTGGCGGCCAGGCGGGCAAACCCCTCCCGCTCCCGACCCATAGCGGCGGTAAGACCGGCGGCCAGCTTGTCCCGCTGGTAGTCCAGCACCATCCGCTTGTCGTCCACATAGTTCATGGGGTCCTGGAGGGCCCGGCACCGGGAAGCCCGCTCCAGCTCCTTCCCCGCCCGCTCCAGCCGGCGGCCCATGGTCTGGACCATCCGGGCCCTGAGCTGAGCCAGCCGGGCTCCCTCCTCGTTCTGGTCGGGCACCGCCAGCTCGGCGGCATTGGAGGGAGTGGCCGCCCGCTGGTCGGCCACGAAGTCGGCAATGGTCACATCGGGCTCATGGCCCACGGCGGAGATTACCGGGATACGGGAGTGATAGATGGCACGGGCTACGACCTCCTCGTTGAAGGCCCACAGATCCTCCATGGAGCCGCCTCCCCGGCCGGTGATGATCAGGTCGGCCACCTGGTGACGATTGGCCCACTGGAGGGCGGCGCTGATCTCCCCGGCGGCCTCCGCCCCCTGGACCCGCACCGGCATGACGAAAATCTCCGCCATGGGCCAGCGGGCCCCCAGGATCCGGATCATGTCCCGCACCGCCGCCCCCACCGGGGAGGTGATAAGGGCAATTCGCCGGGGATATGGGGGCAGGGGCTTTTTGTGGGCCGGATCGAACAGGCCCTCCCGGTACAGCTTTTCCTTCAACTGCTCAAAGGCTACGTGGAGGTCTCCCACCCCGTCAGGAGTGAGGGCGGTACAGTACAGCTGATACTGCCCATCCCGGGGAAAGGCGGACACCCGGCCAAAGGCCATCACCTTCATACCGTTTTCCGGCCGAAACCGAAGGCTGGCCGCTTCCCGGCGGAACATGACGCAGCGGATCGTACTCTCCCGATCCTTCAGGGAAAAATAGTGATGACCTGAGGAGTGGGCCTTATAGTTGGAGATCTCCCCCTGGACGTAGAGGGCGGTGAGCTCTCTGTCCCGCTCCAGCAGGGTCTTGATATACTGGTTGAGCTGGGAAACCGTGTAGACACTGTTCATGAAAAGGTCCCTTCCTTTACAGCTCTCCAGGCCAGGATGGCGGTCCCCATGGCGTTGTCGGTGGAATACTGAGGCGGGGCGAACACCGCCTCCAGAGGGGCCATCACCTGCCGCAGCAGGCTGTTGGAGGCCACACCTCCGGAGCACAGCACCGGCAGGCCGGGGTACCGCTCCAGGGCGGCCCGGGTGGCCCGATACACCACCTGGGCCACGGTCAGCAAAGCGAACCGGGCGACGTCCGCCGGAGCGGCGCCCTTCTCTAACATGGTTTTCACCTTGTTTTCCATCCCGGACAGCGAGAATGTAAAGCCGTCCAGCCTGACAGCAAAGCTGCTGTCCTCCCCCTCTCGGGCCAGGGTATCCAGTCCCTTGCCCGCCGGGAACGGCAGTCCCAGCAGCACTCCGGTGCGATCGATGAGCTGGCCGGCGGAGATATCGCTGGTGCCTCCGATCCGGGTAGCCCTCACGTTGACCCCATCAGGCTCCACGTGGAGCAGCTCGGTGGTCCCTCCCGACAGATGCCAGGCCAGCATAGGCCTGTCCAACAGCTCCAACCGGCCCGCCGACCAGGCGGCAGCGGCGATATGGCCCTGTTGATGGGAGCAGGGGAAAAAAGGCACCCCCAGGGCGGCAGCCAGGGCCCGGCCCTGGCTCTCCCCAACCAGAAAGCAGGGCATGTAGGAGTCCTCCACTGCCCTGGGCCGGGTGGAGGCCCCAACGGCGGCAATGTCCTTCAGCCACCCCTCCCGGGCCAGCTGCTCCAGCCGGCCGGGCAGGGCCTTGACGTGCTGGAAGAGGGCGTCGCTCTGCCGCAGGCCCAGCTCTCCGGGGCGCACCTCCAGCAGGCGGCCGGCATTGCTGCCGTCGGCGCCGTCAAAGACAGCGGCGGAGGTGGTGTAGTTGCTGGTGTCGATACCAAGCGCCCGGATCATGCCTGCTCCTCCGGCTGGCCGGCCTTCAGACCCACCGGGTCGGGGATATTCTCCCCCCGGACAAAGGAACCCAGGATGCCGTTGACAAAGGAGACCACTTCGGGCTCCTCATAGTGCTTCACCAGCTCCAGGGCCTCGTTGATGGCGGCGGCGTTGGGGATGTCCTGCATATACAGGATCTCATACATAGCCACCCGCATGATGGCCACCGCCACCCGGTTGAGCCGGGAGAATTTCCAGCCAATGGCATACTTGGAGATATACTCGTCCAGTTCAGGGGCGTGGTCGTACACGCCTTCCACCAGGCGGGTGATGTAGGCCCGCTGGGCCTCGTTGGGGAACTCGGCGTACAGGGGCTCCTCTTCCCCAATGAGGGCAAAGGTCTTGCGGTCCAGGGCCTCCTTCAGCAGGTCGGCGGCGGTCTGTCCGGTAAAGCCCAGCTCAAAGGTCAGGTGGACGGCGATCTCTCGGGCGGCGGTTCTGGTCATGGCGGTTCCTCCATTCCGGCGGTATGGCCGGGTGATATTCACAGTTATAATAATTATACATCATCGATATGCAAAAGGAAACGGGTAAATTTAAAATATGCCGTATGATCTCAACGGCGTTTTTTATCAATCCGGCCAACAGGCACAAAAGGCCCGGGGCGTTTCCGCCCCGGGTCTCAGCTTGTCGAAAAACCTTCCCCGCAGGGAGCCTCGCAGAGTTTACCCGCAAGGGGTACGCCGCATCCGTAAGGCAGCAAAGCTGCCAACGGCTGCGCAGCTGTCGCCCGCAGGCGACAGAATCAAATGGAAATCCGTCATTCCCGGGGACATGCGCCTCGGGAATGACACTTCTCATGACGGAGCGGCCGACCATTTCGCGAGAAATCGAGGCCGAGCCGTCATGCAGCCTTTTTCGACAGTCTCAGGCCCGGGGCGTTTCCGCCCCGGGCCTGCCACGGGTTTTACTTGTGCTCCTTGTCAAAGACGATACCGGACACGTGGACGTTGACGGTCTCCACGGTCAGGCCACTGGTATTCTGGATGGCGTTGTACACCGCGCTCTGCACCTGCTTGGCAACATCAATGATAGTATAGCCGTATTTGATCAGCAGGGACACATCCACCCGGACGCTCTCGTCCACCATCGCAATGCGGATGCCCTTGGACAGGTTCTTCTTGGCGCCCAGCAGCTCCGCGATATCGCTGCTCAGGTTGGTGGACAGGCTGCCCACCCCCTCCACCTCGGTGGCGGCGGCGGCGGCGATCACCGCCAGGACATCCTCTGAAATATGGATGTTCCCCAGCTCGTCAGGCCGGGAGACATATTCCTTTCCATCGCCCATTCCGGTCACGCTCCTTTTGTATACTATACCGTCATTGTACCACAAACAGGAGAAATTACAACTGATTTTTTCCCGCCGTCCTCAGGGCTGCGCCGGGACAATGGTGATGGCGCTGGCCTCCAGGCCGGTTTCGTCGGTGACGATCTCGGTGATACGGGCCACGTCGGCGTCGGTGAGTCCCTCCTCGGAGGCTGATACCACCACACTGACGCTGTTGTCGCTGATGAAGGCGATGCAATCGGCGTAACCCTTGGCGATAACCAGGTTTTCGATCTGGGCCTCGGACACGGTATAGTCCGCCAGGGTCTGGATGGCCGCTCCGGTTTCGGCCTTCAGGGTCTCGTTGGCGTTCTGATCGGCCACCGTGTCCTGAAGGATGGCCAGGGCACTGTCCCGGGCCTGCTGGCGGTTGAGCCGGGCGGTGTCAAAATAGCCCCCCCCGGCGGTGTCCTGGGAGGCGGGGCTGGGAGACGGGGACTGGGCTGTCCCCGATGGAGCGGGGCTGGCCTGGAGCAGGGGGTCCGCCGACTGGACCGACACCAGCTCGGCCTCCCCCAGGGTCTTGCCCGCCTCCTGGGCGCTTTCCCGCTGATAGCTCCAGTTCAGGTACACCGCCCCGCACACAAAGAGCACCACCGCCGCCACCACCGCGTTTCGTTTCCATACGTTCATATCGCTGCCTCACTTTCCTTTTGATACTGAGATCCTGTCGCTGCCCAGGCCGGTGAGGGCTGCCACCGCCTCCACCACCTGAAGCCGTACCGCCGGGTCGTTACCCCCGGAGCATATCACAAGAGCCCCCTGATATTGGGGCGAAAGCTGCTGGATCACCACCGGCTCCTGGACTCCGGAGCCTCCGGAGACCACTACCGTGGACTGGCTGGACTGGCTCTGATCGGACCGGTAGGTGGATTGGCTGTCCTGGGCCAGCACCTGAATAGGGCCGCTGCGCAGGGTGAGGACCACCTCCACCGCGCCCACCCCGTCCATCCTGGTCAGAGCCTCCTCCAGCCGCTCCTCCAGCTCCTCTGTCTCAAACGCCACCTCCCCCTCCGGCTGATCCGGTTCGGCCTCCCCCCCGCTCAGGATGGGCAGCCCCATCAGCACCACCCCAACCAGCACCACCAGCAGGGCGTATTTATACCGCTGAAAGAGCGCCAGCCCCCTGGTTTTCCAGAGGGCAAGCCTCTGACGTCCCTCATCTTTCATTCCGTTCCCCCGCTTTCGTAATACTGCCGGTCCGCCGGGATGGCAAAGTCGGCCTCGATCTGGTCGGTGAGGGCCTGCCGCTGCTGACGGTCCAGCTCCCCTGTCACCGTTACCACCTTGGGCACCGGGTAATCCGCCGTCAGGTCTGCCTCCACCGCTACCCGGCAGGTGATGCCCAGCGCCGCCGCCTTGTCCTGAATATATGCGGCGCATTGTTCTTCTATGATGTTGGCCGTCAGGGTTTTGTTGGTTTCCTCCAGGCTCTGGGCGTCCAGTTCCGCCTCCAGCCGGTACTCGGTCATGGCCTGGGTGAGGGCACTGCCGTCCAGGCTGAGCAGAGGCTTGATCACCGCCAGCAGGAGGAGCAGCCCGCCAGCCAGCCGGGCGGCCCGCTTGGGGCCCCCTTCCGGAGCCAGTCCCTGGGCCAGAGCCAGGATCAGGGCCGCGCAGGTCACCCCCATGAGCCAACGGCCCAACAGCTCCACCATATCCTCTCCTCCTTTCCGTCTATCCTCCCGCCGCAGCCACCGCCGTCATCATGGAGATGAGCAGCACCAGAGCGCAGGCCCCCGTCATGCCCAGGATGAGCCCGAAGGCCCCGCCGATCTGGTCGATGAGGACCGCCACCCGGCTGCCCGACAGGGTGGTGCTGAGGGCGGAGGCCACCTTGTAGGTCAGGTAGTGGATCCCCAGCTGGAGAAAGGGCACCAGACAGATGCCGATGACCGTCAGCATCCCAAAGACCCCGATGGTGTTTTTCAACACACCCGCTCCCGCCAGCACCGTCTCGGCGGCGTCGGACAAAATGCCCCCCACCACCGGCACCAGGCTGGACATGGTGAGTTTGGCCGCCTTCACCGACAGGGCGTCGCTGGTGCCGGCGATCACCCCGCTGATGGTGAGATAGGTCACAAAGACGATGAGTACCCCGGTGAGGATGGTGGTCACCACCCATTTCAGGGCGGCGGCCATCCGCTTCAGCCCCTCATTGCCTACCGCCGCCCAGGCCACGCAGGCGGCGATGTAGGTGTACACCAGGGGGAGGAGCACCCGGTTGATGAGGGTGATGAGCAGGTCGGAGCACAACAGGGTGGCCAGCTGCCGGGCCACGGCGCTCCCCGGATACCCGGCGGCGGAGGCCGCCGCCGTCACCGCCGGCAGCAGCAGGGTGGAAAAGCTGTCCATATGGTCGATGGCCTCCTTGCCCATGCCGATGAGGGAATTGGCGTCGGCCGCCGCCACCGCCGTCACCGCCAGGGCCCCGATGAGGGCCACTCCGTTCACCGCCCCTTTGTCCGCCCCGGCGCTCTCCGCCAGGGAGCAGAAGAGCACCACCGCCAGCAGCAGGGCCCCGCTGCGCAGGGCCTTGCGGAGCACGCCGCCCATCTCCGCGCTGCCGGTATCCAGAATCTGCTCAATACCCTGGTCCAGATCCAGACCTTCCTCCAGATCCAGGCCAGGAACCCAGGCCGCTCCCGCCCCTTCCAGGCCGGATAGATCCAGAGCCTCCCCCTGGACGAACAGCACGTCCCCTTCTGCCGCTCCGGCGGGGAGGACCAGCACCAGCAGCAGTCCGGCCAGGACCATGAGCCGTCTGAGCATCCGTCCCTCCCCCCTCCTCACAGCAGCTCCTCCACCGTGTCCAGCACCGCCCGCAGCAAAGGGAGCGCGGCGCACAGGGCCAGTACCGTCCCGGCTGCCTCAGCGGCGGCGGCCAGCCCCCCCTCTCCGGCGTCCTTGCATACCTGGACCGCCAGGTGGGTAAGGATGGAGATACCCACCGCCTTGAGCACCGGGGCCACCACCGCCGGGGACAGCCCCGCCATGGTCTGGAGCTCTGAGACCACGGCGGTCACCTCTTCCGCCGCACCCAGGGCCATGGCCAAAATCATGGCCGCCGCCCCCAAGGCCACCACAAGGGCGAAGGGCCCTGCCTTTTCCTTCAGCAGCACGGCGCACAGGGCGGCGGCCACCGCCACCCCGCCTATCTTCAGCATAGTCTCCATGGCTACAGCCCAAACAGGTTCTTGACCATGTCGAACAGGCTGCTGATCTGCTGGACCACCATCATCAGCACCACCACCAGCCCCGCCAGAGTGGTCATGGTGGCCTGCTCGTCCCGGCCCGACCGGGAGAGCACCTGGTTGAGCACCGACACCAGGATCCCGATGGCGGCGATTTTAAAGATCAGATCCACATCCATAGTCTCGACTCCTTCACAGCAGCAGAATCACCAGCAGCCCGCCGGCCGTCAGGCCCAGCACCCGGTACATCCTGCCCCGGTTTTCCACCTCCGCCCGGGCCAGTTCCCCCTCCCGGGCCAGCTCCTCCGCCGCCAGGGCCAGGGCGGCGCGCACCTCCTCTTCCTGATACCGGCCCAGTACCGTCCCCAGCCGGTCCAGCACGGCCAGGGCACGCTCCTCCAGGTCCAGAGGGGCGTCCAGCAGGGCTTGGCGCCAGATCTCCGCCAGGGAGCGGCTGCCCAGCTCCCCCAGCCCATCCCGGCAGGCCCCGAAGAAGGCCCCCACAGGCCCGGGAGCGCCCTCCGCCAAC
>NZ_JACJLC010000042.1 GCF_016901955.1 Pseudoflavonifractor phocaeensis
AGTGTGCTTCCTCCCCAATCTAATTTTATAAGAAAGGCGACCGTTTGTCTGCTCTCTTTCATCCCTATTTGTGCCGAGAGCGAAGCGGTCGGCATGGTGATTATGATGAGAAGCAAAGGGTATTTCACACCCACGTGACCATAGTGGAGATGAAGACCGGGAAAGCCAAGACCATCGCTCTGAACAAGCAGGTGCTCCAGGCCCTACGGCTATATTTGCCCCACAGGCGCGGTGACTTTATTTTCGCGAGCAGCCGCAGAAACGCCAACGCTATCAGCCGGGTTCAGGCGTGGCGTATCATCCGTGCGGCAGCAATGGCTGTGGGCCTGCACGGAAAGATCTCCTGTCACAGTCTGAGAAAAACCTGGGGCTACCATGCCTGGACCAGCAAAGCGGTCTCTCCTGTGGTGATCATGCACATTTATAACCACAGTGACTATGCGGTTACACGGCGATACCTGGGGGTGGATCAGGACGACTTGGACAAGGCGTACATTGGAATGGAGCTCTTCTACTGATGCCGCTCCATCCGGCAGGGCGTATCCCGGACCGCAGCCCGGCGACCGCCGTTTCCCGCGGACCAACGGAAGATATTTTTTTCGTCCTTTCAGGCTTTCGGCTGCGGCCGATCCCCGCCGCGGCGTCTGTATGACGGGAAATCGCCCGCGAAAACAGCGCCGCCGCGAGAGACCGCGTCTTTCGAAATATGGCTTCAGTACCAAATTGAAAGGGCGAATATCTTAACATTCTGTCAAGAATCAGAATTTCTCCTGTACTTTAGTCTCCCGTGTCTGTTATACTTTTTATAAATAACTGCCGTCGGGGGCCGGCGGCCGAAAGGAGCAAGTCCGTGCAAATCAATCCACAGCTCATAGAGAAAATCAAGGAATCTCTGTTCTCTGTCCTTCCCATTACAGCCATTGTGCTGCTGCTGAGCGTGACTATCGCGCCGTTGGCTCCGGGGGTTATCGTCCTTTTCTCCTTCGGCGCATTCCTTCTGATCATCGGTATCGGGATATCACGCTGGGCGTGGATCTCTCCATGACTCCAATGGGGCAGGGGATCGGCGCATCTCTTGGGAAAGCAAAAGGGATGGCTCTGCCAATCCTGCTGTGCTTTGTTCTGGGAGCGCTGATTACCGTGGCAGAGCCGGATCTGCAGGTTCTGGCCGAGTAAGTTCCCGCCGTGCCAAACATGACGCTGATCCTGACTGTGGCGGTGGGCGTAGGGATCTTTCTAGTGATCGCGTTGCTGCGCGTGCGGCTGCAAATCCCTCTTTCTTTCCTGCTGGTGGGATTTTATGCCGTGGTGTTCATTCTCTCCCATTTTGTGCCAGAGATTTTTATCCCTGCGGCCTTTGATTCCGGCGGTGTTACCACCGGCCCCATTACCGTGCCCTTTATTATGGCGCTCGGCGTGGGCATAGCATCCATGCGCAGTGATAAGAACGCCACCAGCGACAGTTTCGGTCTGGTGGCTCTTTGCAGCATCGGCCCCATCCTGTCGGTGATGATCCTGGGCATCTGCTACACACCGGACAGCGCCGAATACTCCTCTGTCTCTCTTGTGGATGTCGCTACCACACGGGACGCCGCTCTCGTTTTCCTCCGGGCGGTCCCCCGCTATGCCGAGGAAGTGGCTGTCGCCGTAATACCCATCTGCATGATGTTCCTGATGTTTCAGTTGGTCACGCGGCGCTTTAAGCGAATGCAGCTGCTGCGAATCAGCAGCGGCTTTATTTACACCTATATTGGGCTGGTTTTGTTCCTCACGGGAGTGAACGTGGGCTTTATGCCTGCCGGCCAGTTGATCGGCGCCACCGTAGCGTCCGGGGGACAACCCTGGCTGCTGATCCCCATCGGTATGGTCATGGGCTATTTTGTCGTCGCCGCGGAACCCGCCGTCCATGTTCTGAACAAGCAGGTGGAGGAAGTTTCCATGGGCTCTATTTCCCGGCGCGCCATGCGCAGGGGACTCTCCATCGGCGTAGCAGTTTCCGTCGGGATCGCCATGCTGCGGGTACTTACCGGAATATCCATCATGTGGTTTTTGATCCCTGGTTATGTATTCGCACTGGCGCTCACTTTTTTCGTGCCCCAAATCTTCACCGGCGTGGCGTTCGACTCCGGCGGCGTAGCCTCCGGGCCTATGACGGCCACATTTATGCTACCCTTTGCCATGGGCGCCTGCCAGGCGCTTGGCGGCAACTTTATGACAGACGCGTTCGGCCTGGTTGCCATGGTGGCGATGACGCCCCTGGTGACCATCCAGCTTCTGGGTCTGGCCGGCCGGGTACGAAAAAAACTGGAAAACGACGCTCTGCGGGCGGAACTTGCCCAAGCGGAGGACAGCATCTTGTATTATGACGCATGAATAGGAGGGCAAGGCATGAAAGATCTGAAGAGGCTCGTCATGATTGTTTCCATCATCGAGCGTGGCAACGGGAACAAACTGATAAAGCTTTATGATCAAGAGCAGGTGTTTACCCATATGCGTTGCGAAGGAACCGGGACCGCCACCTCGGAGATCATGGATATTCTGGGCCTGGGCGGTTCGGAGAAGGACATCATCCTGAGCTTCGCACCAGCCGGTACAGCGCTGAACCTGCTGGAAAAGCTGAAAGATGATCTGCACGACCTGTGCCCCGGCCGGGGCATCGCATTCATGGTTGCTATGGAGGCAGTGACCAATTTGCTGGCCGCATCCATCGGCGCCAGGACAAAATTGGAGAAAGATAGGGAGTATGAAGATATGCAGGAAAAAAACAGCCTGATTATGATCACGGTCAATCAGGGCTTTACCGATGAAGTGATGTCTACCGCGAAGGAAGCCGGCGCCAGAGGCGGCACGGTGGTCCGCGGCCGCTGGGTGATGATGGACGAAATCGAACAGATGAAGGGACTCACGCTCCGGGAAGAGAAGGAGATCATCCTGATCGTGGTCCCCCGTGAGATCCGCAACAGCGTGATGGAGGCTGTCAACACCCATCACGGACTCCAGTCTGAGGCGGGAGCGGTGATCTGTTCGTTGGGTGTGGAGCACATGGCGCATCTGGGATAAGTCCGCGTAGCCGGTAAGGATCCCGCTCGTTCATCAGACGCACAGAGAAACACCGTCAAGTCGGCAGGACATTGCTGCTTTCCGTGCTCCACGGTCAACATCAGAAAAAGGGGTATAGCCATGATAGAAGAGATATTAAACAAGAAGCTGCGATCAGTTATACTCCAAGCCCTGATAGTATTCATTGCACTGCTGGCCTGCGGTGGAACACTGCTCCTTCACCTGAAAAATTTAAGAAGCTCTGTCAGCCGCGACCAGATTTCCTTGGAAGCCCAGGAGTATAAGTCCCGAATATTCGCGCAGTTCCAATACGATATTCAGACGCTCTCCGCGATCTCCGCGCTCATCGAAGGGCCGCGTGATGAAACGGACAGGTCCCTTCTTGCCCGGAAACTGGACGAGGCCAACAGGGACGGCGCGTTTGTGACCGTCGCGTTCTTCGACACGGATCTTCAGGGCGTCATCTGCCCGCCGAATGGCGAGATCGTGACAGATGCCAGCCTGCCAGAGCTGCCCCAGGAGCTGCAAAGTGCAGTTTATACAGCCTTGGAAGGAACGCCCACGGTCTCTCGGCTGTTTGAGAGCAGAATCTCCCAGCAAAGAGTATTTGCCTACAGCATTCCCGTTTATCACGAGGGAACCGTGATCGGGGCGCTATCCGCCACCGACTATATTGACGTATTCGGCAGCATTCTCGCAGAGGACACCGCGCTGGGCAGTTCCGGTTATATTCACCTGCTTGGAACAGATGGCAGTTTTCTGATGCGCTCCCCCAACACTGTCGTGCAGGAAAATCTCTCTAATATTTATAGTGGCTCCTATCTATCTGAATCTGCCGCGGAAGAAGTACGTGGTGCCATGGCGCGGCAGGAACGGATATTCTCGTCCTTTACCCATGAGGGCGTCTCTTATCCCTTCCTCCTGGAGCCGGTGGGGCTTAACGGATGGTATCTGTTTTGCGTCAGCACGGGAAGCGGCCTGACCGCCGTTTCCGAAAGGTTCAATTCGCTCGTCGGCTTCCTGTTCCTTCTGGCGTTCCTTCTGGTCATGACTGTCGTGGTCCGTGGTTATCGCCTGCTGCGCGATTATCATCTTGAGTTGAAGCGTCTGGCTTACTATGATCCGCTGACCGGAGCAGAGAATATGGTGCGCTATCACCAGCGGCTGACAGAGGCGATGGGTATGACAGGCGGCAGCGTGGTGGCGCTCAGGACTCGTCAATTTCCGTTTGTCACCGAGATTTTCGGGAAGGAGCGCGCCAATTGTCTGCTTTGTGAGATCAAAGAGATCATCGGCCGGCACCTGCGAAGCGGTGAATTTTTTTCCCGGGATACTGAAGACATCTTTTATCTCTTCCTGATGGATGTGGATCCGGACGCCGTCCGTCTCCGCCTGCAGACGCTGATTGATGAACTTGTCCGCGGTACCGAGATCAGCAAGAGCGACTATGAAATGGCGTTCTACTGCGGCGTGGTGCCCTCCCCCCGCAGTGACGATCCCGGAGCCACGGCCGACCATATGCGCACCAGTGTGCACTTTGCGCTGGAAAAAGCGGAGAGCGGGCATACCAACACGATCTGGTTTTTTGATACGGAGCTGCACAAAAAGGAGGATCTGGAGAACTATATTGAGCGGCATATGAATCAGGCGCTTCGCGATGGAGAGTTTGAGATGTTCCTGCAGCCGAAGAAAGACCTCCGCAGCGATACACTGGCCGGGGCTGAGGCGCTGGTGCGCTGGCGGACCACCGGCGGCAGGATGATCTATCCCGATCAGTTTATCCCTCTCTTTGAACGCAACGGCTTTTGTATGCAGCTGGATCTTTACATGGTGGAGCAGGCGTGCCGCCAGATCCGCGTGTGGCTTGGCCGGGGCGTCACACCGATCCCCATCTCCGTAAATCAATCCAAACAATTGTTTTTTAAGCCGGATTATGTCCAGGCTTTAAAAGCGATGGTAAGGAAATACGGCATATCCGCCCGCCTCATCACGCTGGAGATTCTGGAAAGCCTGGCGTTGGAGAATGTGGACGCGCTCAACGGGATCATTCTTCAGCTGCATGCGGAGGGATTTCGCATCTCGCTGGACGATTTTGGAAGCGGATTTTCCTCTCTGAACGCCCTGAGCAGGCTGAAAATCGATGAGTTGAAGCTGGACCGGGCGTTTTTGCTGAATCTTTCCCCTCAAGAGCAGGCTCGCTCTCAGCTCATCATAAAAGAGATCGTTCAGATGGCGAGGCTTCTCTCCATCGCAACGGTTGCGGAAGGCGTGGAAACCGCAGAGGACGAGGGGATGATTCGAGCGCTCGGATGCGACTTTGGACAGGGCTATTTGTACAGCCGTCCTGTTTCCGCCGCTGATTTTGATCGGATCTTCATGCAAGGGCAACTGCAAAACGGCCCGAGCGGGAAGGAAGTCTGAATTGCGTGACCACCGCTCTATACGGGCTGCACCCTCCGTTACTTTGAGCGGCGGGGTACGGTTTCTGCTCAAAGTACAGCTTGGCGATCACTTCAACAGGGACTTTACTCGACCACGGCAAAAGCCGGAGAGAATCTCGGCTCGCTGGCCGTTGCCGGCACTGAGCGAGGGGTTCTGACAATTTCAGTTCACACAATGGATATTTATCGCACATGATGAAACCGCCCCGGCAGCCACATCTTGCGGCTGCCGGGGCGGTCACTTTGCTGCAGGTTTCCGAAGCATCAAAGCGTTTGATCTGAAGCGTATGCTAACCCGATCATATCTCAGTGAGTTCGTAAGAATATGTCACGCTGCCATTGTCATAGCGGTAAAGGATCCGGCCGTCAGAAAACATCTCTTTCGAGAACTTATCGAAATCCTTGCCATGTTTCGCACGGACAAATTCATCGGTACGCGCTAATTCAACCTCTTCGAAAAAGGTTTGCGGTCTGGATGAACCGGCGCATGCATTACAAAACCTGGCAACAACTTCATCTCGCCATGCAGGCCAGAAAGGACTGCTCTGTGCTTTCATTTCTCGCAAGATTCGAAGTAGGATGCCACAATGTCCACCAACAAATTATATCGGTCAATCTTCCAAATAAGTTTGCGGGCGTCAAGATGATTTGTGATGTAGGTCGGATCCTCGGTCAACAGGTATCCGACAATCTGGCCGATCGGGTTGTATCCTTTCTCTTGCAGCGCCTTATGGACGCGCATTAAATTCGCCTTGCTTTCATTTCCCGCCATGCGCGTCACCTCCCAGACATCTTCAGCATAAAATGGATCCGGCGGTTGCGCCGCATATAGGAACTCTTTCCCATATGCGGCCTATTTTATGAAAATACATCGCAGACCTCGCATAGCTGGGAAATTGCGTAGAGCGGCAAATAAACGAGCTTATCCTGCTTACGATAATCTGACATGGAGGTGCGGACGCCGAAGAGCAGCCCATTGTTGGTAGCAAAGCATTTCAAACTCTTGGCCTGCAGGTTCTCCTCCGCCTTGACCTCTAGGGGGATCACGCTCCCGCTGTGCTGTAATACGAAGTGGCACATTGTCAAGTCAAGTGCAACACTTTCTGAAAATGGACTTCAAAGGGTGAGAGCCAGCCCAGGCATTTACGGGGACGAAGATTGAGAGCATCTTCAAAAAGCTGTATTTGTTCATGGGAGAGGGCAGCAATATCAGAACCTTTTGGGATAAATTCACGAAGCAGGCCGTTGGTATTTTCGTTTGTTCCGCGCTGCCATGGAGCATACGGCGGAGGGAAATAGAACGTCACGCCCGGGATTGCGTCCATGACATCCCGGTAGATCAGGTCCGCCCGGACGAAGGCGGTGAGTACCTCCCGGCTGATGTGGCGCTCCTTGAGCAGGTAGGCGAACACCCGGCGCATGGAATCACTGGACGGAGGCAGTGCGAAAGGCTTCGCCTCCGGTTTCCGCTCCACCGCCGAGGGGCAGGGGACGCCTTCTCCGTCCAGGAGCCGCTGCACTGCCTCCGGATAGCTGAGGTTATGGAAGGTCTGGAGGAAGGAGACGGGGCCGCCGCCCTCCTTCGCCTCATGGTCGTACCACTCTCTGCCCCGGACGGTGACGCTGTGGTCCGAGGCCAGCCGGTACTCCGGCCCGGAGGGGATGAGCATCTCTCCCCGCCGGCGGAGGTACTCCGCCAGGTCCACAGAGTTGGCCCGGCGTTTTTGTTCTTCGGTGAATGGGATGTAGGGCATAGTCCACCTCCAAAAAAGAGGGAGGCCGCTGATCGCGGCCTCCCAAGTCTGTCATATTCATGTTTCAGGGAGCGGCATCCTTTGGAGCTGGTCCAGCTGGTCCCGCCGCCCGTATACCACAGCGGTGATCCAGACGGTCATGGCTTCCTCATTGACCCAGTAGTACACCAGAAAATTCTCCACTGGCATTTTGTGTATTCCCTCCGACCGCCATGGCTCCTCCGGGGTCAGTGGATAGCGGCCGGGCATCCTGCCCAGCCTCGCCATCTCCGCCTCCAGCCGGTCGGCCCAGCGGAGGGCGGTCTCCGGCGCCTGGAGCACCTTCGAGATATAGCGGACAGTTTCCCCCATTTGCCCGATGGCGTGGTCTGTCATCCTGACCCGATACTGCTCCATGGTCAGATGCACTCCCTGATCTGGGCAAAGGCATCCTTCAGATCCGTGCCCTGTCCCGCCTTTGCCTGCTTCAGCCCCTCTGCCATCATCCTGTCGAACTGCTCCGTTGTCATGGCGTCCCGGGTGGGGACCGCGGGGACGCGGAAGGAGTAGGGGATGCTGTTGGTCATGATGATCTGGCGGTAGAGGGAGTCGATCAGCACGGACACAGGAACGCCGAGGCGGTCCAGGATCTCCTCCGCCTGCCGCTTGATCTCAGGCTGGACACGGGCTGTCACATTTGCTGTTTTGGTTGCCATAAGCTGCACCGCCTTTCTGGAGATATTATACCTCTTTGTATGGCGGTTTGCAACACAAAATTTACCAGCGCCGCTTGCGGGTCTTCCGGTGATAGGGGATCTGGCGCACGACGGCGCGGGTCTGCCGCAATGGAGAGCGGCGCTCCAGGGGCAGGGCCTTGGCGCTGGTTCGTCTGTCCGCGCTGTAGTGATTCTGTTTCACACGATATCCTCCATTTCTATTTCTACATCGTGACGGTCTGTTCTTCGTGGTCGTCCGGCTTGTGGCCCATGGCGATCTTCTTCTCCCGGATCTTCTGGCGCAGCTTCTTGTCCGTGAAGCGGATGGCGCCAACCTTCTGGCGCGGTTCCTGCTCCCGGAAGATGCCGGCTATATGGTAGAGCAAATTGGACACCGCCCAGGCCACAGGCTGGAGGCGGCGGCTGTCCATGTTGGTCAGAAAATATTGAGCGTACTGATTGCCCTGTTCCGCGGACTGCTGGAACCACAATCTGGCCCGCTCCCGGTCCTCCGGCACCTCCAGACCCAGCAGATACAGCTTCCCAAGCGCATACTGGGCGTACTGGTCCCCCTGCTCCGCCGCGGCGGTCAGCCAGCGGACAGCGGCTCCGGCATCCTTGGGGACACGCTCTCCCTGGAGCAGCAGCTTCCCCAGCCGGTACTGGGCCGGACGGTATCCGGCCTCCGCCGCCGCGGTCACCTCCTCCAGTGCCTGGGCAACCTGCTCCGGTGAGGAAGCGTGGTCTTGGAGGGCTGCCCACGCACGGCGAAAGCGCCACTCCCACATAGGGGGCGGCGCTCCGGTTTCTTCCGATCCCTCATTTTGATTTGTGCCCGTTTCTTGTTCTGGGCCGTCCGGGCCCGCCGCTTCCGTCTGATCCTCCGGGTGGAACACCTGCCGGAGCTCCCCCAGCCGCACAGCCTCCCGGATCACCAGATTGCGAATGGCCTTGAACTCCTTCTGCCGGGAGAGGGGCAGACGCTCCGGCAGTTCGTCCTTGTAGGTGCGCAGCACCTCCTCCCGCATCTCATACCACAGGTCGTAGGCTTGGGCGACGCGGGGATCCCTGGCCAACTCGTCCACGATCTCATCCACCACAGCCTTTAGCGGGGCTTCCAAGTATCCGTACTGCTTCTTGCCGGACAGGTTTTTCAGCTTCCCAGCCAGGTGTTCCATGAGCTGTTCCATGCGGGGGTTTTCCAGTGTGCCGGTCTCCATCTGGTGGACCAGCGTTTCCATGACTACCGCTGCCTCACTATTCAGGGTATCCCGCCGCTGAGTCTGCTCCCGATAGAGCTCCGTCAGCTCATTGCGGAAGATCTCCTTGGCCAGACCGGACTTGATCTGGGCGATGCCCTGCTTGGTCAGGTAGCCGGACTTGCCGTCGGCGCTGTAGCAGACCATATGCACATGGGGGTGGTGGGACTCATCGTGGAAGGCGGCGTACCACCGGAACTGGTCCCAGGGGATCTTCATGGCCTGGGCCATCTCTATAGCACAGCCGGTGAGCAGGACCTTCCACTGATTCGCGTCATCGTAGCCCAGCCGGGCGGCGTCCTCCCGCCGCAGGGATAGGATGGGCAGCCACACATTGCCGGTGTGGTTTGCGACCTCCTCCGCCACCTGGGACAGGGTCAGGGTCTCGTCCGAGCCGGTGAAGAGCGCGTGGGTCCCCGTGCGCTGGGCACGGGGGCGGCTGGCGATGTACTGGACGTAGTTTTCTTTTTTTGCGGCCCGGTCGTAGTTGTCCTCCAGGACCCTGGTGATGAACTCCGAGGCGTTACCCCGGGTGGGCGCGGCGGCGTAGTCCTCATACTCGAAAGTCCCTCGGCTGAGGGGGAAGTCCCGGAGGAGCTGCTCCACTAACTCCCGCTGCTTTTCCGTGGCAGGGAGCCAGGACTGGTCCGGCGAGAACTTCTGCGCCCCCTCCCGGGTGGCCATGTAGCGGACGTAGTTGCTCAGGTGGGCGGCAGCTCTCTGAGAGCCGCCCTTCACATAGGGACACTTGAAGATCAGGCGGGGCATGGCATATCAACTCCCGCACGTCAATCTGTGCGCCGCTGTCGCTCCACCGCGTCGTCCAGGGAATGTTTCGCACCTGCTCATTCATTGTGCAACACCTCCCTTTCAGGACACACGGTTATCAGGCAGTGCCACACAGACATCCACCTGCCACACTGGCTTCACCTTGCGTCTGGTTCCATCCTGTTCCATCTTCATGGAAAACAGGTATCCGGGAATCGGCACATTCGGATTTTGGGCATGAAACAAAGCCGGAAACCCTTGCGGCTCAGGCATTTTTTGTTCTTGGTTCCATTTTGACCCCTTTGTAGGCACCGAGGAGCTGGGCCATCTGGAGATGATCGGGGCCATCGTCCACCAGCTCACCCGGAACCTGGACGACAAGCAGGTGCGGGAGGGCGGCTTTGCCCCCTACTTTGTGGATCACACCACCGGGGTCTACCCCACCGCCGCCTCCGGTTCCCCTTGGAACGCTGCCGGTATCGGCGTCAAGGGAGACGTGATCTGCGACCTCACCGAGGATATGGCCGCCGAGCAGAAGGCCCGGGTGACCTATGACAACATCCTGCGAATGAGCGACGATCCCGACGTGAACAACGTCATCCGCTTCCTGCGGGAGCGGGAAATCGTCCACTTCCAGCGATTTGGCGAAGCGGTGCGCCTGGCCAAGGAGAAAATGGACCAGAAAAACGTGTATTTCACCAACCCCGCCTTCGACAAGTGAACCTCCGGCGTAAAATATGGGCCTGCTGTATGCACAGCAGGCCCATGTTTTACATTTATCGTGGAACGGATTGACCGGCGCTCAGGCTGTCGATGATGGTGATGACCAGCCCCCGGATGCTGTTTTCAGTGGTGCGGTAGGGCGCGATGCGCAGGGTATAGCACCGGCCGTTCATGGCGGTGACCTCCCGGTCAATGGAACTCAGGTTCTTCAACACCGCCCTGGCGTCCGCCTCTATCTCCTCGTTGGGGAAGCTGTGGGCGAGGATCTGAATGGGCCGTCCGATGTCGTGCTCCATCAGCTGGAACTCCCGGCCCACGTACTCGGTGAATTTGCGGATGTTCAACTTACTGTCCACGAACAGGATGCCGATCATAGTGGAGGACAGGAAGTTGGACAGATCGTTGGTCATCATGGTCAACTCGTCCAGCTTCAGCTGGTGCTCGGTATTGACGGTATAGAGCTCCTCGTTCACCGATTGGAGCTCCTCGGCAGAGGACTGGAGCTCCTCATTGGCGGTGATCAGCTCCTCGTTGGCGGCCTGAAGCTCCCCGTTGACGGTCTCCAGCCGCTGAATGGTGGCCCGCAGATCGCTCTGGGAGATCTGGAACTCCCGCTCCAGGTCGGCGATGCGTCTGGCGGCGGTGGCGTCCACGTCGTACTTCTCCACTATGCCCTCCAGATTGCCCCGCTTATTCTCCAGGAAGAGCACGGCGGTCAGGCTGCTCCCCTCCCCCGTCTCGCCGGGTATTACCTGGGCCATCAGATCGATCACCTTCCGCCCGGTTGGGCAGTCCACCACGATATCGGTGTACACCACGCTTTCCTTTTCCGCCCGGCAGCGGCTCAGGGCGGTGGAGGCAGCCAGCGTCAGGTCCTGATTCACCAGGCTGAAGAAATTGAGGGTTGCCTTCCCGGGGGCCAGGGTGAGGTAGTCGGTGTAGTTGCCGAAGAAGTGGACCACCATGTCGTTCTGATCCAGCACCACAGAGGCCGGCAGAAAAGCCTCCAGGAACTTGGTGTAGGTGGATTCGCGCACCTGGTTTTCCTCTTCCTCCCCGATGGTCCGGGCGCTTTTCCGGGAAACAGTCTGGATGTTGGGAATATTAAAGGTAGGCGGGGTCAGATCCTCCACCTTGCCCTCCCCCTTATGGAGGTAAATCTTCTCCGTGCCGCACACTGTTTTGAAAATGTTACCATATTCCTCGGCGGTCTCGCTCTGACCCAGGAAGAGGAAGCCGTTGTTCTTCAGGGCGGAGTGGAAGATAGAGAAAAGCCCCCGCCGCAGCACCGGCTGGAAATAAATCATCACGTTACGGCAGCTGATCATGTCCAGCTTGCCGAAGGGGGGATCGGAGAACATATTGTGTACGGCAAAGACGATCATCTGCCGGATCTGCTTGGAGACCGTGTACCGGTCGTTGTGCTTGTGGAAATATTTTGCCAGGCGGTCCGGGGTGATGTCGTCCACGATATTTCCGGTAAAGACGCCCTTCCCCGCCTGTTCCACCGCCTGACTGTTCACGTCGGTGGCGAAAATCTTTACGTCCCGCTTCACCCGCAGCTCGTCCATAGCCTCCTGGAAGAGGATGGCGATGGAATAGGCCTCCTCGCCGGTGGAGCAGCCCGCGCACCAAACCCGGATGGGGTCCCCCTCCTTGGCCCGCTCCACGATCTTGTAGATGGCGTTGTACTTCAGCTTTTCGAAGAAGGAGGCGTCCCGGAAGAAGCTGGTCACCCCAATGAGGATCTCCTTGATGAGGATGCCGACCTCGTTCTGATCCTCGCCCAGCAGCCGGGCAAAATCGGACAGGCTGGCGCTGTGGGTCACCAGGATCCGCCGCTGGATCCGCCGCAGGATGGTGGAACGTTTATAATAGGTAAAGTCGATGCCGCTGGCATTTTTCAAAATGGCATAGATATGGGCGAGGGTGTCCTCCTCAGAAAAGAGGGCGTCCCCGTCGGCGGAATGGGCCCATTTGGGTATGTGCAGCAGCGGAGTGTTGGAAAAGCTCAGGATCTCCCCGGCGATCTCCTGCGGGGAGAGGACGAAATCGGCCAGGCCGGTGCGAATGACGCTTTGGGGCATACCGTCGAACTTGGCGCTCTCCGGGTCCTGGGCGATGACCATCCCCCCGTGCTCCTTCACCACCTTCACGCCATTGGTCCCATCGGAGCCGGTACCCGACAGCACCACCGCCACGGCGTGCTCCCTGGCCTCCTCGGCCAGGGAGACGAAAAAGGTGTCGATAGGGTGGTTCAGAGTGCCCGCCTCATTGTCGGACAGGATAAGCCTGCCCTGGTGGATGGTCATGAATCTTCCCGGCGGGATCAGGTAGACCGTATCCGGCTCCACCTTCATATGGTTGGTAGCCTGGAGCACGGTCATGGCCGTGCTTGCCCAGGATATCCGCCATCAGGCTCTTATAGTCAGCAGACAGATGCTGTACCACCACAAAGCTCAGGCCGCTGTTGGGCGGCATACAGCTGAAAAACTGCTGCAACGCCTCCACGCCCCCAGCGGACGCGCCGATGCCGATGATCAGCGGTGAGCAGTCCTTGCCCTGATCCAGCTGAGTGTCGTTTATCATAGTCATGTCGGAAGCCTCCTAGCCAAATCCGCGCCTTACTTGGCGGGAATCTGGTGCAGGTATTTTTTCTGAAATACCTCCGCCGGAATGGGGCGGTCAAAGAAGTAGCCCTGACCGTAAGCGCAGCCCGCGTTGGAGAGGGCGTCGATCTGGGACCGGTTCTCCACCCCCTCCGCCACACAGATCATGCCACAGGTGTGGCAGATGCTCACCAGATCCCGGATGAGCATCTGACAGCGGACGTTGCTGGTCAGATCGGCAATCAGGCTCCGATCCAGCTTCACCGAGTCAAATTTCACGTTGGTGAAAATAGACAGGTTGGCATATTGCGAGCCAAAGTCGTCCAGGGAAAAGCGGATCCCATAGGCACGGAACTGTTCCATCACCTCTGCCAGGGAGCGGCTGTCCACGCTGCCGGCGCTCTCGGTTACCTCCACCTCCAGCATACCGGGGGGCAGCAGGGGATAGCGGCTCTGGATCGCCAGCACAGAGGCCGGAGCAGCGGGGTCAAACAGCGTGAAGCGGGAGAAGTTCACCGACATGGGAACCACCTGGAGCCCCTGTTCCCGCCAACTGTCCATCAGGGCCAGAGTGCGCTCCAGCACGAAGAGGTCCAGCTCCCGCACATCTCCGCTCTGCTCCAGCTCCCGGATGAACCGGTCGGGCATCACCAGGTTGCCTTCCTGGTCCACTCCCCGCACCAGGGCCTCTGCCCCGATGAGCTTGCCAGTGGTCATGTGGACCTTAGGCTGGAGGTACACGGTGAACCGGCCCAGCCGGATGGCCTCTTCCGCGGTATGGACGTCGGGACCCAGGGCGAATACCTCGGCCCGGGGCACGGCCTCCACCTGTTCACAGCGCATAATGGTCTTGGCCTCGCCCACCAGTGTTTTCCCGTTAAAGACTCCCTCCGCCCAGGTGTAGCCGATGCGCAGATCCTTTGGGTAACGCCGCTGGAGCGCAGTGCGCAGCCGGTTGCACCGGCCCATAAAGACCTGACGGGTGGTGTCAGGGCACAAGACCACAAATTCAGCGTCCCAGGTGCGGAACAGAAAGGAGTGTCCGAAAATATCCGCCAGGGTCTTGGACACATACCACAGCAGCCGGCTGCCGTACTCAAAGCCCAGGCTGCTGTTGATGGTGGACAGGCCGGGGACATCCAGGCAAACCGCGCCCATGGAGCTGTACAGATCGGAATTGAGGGAATAGATCACGTTCAGATAGGAGCGCAGGTTGGGCAGCTCGCTCAAAAAGACGCCCGGCTCCTCTTCCGAGACCTGGATATGCTCCTGAAAGCGTTTCCTTTCGCCCAGGATATGTGGGAGCAGGGTGCTGAACAGAGCGGCGTCGGCAGGGTGCTCCCTGGCGTTTTCAATGCACAGGAAGCCCTCGATCACCCCTTCCTCCATAAGGGGGAAGGTAGTAAAGTGCCATGGCTCCGCCGGCGCCGCATCCGGCTTGGGCTTGGCGAATTGCAGGGACCGGCTGAGAAATACCGGGGACCGCTCCTCCAGGCATCGCTGGAGAATGGGGAGTCGCTCCACCGGCATACCGGATACTGCCTGCTGGATGCTGGCCTTGCTGCTGCCCGTCCACTCATAGGGCATAGTGACCACATGGTGATCCTCCGCCAGGGTAAGCACATAGACCCGATCCGCCCGGTAATAGGTACCGATATAGCTGAGAACGCTGCGGATAGAGCTTTGCAGGGAATTGGAAGAGAGCATGGACGATACGCATTGCAGGGCCACGTCCTTTTCCCGCTCGGACAGGGGCCGGCTCATCTCCGCCTGATGGACAGTGATCTGGTCCAGCTCTCCGCTGCTCTGAAGCTCGCTCCAGGCCCAGTCCTCTTCCTCTTCCTGATAAAAGGTAACCGTATCCGCCGGACAGTTGCGGCTGAGCTGACAGATCTGTACGCACTGGGCAATCATGTTGACATAGCTGTTCTGGCCCTGCCTGGCATGGGTAACGCCAGCCACAAAGCGCAGGCTGTCCATATCCATGGTGTTGGCCTGGGTCAGGCGAACAAAGGAAAAGGCGGCCTCCAGCATGGTCTTGATCCTTGGCCTGGCAGCGATATCCGGAAAGAACACAATGAGCTTATCCCGATTGTACTGGCCCACCACACAATCCGGGCCCAGGCCCACCGACAGAGCGGTAAAGACACAGCGGCGTTTGTCGTTCATTTCGTCGCCGCCCAGGACGCACAGCTGCTCCATGCCAGCCAGCTTGATGACGCACAGGGCGCAATCGCGCCGTTTCTCCTTCCCCAGCAGACTTTCTACCAGGGCCCGGACAGTGGCCCTGTCGTAGAGACCGGTGACCGGGTCCCGTGCCATTTGGATACCCAACCCCAGCTCCCACTGATGACGCTTGTGCTCCTGGAGCAGATAGGAATACAGACGAGCGTGCTGGCTGACCGGATCCTCCATCAGAATGGCCACATGGGTCACCCAACGGATATCCCCTCCGGCGTCTACCCGGCGGTATTCCGTCCACAGCCACCGGTCCCCCTGGTGGAACCGCTCCAGCAGCCAGTTGCGGTCATAGTAGCCTGCCACAGCCTGCCGGTCGTCCTGGGAAAAGACCTTTTCCATTCCCTTGGACAGCACCCGGGAGCAGGGGACGTTGGCGACCCGGCCGCTTTGATCCTTCCCTTCCAGCCACAGGCTGGTTACGGTATCCAGAGTCAGGTCGGCCTGGATCCCCACAATCAGATAGGCGGTCAGGTGCTCTGGCAGCAGACGCCTGGGCAGCATCTTGGCCTGCTGCCCCGCCGGGTCCTCGGACAGGCGCTCGATGATACCAACTGCCTTCACCACACGCCCGGCATCATCGCACAGCAGCCGGTAGGACATGGCCGCCCAACCGTAGCAGCCGGTATCCTGGTGCTGGACCACAAAATTACCATACCCTTGGGTCCGGCCCTCCAGCATCTGCTGGGCAAACTCCAGAAATCTGGGCACCGAATTGGGGTGGATCCAGCCGCTGCTGATCAGTGATTTGGGAAAGGTCCCCTGGTGCCAGATGGGTGACCCTCCATTTCTGTCATTGCAGCTGAACAATGTCACCTTCTTGGCGGGGATATCTACCTCCCACATCCCCTGAGTGGTCTGCTCAAAGGCGCTTTGCAGCCGCTCGTTGATCTCCTGGAGCCGCTGCTCGCTCTCCTTGAACTGGGAGATATCCGTAGCGGTGACCAGCATCACCGGTCGGGCGTTGCCGTACTCGATGCGGGCGGCCCGGATGTGCCACCAGAACCAGTTCTTCCTGTCCCCGGACACCCGGTGGACATGATCCACCGGCTGGGACGCTTCAAAACCCTTCCGCAGGGCTTCCTCCAGCCCGGGCACGTCGTCGGGATGCACCACGTGGTCCAGCGTCCTGGGCAGGTCATAATTCTGGGGCTCCACCCCGATGATGCGGCAGAAGCTGGGGCTGACATAAATCAGACGGATGGGCTCCCCCATGTCCAGGAGGGCTACCCCACTGTCCAAATTTTCCAGCAGGCCGCTGATGGGGATGGTGCTTACCGGCAGAAAGGTCTCGGCGCTCTGCTGGAGCCCATGGCTGTATTTTACATAGTATCCGTGCTTGCCGTTTTTCTTGGCCTTGTACAGGGCCAGGTCGGCGGACTGGTACAGGTTCTCAAACCGCAGGCCCTGTCCCACCGCCATGTGGATACCCACACTGGCGGTCAGCGTTACGGAGGCGCTGCTGCCCAGGGAAAGCTGGAGCCGCTGGCAGATCTCCTGTCCCTTCCGCTGAACCAGCTTCTCGGTGATCCCTCCGGACAGGAACACGATAAACTCATCCCCACCCAGGCGGCCCACGATATCCGTGGCCCGGAACATACCGGAGAGGATCTGGGCGGATTGTCGGATGGCCTGATCCCCCGCCTGATGGCCCAGAGTATCGTTGACCTGCTTGAAATTATCCAGGTCCACGATGAACATGGCGCAGGTCTCCTCAGGGCCGGCCTGCTCCAGCCGCTGGTTGATATAGGCCTCTGTGGTGGCTCGGTTGAGCAGGCCGGACAGGGAATCCTTAGCCGCCCGCTCCTGGAGCTCCTCAAACTGGCGGCGCAGGGATCTGTCAAATTGTCCGTTTGTCTCTTGCATACACGTTCATTCCCAAGGTCAGGATTTGTTTTCTGCCCGGCCATCCGCGGCAGATCATTTAGCATGTAAAATTATACCGTTGTTTCCACTTGATTTCAAGGGTGATTGCGCCCGGTTCCATGGAATACGAGGACTATTTTTACCTTGTCGCATTGCGTCTGTCTCCGTTTTTTGGTATGATCATTCCAAAGCCCGTCGAAAGGAGGCCGTCCCTATGGCAAAGTATCTCATGGCCCTGGATCAGGGCACCACCAGCTCCCGCTGCATCCTCTTTGACCGTCAGGGCCGGGTGTGCTCCCAGGCCCAGAAGGAGCTGACCCAGTACTTCCCCCACCCCGGCTGGGTGGAGCACGACCCCATGGAGATCTGGGCCAGCCAGGTGGGTATGGCCCAGGAGGCTATGCTCAAAATCGGCGCCACCGCGGCCGACATAGCCGCCATCGGTATCACCAACCAGCGGGAAACCACCGTGGTATGGGACAAGGCCACCGGTCAGCCAGTGTACAACGCCATCGTGTGGCAATGCCGGCGCACCGCCCCCTTCTGCGACCAGCTGGCGGCGGAGGGCTGGGGAGAGAAAATCCGGACTAAGTGCGGCTTGGTATTGGACGCCTATTTCTCCGGCACCAAGATCCGGTGGATCCTGGACCACGTACCCGGAGCCCGTGAAAAGGCGGAGGCGGGGGAACTTCTCTTTGGCACAGTGGACTCCTGGCTCATCTGGAACTTGACTCGGGGGATGGTCCACGTCACCGACTGTTCCAACGCCTCCCGCACCATGCTGTACAACATCTTTGAGCGCCGGTGGGACCCGGAGCTGCTGGATCGGTTGGGGATTCCCTCCGCCATGCTGCCCAGGGTGGTCCCCTCCAGCCAGGTCTACGGCTACACCCACCCCTCCCTCTTCGGCGGGCCCATCCCCATCTCCGGGGCGGCGGGGGATCAGCAGTCCGCCCTCTTCGGCCAGGCCTGCTTCTCCCCCGGCATGGCCAAAAATACCTATGGCACCGGCTGTTTTCTTCTGATGAATACCGGGGACAGGCCAGTGGTGAGCCGAAATGGTCTGGTGACCACCATGGCCTGGGAGGTGGACGGCCAGGTGGAATACGCCCTGGAGGGCTCCATCTTTGTGGCGGGGGCGGCCATCCAGTGGCTGCGGGATGAGCTGCGGCTCATCGACACCGCCGCCCAGTCGGAGGAGCTGGCCCGGCAGGTGACCGACACCAACGGGGCGTATGTGGTACCTGCCTTCACCGGCCTGGGGGCCCCCTACTGGGACCCCTACGCCCGGGGCACCATTGTGGGTCTCACCCGGGGAGTGGGCCGGGCCCACATCGTCCGGGCCACGCTGGAGTCCCTGGCCTATCAGACCCGGGACGTGCTGCGGGCCATGGAGGAGGACAGCGGCATCCGCTTGTCTTCTCTCCAGGTGGACGGAGGAGCCTGCGCCAACGACTTTCTCATGCAATTTCAGGCTGACGTGATTCAGGTACCCGTCCAGCGGCCGGTGTGCATCGAGACCACCGCCCTGGGGGCCGCCTGCCTGGCGGGTCTGGCGGTGGGTTGCTGGCGGGACAAGGCAGAGGTGGCGGAAAATTGGGCGGTTGCCCGCACCTTCCGCCCGGAAATGGACCTGGAGACCAGCCAGGCATTAGTGGCCGGCTGGGAAAAGGCGGTGTCCCGAGCCCTCCGCTGGGCGGAATAGGGACAAGGCTGGCCGGCCTCTACCTCCCCAAGGCAAGAAAAAGGACGCCCCACAAAGGGCGTCCTTTTTGGTCGGCAGATTAGTTCTGCTCGCCGCGCATCCGGGCGAAGCAGTCGCTGCAATAAACGGGACGATCGGACTTGGGCTCAAAAGGAACCTTGGCCTCGCCGCCGCAGGCAGCGCAGGTAGCGGTGAAATACTCGCGGGGGCCGCGGGAGGCAGCCTTGCGGGCGTCACGGCAGGCCTTGCAGCGCTGGGGCTCGTTCTGGAAGCCGCGCTCAGCGTAGAACTCCTGCTCACCGGCGGTGAACACGAACTCCTGGCCACATTCCTTACATACCAGAGTCTTGTCTTCGTACATGATGATACCCTCTCTTTGCTTCTTTGCCCAGGTCCGGATGATCCATTTGCTGGGTCAGAGTAATATGCGCTCAGCTGGTGCTGATATCGCCGGAAGTTGTGCGCCCGGCCAGCTTACGCCGGATGCGCTGTACTGCGTTGTCCACCGATTTTGGGGACTTGTTTACCTCGGCCGCGATCTCGGCATAGGAAAGGCCATTTAGATACAACCGAAGTATATTTGCCTCGAAACCGGACAGCTGGCCCACCAGCGTTTCCATCCGCTCCCGGAAGGCCTCCCGACTGAGGAAGATCTCCTCCGGGTCTTTTTCCTGGGGTTGGGGCGCGCCATAGGGGTAACGGTCACCGTTCCCGCTGAAAAGAGGGGGATCGAACGAGACAGAGCTGTTCAGCGGCATATGTTTATCTCTAGCTGCCGCCTTGATGACAGAGAGCAAACGGTTTTTGATACAGACCTCCGCAAAGGTGCGGAAGGAAGCGGCTTTTTCCGGGTGGAACTCCCGGATGGCGGCCAGCAGGCCCACCATACCCTCCTGAATCAGGTCCTCGCTGTCCCCCCCTGCCAGAAAGTAGGGACGGGCACAGGCCCGCACCAGGCGGTTATACCGCAGCACCAGCTCCTCCTCCGCCTTGCGGTCACCGGCGGCCACCCGGGCGCACAGTACTTCATCACCCGGGGCTGAGGACTGGAATCGGTCAGGTTTCATGCCGTTTCTCCTTGCACATTATAAGCATAGGCCCTAGATTTTGTCAAGTGTTTCACAGAAATATTTCGGACCGCCCTATAATTTTTTATCACATTTGCCCAGAGGCATGCATCCATCCCTGCATGGCCTTTTCCCTCAAAAGCTCAGCTGGTCCATGCCCGTCCCGCCGGGGACGGCCAGACCCAAATGCTCATAGGCCCGACGGGTAACGCACCGGCCCCTGGGAGTGCGGGTGAGGAAGCCCATCTGCATCAGGTAGGGCTCGTACACGTCCTCCAGGGTGATTGCCTCCTCATTGATGGTGGCCGCCAGGGTCTCCAGCCCCACCGGTCCCCCGCCGTAGTGGTCGATGATGGAGGTGAGCATCCGCCGGTCGATGGCGTCCAGTCCCAGGTGGTCCACCTCCAGGGCGGACAGGGCTACGTCGGCCACTTCCCGGGTAATGACGCCCCCAGCCTTTACCTGGGCGAAGTCACGCACCCGGCGAAGCATCCGGTTGGCAATACGGGGGGTGCCCCGGCTACGCTTGGCGATCTCCATGGCGCCGTCTGCCTCGATGGGCACATCCAGAATGCCCGCAGACCGGGTGACAATAAGGGAGAGCTCCTCCGGGGTGTACAGCTCCAGCCGCAGGGTCACCCCGAACCGGTCCCGGAGGGGAGCGGACAGCTGGCCCGCCCGAGTGGTGGCCCCGATGAGGGTGAACTTGGGCAGGTCCAGCCGGATGGAGTTGGCCGACGGCCCCTTGCCGATGATGATATCGATGGCAAAGTCCTCCATGGCAGGGTACAAAATCTCCTCCACCGACCGGTTGAGCCGGTGGATCTCATCCACGAAGAGGATGTCATTCTCCGCCAGATTGGTGAGCAGGGCCGCCAGATCGCCGGGCTTCTCAATGGCCGGGCCGGAGGTGATGCGGATGTTGACCCCCATCTCATTGGCGATGATATTGGACAAAGTGGTCTTGCCCAGGCCCGGGGGACCGTGGAGGAGCACATGGTCCAACGGCTCGCCCCGCATCTTGGCGGCCTGGATGAACACCTCCAGGTTGCCCTTGGCCTTGGCCTGTCCGATGTACTCGCTTAGAGTCTTTGGCCGCAGAGAGCCCTCGTTCTCGTCATCCCGGGTAAGGGACGTGGTCACCAGAGGCTCCTGGGTCTCAAAGCCGTCCTCAGAAAACGCGATGCTCAAAGTCTCACTTCCTTATCCGTTCCACCCGTCCAGCAGCTCTTCCACCACGTCCAGGAAGGCCCCCTCCCCCAGGGTGTTGATCTTGAACAGCATCGCCTGGCTGCCGCCGGAGGTGATGGCGGACAAAAACAGGTTGGGACCGTTGCCCACCAGGGTCAGGTTGAGGCTCACCCGGTTGCTGCCGATGATGCTGTACCGCTCGTACACCCGGACGGCCACCCGGACGGAGCCGCTGGCGTAGTCGCTGCTGTCCTCCCAGCTGGCCGAGGCGCTGCCGTTGAGAATGCCGTCGTGGAGATAGTCCAGCAGCCGGTCAAAGCTGCCGGTAAGTTCCCGTTCCAGTTTTGCCATGTTTGCTCCTCCTTACCCCTTCATCATTTTCTTCAGTGCCTGTTTGACGATCTCCTCCAGACTGAGGGCGTCCACGTCGATCCCCTTCAGGGCCAGACCGATCTCGGCCTGGGAGTAGCCCAGCACCGCCAGGGCGGCAGCGGCCTCGGAGGATTTGTTTTCCGGAATGACGGTGACCCCGGTGCCGCCATAGCTCTCGCCGCCGGGGGTGATCTGGCCCTTGGCCAGCTTGTCCTTCAGCTCCAGGATGATCCGCTGGGCGATCTTTTTGCCGATACCCTGGGCCACGGTGAGGGCCTTCTCGTCTCCGGTGATGATGCTCATGGCCAGGGACTCCGGCGTGGCGGAGGATAGGATGGACAGGGCCGCCTTGGGCCCCACCCCGGACACCGAGAGCAAAAGCTGAAAGCAGTTGAGCTCGTTTTCAGTGGCGAAGCCGTAGAGCTCCATGGCGTCCTCCCGCACGTTGAGGTGGGTAAACAGCTTGGCCCTCTCCCCTTTTTTCAGCCGGGAGAGGGTATTGTTGGTGGTGCGGCAGGCGTAGCCCACCCCGCCGCAGTCGATCACCGCCAGATAGGGGGCGGTGTGGGCCACGGTTCCATTAACATAATAAAACATAATCGTAAACTCCTAGCGGTCGCGCACGTCATACCGGCCGCTGCCCGGACGGGCGGCGTCAGGGCTTTGCAGCCGGGAGGTAAAGGACCGGGCGTGGCACAGGGCGATGGCCACCGCGTCTGCGGCGTCGTCCGGCTTGGGAACAGCCTTCAGGTTCAAAAGACGGCGGGTCATATCCATGACCTGCCGCTTTTCCGCCTTGCCGTAGCCCACCACCGCCTGCTTCACCTGACTGGGGGAGTACTCATAGATGGCCACCCCCCGCCGCTGGGCCCCCAGCAGCAGCACCCCTCTGGCCTGGGCCACCCCGATGCCGGTGGTGATATTACTGTTGAAGAACAGCTCCTCGATGGCCATGGCCTGGGGCTTGAACTGGGTAAGCAGCAGGTCCAGGTCGTCAGCGATCTGGCACAGGCGGGCGGGCAGCGGCTCCCCCGCCGGGGTGGTGATGGCCCCGCACTGGACCAGCCGGGCCCTTCCCCCCGCCGCCTCCACCAGGCCGAAGCCCACGGTGGCAAAGCCGGGATCGATCCCTAAAATCAGCATAGCGTCGGTTCCCTTTCTGTCAGTCCATAGAACGATTGTACCACGGCCCGCCCGGCGGTGCAAGGAGGAAGTTGCGACGACAAAAGGGCCCGCCGCAACCAAAGCGGCGGGCCCTGCTGGATGTACTGTTTTACCGTTTGCGTGGGATAAGCAGCAGCTGGCCCTCGGGCAGCTCCTCCTCCTCCAGGGCGTTGGCCTGCATCACGTCCCGGCCGGTGGTGCCGTAAGACTTGGCGATATCCCACAGCCGTTCTCCCTTCCCCACCATCCGCAGGACGATGGAGGGCTGGCCGGTGTGATCCCGGGGGGTGTTCTCGTCAAAGGAGATCCCGCTGACGGCGGCGGCCTTGCTCCCGGTGAGAGCCAGCCAGGAAAAGCTCACCGGGAAACGTACCTCCACCCCGCCGGCGGTGGGAGAGGCAAACACCGGGGCGGTGGAGGCGCACCGGCAAGCGCAGCGGCACCCCTGAGGCAGGTCCAGGGGGCAGGTCACCGGGATGGCCCGATCCACCGTCAGCAGCTGTCCATCCTCTCCCCGGCAGAGCACATGGACGTTGGCCTGGACGGTCAGGGTAAGCTTCTCTCCCTCCCGGCTCTGGGCCACCTCCCCCAGGGTCAGGTAGGCGTCCATGGTCTCCTGGGGCAGCGTGCCGGTCTCCAGCAGCTCCCGGACGGCCACTTCCCGCTCCCCCCGGTCAGTGAGCCTGGTAACAGCCAAAGAACTGGCGCTCACCTCCAGATCGTAGGCGGTAGAGTACACGTCGGACAGCAGGGTGAGGGTCCGCTGCTCCCGCACCACCGCCTGGGCCAGCAGGCCCATGGTCAGGCTGAGAGTGCGGCCGTCCCCCCGGTCCAGGGTACAGTCCAGGTCGGTAAGGATCAGAGCTACCTGGCAGGCGGCCTCCTCCCCGGCGCCCCCCACCTCCATCAGTTGGGAGATGGGCAGTTCAAATTCCCCGGTGTGCAGCCCGCCGTCCACCCCCAGGTAGAGGGCCTGGACCTTGGCGTTCCCCTTGAAGATGAGCTTGCTGCCAATGACCTTGGCCTCTGTACAGGCCAGGGAGGCCCGGCATTTCAGCAGCTCCTCCCCCTCCGGGCGGCTGCCAGGCAGGGCCAGCTCGTCGCTATACGTAAAGGGTTTCTCCTGTACGCATACGGTGACACAGGTCTCACAGGTTTCCGTCCGCTGCTCTACCCCTGCCTGCTCTCCCTCCAGCACCCCCTGTGGGGCCCATTGGTTGGCCGGGGCGAACACCTGGACCTCCACCAGCAGGTCGGCCCGTACCAGGGCCTTCCGGGGATTGACCAGCCGGGCGTCCGCCCCCCGGAGCCGGGGCAGAGCCACCACCTTGCAGTCGGCGGTGATGTCCCCGCCGTCGGCGGCGCAGGTAAAGGGCAGCTCCACGGTTAGCCGCCGGGACCCTTCGGCCCCCTCGGGCTGACATAGGAGCACGGCCCGGATGGTCCCCGTCACCTCCAGCCGGCCCTCCATGGCTTCCTTCCGCTGGAGGAACACCATCCCCTCCGTATCCAGGATCTCCAGCAGATCCGGGCAGGCGTCCGGCACGATGCTCTCCAGGGTCTCCTCCTGGGCCAGGACGGTCTCCAGCACCGGGGTATATCCGTCCAGCGGTATCCGTTCCAATTCCAGCTCCATAGTGCTCCAACTCCTTGTGCGGGCCATCGCCCAGTCTGTGCAGTTACTGCTAGAGCACTATATGTACAAGGTTGGTCCGCTATGCCTCAGTCGTCCCCGCCCCGCTTTCTGAAACCGAACACCAGCTTCAGCAGGCCGCTGAGGGCCTTGGGGGATCTCACCACCACGATCTTCACGCTCACACCTCCCTGTCCAGCCAATAGTGTCTGAGCCAGCCCAGGCCCCGGCGGCCCAACCAGGCCCCCGTCACAAAGACCACCAGCATCCCCGGCCGGAGCAGCAGCACCGCGCCCGCCCCACATAGCGCACCGATGGCCAGCGCCTTTTTGCCCTGTAATGTCAAAAAAACAGCCGCCTCCTTTCACTGGTTCTGCACCAGTATACGCAGAAGACGGCTGTTGTGTTCATTTCAGCGGTCCGGCGGGCTCATTCCCGCTGGCTGCGGATCACCAGGGCCCGGCCCTGGGCGGCGAAGAGCTTCATCACAGGGGTGGCTGGCTCGTTGCTGACAGTAAGGGTATCCCCCCGGGTGACCTCCGCCCCCTCCAGGGGGTACTTGACCCCACGCAAGGTAAGGCCCTTTACAGTTCTGTCCAGGGGGATGACGGAGAGATAGTGGTAGTGGGGCAGATCGGCCAGGGTCAGGGGCTCTCCTGCCTCCAGCAGCCGGACCTCGTTGTCCCCGTCTGCCATCACGGCCCGCCCCCCCTGATTGGCGATCCACTCCAGCAGGGTCAGGTTGGAGGCGGTGTGGTCCAGCCTGCCGCCGGTGCAGCCGCACAGCAGCAGGGAGTTGATCCCCCGCTCCAGCGCCCAGTGAGCGGCGGCCTGCAGGTCAGTAAAATCCTTCTCCACCGGCAGCTGGGCCCAGGGAATGCCCTCCGCCGGCCTGCCGCCGGAGTCCCAGTCCCCAATGAGGTAGTCCGGGCGCAGCCCGGCGGCCAGGGCGGTATTCAGACCTCCGTCGGCGCAGATCACCGTCCAGTCCTTCCCCTCCAGGTAGTCCTCCAGAAAGGCCAGCCCGGCGCAGGGGGCCGCCCCGATGATGAGGCCGTATTCCGTCACTTTCTCTGCCATTGGGGCACTTCCTTTGCCTGCTGGTACAGCCGCACATAGCTGGCGTGGCGGCTGGCGGGGATCTCCCCCGCTTTTACCGCCGCAAGAACTGCACAGCCCTTTTCCTTTACATGAGCACAGCCAGTGAACCGGCATTTCTCCAGATAGGGGGCAAACTCCCGGAAGGTGTATTGCAGACTCTCCGGGGCCCGCAGCTCCATCTCCTCGGTATCGAAGGAGGAGAAGCCGGGGGTATCCGCTACGATGGCCCCGTTATCCAGCCGGAAGAGCTCCACATGGCGGGTGGTATGGCGGCCCCGGCCCAGCTTGTCGGATACCTCCCCCACCTGGATGTGGAACCCGGGCTGGAGGGCGTTGAGGATGGAGGACTTGCCCACGCCGGAATTGCCTGTAAAGGCAGACACCTTTCCAGCGATTGCCGCCCGCAGGTCCTCGATACCCTCCCCAGTCTCGGCGCTCACCCGCAGGGTGAGAAAGCCTGCCCGGGTGTAAGTGTCGTAGAGGGCGTCGGCCTGGTCCAGGTCGCACTTGTTGAGCACGATGACACTGTCGCAGCCCCGACCCTGGGCGATGGACACCACCCGATCGATGAGGAAGGGGTCAGTCACCGGGATAGCCCCGGAGGCCACCACGACCAACTGGTCGATGTTGGCCACCGCCGGTCGTTGAAACTCATTTTTTCGCGGGAGGATGGCGTCCAGAATGCCGCTGTCCTTCTCCAACGGGGTGAATTCCACCCGGTCCCCTACCAGAGGGCTCACCTTCTGGTGGCGGAACTTGCCCCGGCCCCGGCAGGCGGTGAGCCTGCCGGAGCCGTCATCTACATAATAGAAGCCGCTGAGGGCCTTTAAAATGATTCCTTCCATAATCAGCCGAAGTTGTGGTTCTGGCTGGAGAAGAGCTCCCCGTCAAAGTACACGTTCACCATCTGCACGCCCGAGCCTGTCAGGTTTACCACCTTTACAAGAGTTGCGGTCTGGACGGTCTGGTGGAACTGTTCCTGGCCGTCCACGGTGACCACCAGCTCCACCTGCTCCCGGTCTCGGGGCAGGTCGATGGTATAGCCGATGGTGTTGGGCTGGCTTACCGGCGTGGAGGTGGGAGAAGGCGTGGGAGTCGGCGTCTGCGTAGGCG
>NZ_JACJLC010000043.1 GCF_016901955.1 Pseudoflavonifractor phocaeensis
GTTTCATAGCAATACCTCCTTTTCTCCTCCCATCCTATGCCTGGGGAAAAAGAAGGGTACGGCGGACAGAATTGGAGAAATTGCCCGTTGACATTTGAAGGGGACATGATACACTAAACTAAGCCGTACAGAGAACAGACCCACAAACGGCTTGGAAAGGAAAGAACTGCCATGAAAAAGAGACTGCTTGCCCTGGGGCTTACCGTGACGCTGGCCCTGGGCCTCACCGCCTGCGGCCCCAAAGCCGCCCCCGAGACCGAGACTACCCCGGCCCAGACTGAGACCACCCCTGCCCAGGTGGAGACCACCCCGGCTCAGACTGAGACCACGCCTGCCCAGTCCGAGACCCCCACCGGGGAGAAGAACGAGATCAATCTGGGCCTGCTCAACGGCCCCACCGGCATGGGCGGCGCCAAGCTGCTGGCCGACAATGAGGCCGGTGCCACCGCCAACCACTACAACGTGACCATGGGCTCCGATCCCTCCACCGACATCCTGCCCAAGCTGAACAGTGGGGAGCTGGATATGGCCGCCCTGCCCACCAACGTGGCCGCCAACCTGTACAACAAGACCGGCAATGTGCAGCTGCTGGCCCTGAACACCCTGGGAGTGCTCCACATCCTGGAGAACGGGGACACTGTCAACTCCATGGCCGACCTGGCGGGCAAGACCCTCTACGCCATCAACCAGGGCAGCAACACCGAGTATGTGCTGGACTACCTGCTGACCCAGAACGGCCTGGACCCGGACACCGACGTGGACATCCAATGGAAGACCAGCGAGGAGGTCACCACCCTGATGGCCTCCGGTGAGATCGACCTGTGCATGCTCCCCGTGCCCGCCGCCACCACCGTGCTCATGCAGAACAGCGACGTGCGGGACGCCATTGATCTCAACGACGCCTGGACTCAGTCCGGGGCCGAGGGCACCTTCACCATGGGCTGTGTGGTGGTGCGCTCCGAATTTGCCCAGGAGAACCCGGAGGCGGTAAAGGCCTTCCTCACCGAGTATGAGGCCTCCATCAACTATATCAAGGACAACCCGGAGGAGGGGGCCGCCCTCATCGAGCAGTATGGCATCGTGCCCAAGGCCGCCATTGCCCAGGCCGCTATCCCCCAGGCCAACATGGTCTTTGTGGCCGGGGACGAGATGAAATCCATCTCCAGCTACTATGAGGTGCTCTTTGCCGCCGACCCCACTTCGATCGGAGGTTCCATCCCCGATGACGCCTTCTACTACATCGCGGAATAATACCCTGAGACGATTGCTGCGCGTTGTCATACCCCTGGCCTTTTGGCTGGGGGTATGGCAGCTTGCGGCTTTTTTCATTGACCTGCGCACCGACGGCCACGGAGCCCTGCTGCTGCCCGCCCCCCTGCTGGTGGCCGGGCGGCTGTGGACCCTGGGCGGCCAACCCGCCTTCTGGCAGGCGGCAGCCACCAGCCTGGGCCGCATTTTTGCCGGGTTTGCCGGCGGCGTGGCGGCGGGGGCCCTGGCGGCGGTAGCCACCTCCGCCCTCCGGGGAGCGGACTGGGTGCTCACCCCGGCAGTGAAAGTGATCCGAGCGGTGCCGGTGGCCTCCTTCATCGTACTGGTGCTGCTGTGGGCCCCCACCACCGGTGTGGTGCCCGCCATCGTGGCGGGGCTGATGGTGCTGCCGGTGCTGTGGGGCAACGTGTCCAAGGGCATCGCTCAGACCGATCCCCTGCTGCTGGAGGCCGCCCGGGCCTACCGCTTCGGCCGGTGCAAGACCGTCCGGCTGGTCTACCTGCCCTCGGTGCTCCCCTACTTCGCCAGCGGCTGCGCCACCGGCCTGGGTCTGGCCTGGAAGGCGGGGGTGGCCGCCGAGGTGCTCTGCCAGCCCAAGCTGGCCATCGGTACCCAGCTCTACCGGGCCAAGATCACCCTGGAGACCCCCGACCTCTTCGCCTGGACCCTGGTGGTCATCGCCCTCAGCTTTGTGCTGGAGTACGCTCTGGGCCTGGTTTTTGCCCGGCTGGGAGGTGGAAAACGGTGATATTGATAAAAAATATTACAGTGCGTTATGAAGAAAAGACGGTGCTGGACCGGTTTTCCCTGGAGCTGCCCGAGCATGGCATCACCGCCCTGTCCGGCCCCTCGGGCTGCGGCAAGACCACCCTGCTGCGGGTGATGGCGGGGCTCCAGCCGGTGGAGGGAGGAACCGCCGTCCTGCCCCCTTGGCCGGTGCTCCTCTTTCAGGAGAACCGGCTGCTGCCCTGGCGGACGGTGGGGCAGCACATTGCCGACGTGCTGCCCAGGGACCGCCGGGGGGAGGTGGGCCGCTGGCTGGCCCTGGCCGAGCTGGAGGGGGAGGAGAACAGCTACCCCGCCGCCCTGTCCGGCGGCATGGGCCGGCGGCTGGCGCTGGCCCGGGCTTTGGCCTGCGGCGGGGGGCTCATCCTGCTGGACGAGCCCTTCACGGGAGTGGACGCCCCCCGGGCAGGGCGTATCCTGGAGCGCATCAGGGCCCTGGGTACGCCGGTGGTGCTGTCCAGCCACGAGAAGGAAGTGGTGGACCTGTGCGACCGGGTGATCCCCCTGAAGGGGCCGCCCCTGCATCTGGCGGTGTTCTGAGAAGTTTCATACGATTTGCACAAAAAGCGGGGAAGCGCATTGCGTTTTCCCCTTTTTGTGCTACAATGGGGAACATCCAGTGATTTTATGCAAAGGCAGCGTATCCTATGGCAAGCATTGTAAAGCAACCAAAATTGAATATCCCGGAAGAGGAGCCGGCCGCTGTTTCCCCCCGCAAGCGAAAGCTGGCCCTCCGCTGGCCCAAGCTGGCTCTTACCCAGCGGCAATACTGGTGGGTCACCATGGCGCTTTTGGCGGTGGTCCCTCTGCTCTCCTTCACCCTGGTGGAGTACCTGAACTACAACGACCCCTGGAAGGACTTTACCCCCACCCAGATCGCCCTCAACCTGGTGTGGTACTACCTGGGGGAGCTCTTCTTCTACTTTCTCCGGGGCCGGCGGAGCGGCGCCGTCAAGCTGGGCCTGGGCATCGCCTGGGGCTTCGGCTGCGCCAACCACTACCTCATCGCCTTCCGGGGCCGCACCCTTTTTCCCGGTGATTTTCTCTGCCTGGGCACCGCCGCCAATGTGGCGGGGAACTATGACTACTCCCTGTCCCAGCGGCAGGCGCTCACACTGGTCATTATGGTGCTCGTTATCCTGCTCATGAAGTTCCTGCCGAACGAGTCACGGAAAAAATTTTCCTGGAAGGTGTTTGTTCCCTCGGCGGGAGTCTCGGCGGTATTTCTGGCGGTGTTCTTTGGCACCGGGCTGGTGGAGGGGCTGGGTATCGAGCCCTCCATGTGGACCACCCGGGGCAACGGCCTCTTCCTCAACTTCGCCGTGTGCATGAAGTATATGAAGGTGGACCAGCCGGAGACCTATTCCCAGCAGACCCTGTCCGGGCTGGGGGAGAGCTACACCAGCGATGAGCTGTCGGTGAGCGTGATGGACCCGGACGGGACGGTCCGTCCGGTGAATGTGATCGTCATTATGAATGAGTCCTTCTCCGACCTGTCTGTCCTGCCGGAGGTGGAGACCAACCAGGACGCCATGCCCTTCCTCCGGTCTCTGACAGAGAATACCATCAAGGGTTACGCCTACTCTTCGGTATTCGGCGGTACCACAGCCAACTCGGAGTATGAATTCCTTACCGGCAACACCACCGCCTTCCTGCCCGCCGGTACGGTGCCTTACCAGATGTATGTCTCCGACGGGGACCCCACCCTGGTGGGCCAGATGAAGGCCCTGGGCTATACCGCTATCGCCGCCCACCCCTACCGGTCCTCCGGCTGGAACCGGCCTTCGGTGTACAGCAACTTCGGCTTTGATGAAGTGTACTTCGAGAGCGATTTCCAGAACCGGACCTATATGCGGGGGGATTCCAGCACGGGCTATGTCACTGACCAGTGCGACTATGAGAACCTGATCCGGCTGTACGAGGAGAAGGAGAAGGGGGAGCCCCTGTTCCTCTTCAACGTGACCATGCAGAACCACAGCGGGTATCAGATGTCCTGGGAGAACCTGCCCCGGGAGGTGTGGCTCACCGGCTCGCTGGAGGGCCGGTTCCAGACGGTGAACCAGTACTTATCCCTCATCTACCAGAGCGACCAGGCCCTGGAGTACCTCATCAGCTACTTCGAGGGGGTGGAGGAGCCCACCATGATCCTCTTCTTCGGGGATCACCAGCCCCAGGTGGCCACCAACTTCTACACTGACGTGCTGGGCACCGACCCGGACACCGCCCTGGCGGAGAAAAAACAGATGGTGCCCTTCTTCCTGTGGGCCAACTACGATATTCCTGAGGCGGAGGGGGTGGAGCTCTCGCTGAACTATCTGTCCACTCTGCTCATGGACACCGCCAACCTGCCCATGACTGGTTACCAGAAGTTCCAGCAGGAGTTGTATGAGGCTGTTCCCGTCATCAACACCGTGGGCATCAGCGACGGACAGATCTGGTATGGGGAGAACGAGACCCTTACCGGAGACCTGGCGTCGGCGGTGGAGGAATACCAGGTGCTGCTGTATAATAACATTTTTGACAAATCCAACCGGCTGGAGGGCTTTTTCAGCCTGACGGAGGAATGAGACAAAGCGCCGGGGAAGACCCGGAAAAGATAAACACCGGCCCGGACGACGCTGCCTGCGTCGTTCGGGCCGGTGTTTTTTTACTTGCCCGCTGGCTCAGTCCTCCGCCAGGGCGATGTGGCTGCGGATGCGCTGGATGAGCATTTCCATGGCCACGGGATTCTTGCCCCCCTCGGGAACGATCAGATCAGCGTATCGCTTGGAGGGCTCTACAAACTGCTCGTGCATGGGCTTGACGGTGTTCAGGTACTGCTGCACCACAGAGTCCAGGGACCGGCCCCTCTTTTTCACGTCCCGCATGATGCGGCGGAGAATGCGCACATCGGCGTCGGTGTCCACAAAGAGCTTGATATCCATAAGCTGCCGCAGGGCGGGCTCGGCGAAAATCAGGATGCCCTCCACCAGGATGACCTTGGCCGGGCGTACCTCCACCGTTTCGGCGGCCCGGTTGTGCATGGTGTAATCATAGGTGGGGCTGTGCACCGTTTCCCCCCGGCGGAGCGCCTGGAGGTCGGCCACCATCAGGGGGGTGTCAAAGGCGTCGGGATGGTCGTAGTTCAGCTGACACCGCTCCTCATAGGGCATCTCGTCGTGCCGCTTATAGTAGTTGTCGTGATAGAGGATGGAGACGGCGTCCCCAAATCTGTCCTTCAGACCCAGTGTCAGGGTGGTTTTGCCCGAGCCGGTGCCTCCGGCGATGCCGATGATCATGGTGTCCATAGTTCAGCCCCCTGTTTTTTCTCCAGTATATCAAAAAACCCCGGATGGTACAAGCCATCCGGGGTTTGGGATCAGATTCAGGCCTTCTGCTCCTTGGACTTGGTCTCTACCTCGTCCTTCAGCAGGGCTGCAAAGGCGTCGAAGGCCATGACGGTCTGCTCGCCCTTGCGGTTGCGGACGGCCACCTCGCCGGACTCCACTTCCTTGTCGCCGATGACCAGCATATAGGGCACCTTCTCCAGCTGGGCCTCCCGGATCTTTTTGCCGATCTTCTCGTTGCGGGGGTCCACCTCCACCCGGAAGCCCTGGGCAAACAGCTTCTCCTTCAGCTCATAGCTGTAGTCGGCGGCCCGGTCGGTGATGGGCAGGATGCGCACCTGCTCGGGGGACATCCAGGTGGGCAGGGCGCCGGCGTACTCCTCCAGCAGGTAGGCCAGGGTGCGCTCGTAGCAGCCCATGGAGGTGCGGTGGATGATATAGGGGAACTTCTTCTGGCCGTCGGTGTCAACATACTCCATATCGAACTGCTTGGCCAGCAGCATGTCGATCTGGATGGTGACCAGGGTGTCCTCCTTGCCGAACACGTTCTTGTACTGGATGTCCAGCTTGGGGCCGTAGAAGGCGGCCTCGTCGATGCCGATGGTGTACTCCACCCCCAGGTCGTCCAGGATCTGGCCCATGACCCGCTGGGCCTCGTCCCACTGCTCGGGGGTGCCCTCGTACTTGTTGTTGGGGTTGGCGGGATCCCACTGGGAGAAGCGGAAGGTGCACTTGTCCAGCAGGCCCAGGGTGTCCAGGCAGTACTTGGCCAGATCCAGGCAGCCTTTGAACTCCTCCTCCAGCTGCTCGGGGCGGAGGATCAGGTGTCCCTCGGAGATGGTGAACTGGCGCACCCGGATCAGGCCATGCATCTCGCCGGAGTCCTCGTTGCGGAACAGGGTGGAGGTCTCACCCAGGCGCATGGGCAGGTCCCGGTAGCTGCGGCCACGGTTGAGGAACACCTGGTACTGGAAGGGGCAGGTCATGGGCCGGAGGGCAAAGCACTCCTTTTCCTCATCGTGGGGATCGCCCAGCACGAACATGCCGTCCAGGTAGTGGTCCCAGTGGCCGGAGATCTTGTACAGCTCCCGCTTGGCCATCAGGGGGGTCTTGGTCAGCAGGTAGCCCCGCTTCTGCTCCTCATCCTCGATCCAGCGCTGGAGGACCTGGATGGTGCGGGCGCCCTTGGGCAGCAGGATGGGCAGGCCCTGGCCGATCACGTCCACAGTGGTGAAATACTCCAGCTCACGGCCCAGCTTGTTGTGGTCCCGCTTCAGGGCCTCCTCCCGCTGCTTCACCCAGGCATCCAGCTCATCCTTCTTGGGGAAGGCGATGCCGTAGATCCGCTGGAGGGTCTCCCGGTTGGAATCTCCCCGCCAGTAGGCGGCGTTGCAGGCGGTGAGCTTGATGGCGTTGCCCTTCACCCGGGCGGTGGAGTCCAGGTGGGGGCCGGCGCACAGGTCGGTGAACTCTCCCTGCTTGTAGAAGGAGATAATTGCGTCCTCGGGCAGGTCGTTGATGAGCTCCACCTTGAAGGGCTCGCCCTTCTCCTCCATCAGCTTGAGAGCCTCGGTCCGGGGCAGCTCGAACCGCTCCAGGCGTAGCTTCTCCTTGCAGATCTTCCGCATCTCCCCCTCGATCTGGGCCAGGTGCTCGGCGGTAAAGGGGAAGGGGGAGAGCATATCGTAGTAGAAGCCCTCCTCAATGGCGGGGCCGATGGCCAGCTTCACCTCGGGCCACAGGCGCTTGACGGCCTGGGCCAGGATATGGGAGCAGGTATGCCAATAGGTCTTGCGGTACTCAGGATTTTCAAAGGTAAATTCATTTTTCATTTCTTCGGACATCACTAAAAACCTCCTTGTGTCCATGTGGCCGGCGCGCCATGCGCGCCCCGACAAGGGGCAAAACAAAAACGCTTCACCCCTGAATTTCAGGGGTGAAGCGTTAGGCTCCACGGTTCCACCCTGCTTGCGCAAAGGATATGACTTTACGCCGCTTGTGACTTCCTGTAACGGGAAAGCCCCGGCCCGGTCCTCCCGGGCGGCTCGGGAGTGGTACAGCCGCCGCGTGTCGTGGGGCCCTTCCACCAAATGGGCTCCTCTCTGTCCGCCGCTGCGCGGGTTCTTCTCCGTCCATGCCAATTTTGCAACAAGACTATATCACCAATGCTGCCCCCTGTCAAGCGGGAATCCAAGGGGAAAAAGAAAATTGAAATTAACAGTTTATTCACACTCAATACACGATTTGGCCTTATTTACAGGGTAGGATATAGACAGATTCCCGAAGGGGATCCAGACCATCCTCCCAAAACCAATTCCTCTCTTATCCCTCTCTAACACCTTTGCAAACACACAACACACACACCTCAAAACCCCCGGCCGCAAGGCCGGGGGTTTTGGGTTATACGGCCGGCACAGACCACATGGTCTGTGCCGGTGGGGGTCAATCCGCGGCCAGGGGTAGGGTGACGGTGAAGGTGGAGCCCTTGCCCACCTGACTCTCCAGCCCCACGGTGCCGCCGTAGAGCTGGGTGATGTGCTTGACGATAGCCAGGCCCAGGCCGGTGCCCCCGTTCTGCCTGGCGCGGCCCTTTTCCACCCGGTAGAACCGCTCGAACACCCGGCCCTGGTCCTCTGGGGGGATACCGATGCCGGTGTCGGACACGGTGATGACTACCTGACCGTCCCGGCAGGTCAGGCGGGCGGAGACGCTTCCGCCGGATTCGCTGTACTTGACGCCGTTGCTCATGAGATTGAGCAGCAGCTCCTTCAGCCGGCTTTTGGGTACGGCCACGGTGGCGTGGTCTCCCTCCACCGACAGGGTGATCCCCGCCTTCTGGGCGGCCGGGGAGAGCAGGTCGGCGGTCTCCCGGGCCACCTCCAGAGCGTCGGAATGCTCCTCGCTCTGTTCGATGGCCACTGACTCCAGCTCGGACAGCTTGAGGATGTCGTTGATCAGGTCAATGAGCCGGTCCACCTCCACGCCGATCATGGTGAGGAACCGCTTCTGGTCGGCGGGGTCGGCCACCATACCGGAGGACAGCATATCGGTAAAGCCCTTAATGCTGGTAAGGGGGGTTTTCAGCTCATGGGACACGTTGGCGGTAAACTGGGCCCGGATGCCCTCCGCCTTTTTCAGCTCGGTGACGTCGGAGATGAGGATGGAGGTGCCCACCCGCTGGCCTTCGTATTGCCGGCCGGACACCGGGGAGATGAACATCCGCAGGGAGCGGGCGTTTTCGGTAAGGGCGTCCACATCCAACAGGATGGCCGAACCCTTCTGGTGGCACTGGCCGATGGCGTCCCGGAGGCGACGGCTGCGGGTGAGCAGCAGGGCCCCGTCCACCTGCTCCCCCTCGGGGAAGCCGAAGAGGGTACGGGCCGCCCGGTTGATGGAGAGCACCTTGCCGTTTTCGTCCAGCAGGATGAGTCCTTCATCCATGCAGTCCAGAATGAGGCTCACTTTGTCCCGCTCCAGGGTAATGGACTGGATGTAGCCCTCCAGCCGCTCCATCAGCTTGTCGATGTTGCGCAGGATGGGCCGCAGCTCATCGTCCTTCTGGTACACCTCCAGCTCGGCGGTTCCCTTGCCGTCCAGCACGCCCTGGAGGGCGCCGCTCACCGAGTTGAGGGGGACCACTACCCGGTTGGCGGTGCGGCGGGCCAGGATCAGGGCCAGTACCAGGGCGATGAGTGAGGCGATGCCCACCCCCAGCACGCTGCCTGCCACCAGTGAGTTGATGGAGGACAGGGGCATGGAGGCCCGGCCGATCATGCCGTCGGCAAAACGCTTGGCTACGTAGAACATGGAGTCGCCCATGGTGTCGGACTGGCGTACCGCCTCTCCCCAGCCGTTTTGCTTGGCCTCGATGACCTCCGGACGGCTGTTGTGGTCCTCCAGGGTGGCGGCGTCAGCGCCGGTATCGGCCAGAACGGTGCCGTCGGTGTCGATGATGGTGAGCCGCTTGTCTGGGGCGGCGGCGTGGAACTGCTGGGACAGGGCCTCCGGCTCAGTAATGGCGCTCTGGGCGTCCATGAGCACCAGAAGCTCCTCCAGGGTGTTGCGGGCGGCGTCCATTTCCCGGCTGCGGAAGGTGAGGATGCCCACCACGTTGGAGATGAGCAGGGCGCACACCACCGTCAACAGGGTGGCGCCAATGATTCGTTTCTTCATTTGGTTTTCCCCTCTGTCAGGAAATTTTATATCCCACACCCCGGACGGTGGTAATGATGTCCTCCCCCAGCTTCTGGCGGAGGGCTTTCACATGCATGTCCACGGTGCGGGTCTCGCCGGTATAATCATAGTCCCAGACGGTCTGGAGGATCTCGTCCCGGGTAAGGGCCACCCCCCGGCGGGTACAAAGCAGCCGGAGCAGCTCAAATTCCTTGAAGGTGAGCTCCACCGGGCGGCCCCCCTTGCGCACCTCCCGGGCGGCGGGGTCGATCTCCAGGTCGCCGCAGGTGAGTACGCCGGTCTCCTGTCGCTTGGTGCGGCGAAGCACCGCCTTCACCCGAGCCTGGAGCTCCATGATGCCGAAGGGCTTGACCACGTAATCGTCCGCCCCGGCCTCCAGGCCGGACACCCGATCCATCTCTGCCGAGCGGGCGGTGAGCATGATGACGGGGGTCTCCCGGGACTCCACGCCCTCCCGCAGGCGGCTGAGAATGGTCAGTCCGTCCATACCGGGCAGCATGATGTCCAGAATGAACAGGTCGGGCTGGGGCTGGCCGTACTCCCCCTCCAGCATGGCCTCGCCGGACTCATAGGGGCGGACGGTATAGCCCACCGACTGGAAATAGTAGCGGAGCATCTCCCGGATGCTCCCGTCGTCCTCCACCACCACGATGGCTCTGGACATGGGATCACCTTCCCTCTGTAGTGATAGGGGCTCAGGCCTGGGGCTGGATCTCTCCGGTCACGCAGAAAATAGCCCACTGGGCGATGTTCACCGCGTGGTCGGCGATACGCTCCAGATACTTGGCAATGATGATGAGGTCGATGGCCTGGTCGGCCTGCTCCCGGTTCTCCACGATGAGTTCCACCAGCTCGCTTTTAATGGTGCGGAAGAGCTGGTCTATTTCGTCGTCCAGATTGACCACCGTGTTGGCGGCCCCGGTATCCCGGTTGACATAGGCGAAGATGGACCGCTTCACCATTACCCCGGCCTTCTGGCTCATGGTGCGGATGTCGGCCAGGGTGCGGGTTTGCTTCTGGCCCTTCAGCAGCAGGGAGATCTCGGCGATGTTGGCGCACTGGTCCCCGATGCGCTGCAGGTCGGTGACCATCTTCAGGGCGGCGGAGATGGTGCGCAGGTCCCGGGCCACCGGCTGCTGCTGGAGGAGGAGCCGCAGGCACCGGTTTTCAATGTCCCGTTCCATCTCGTCCATGTGGCGGGTCATTTCCATGGCCGATTTGGCGGCCTCCTCGTCCCCGGCGGCCAGGGACTCCACCACCACGTCGATGGCGTCCTCGGCGGCGGCGGCCATATCGATCATCTCATAATTGAGCTCCTGGAGCTCTGCGTCAAAGGTTTTTCTCATGAGAACCTCCTGTTAACCAAAGCGGCCGGTGATATAGTCTTCGGTGCGCTTGTCGCTGGGGACGGAGAAAAGCTGGGTAGTATCGCCAAACTCGATGAGCTGGCCCAGCAGGAAGAAGGCGCACTTGTCGGACACACGGGTGGCTTGCTGCATGTTGTGGGTTACAATTACTATTGTATAGTCTTTTTTCAAATCTGCAATCAGATCTTCGATTTTGGACGTGGAAATGGGGTCCAGGGCAGAGGTGGCCTCGTCCATCAGCAGGATGTCGGGCTCCACCGCCAGGGCTCGGGCGATACAGATGCGCTGCTGCTGTCCGCCGGACAGGCCCAGGGCGGATTTTTTCAGCCGGTCCTTTACCTCGTCCCAGATGGCGGCGCCCTGGAGAGATTTTTCCACAATGTCGTCCAGCTGACTCTTGTTCCGGATGCCGTGGGTCCGGGGGCCGTAGGCGATGTTGTCGTAGATGGACATGGGGAAGGGGTTGGGCTTCTGGAACACCATGCCAACCTGCTTGCGCAGCCAGGTCACATCCACCTTGGGGTCATAGATCTCCTGGCCGCGGTACTGGATGGAGCCGGTGATCTTGACCTCGGGGATCAGGTCATTCATCCGATTCAGGATGCGCAGGAAGGTGGACTTGCCGCAGCCGGAGGGCCCGATGAGTGCGGTGACCTGGTGCTCGGGAATATCCATGCTCACATCCTTCAGCGCATGATTTTCTCCGTACCAGAGATCCAGCCCCTTGGAAGAGAGAATCGTATTATCAGCCATGATGAGCTCTCCTTACTTTTTCTTGAATTTTTTGCCCAGAAATTTGGCGGCCAGATTGATGACCAGGGTGATAACAATGAGCACCACGGCCACGGAGAAAGCCAGGTCAAAGTCTGCCCGTACCTTTGCGTAGACGTAGAGGGCCACGCTCAGGGTGGAGCCGGAGGCGGAGAAAAAGCTCTCCAGCCCGTTCTGGAAGAAATCCTGCATCCGCATGCTCATGCCTACGGTGTAGAGCAGGACGGCGGACTCACCCACGATGCGGCCGATAGACAGGATGCAGCCGGTGATGATGCCGTCAATGGAGGAGGGAAGTACCACGGTGCGGATCATGTGCCACTTGCCCGAGCCCAGGCCCAGAGAGCCCTCCCGGTAGGACAACGGCACCGTTTTCAGGGATTCCTGGGTGGTGCGGATGACGGTGGGCAGGGTCATGATCACCAGGGTGAAGGCGCCGGCGATGAGGGTCTTGCCCAGGGCCAGAGACTCGGCAAAGACCAGCACGCCAACCAGGGCGTAAATGATGGAGGGGATCCCGGCCAGGGTCTCGGTGGCAAATTCGATGGCGGACACCAGCTTGCGATTGGTGGCGTACTCGGTCAGGTAGATGGCGGCGCCCACCCCCAGGGGCAGCACCACGATCAGGGTGGCGATGATGACGTACAGAGTGTTCAGAATGGCGGGGCCGATGCCCTGGGTATCGTTGCGCACACTCTCCTCAGAGGTGAGAAATTCCAGACTCAGGTTGGGAATGCCCCGGTAGAAGATATAGCACAGCAGAAAGACGAGCAGGGCCACCACAATGGCGGAGGCCAGGTAGATCAGAGCGCGCATGACGCCGTTGTACGCCCGGCGGCTGGCGGAAAAATTTCGGGCCATGTCCTGGGCGTTGTGGTTGTGATTTGCCATTGCGCTCATCCCTCCTTATCCTGTTTGAGGAATACGTTGAGGATCACGTTGATGCACATGATGAACAGGAACAGCACAAGGCCGATGGAGAACAGGGCCTGGCGCTGAAGGCCACTGGAATAAGCCAGCTCCACCGCGATGCCGGTGGTGAGAAAACGGACGCTGGAGAGAAGATCGGGCATATTGGCCACGTTGCCGGCCACCATCATGATGGCCATGGCCTCGCCGATGGCGCGGCCCACGCCCAACACCACGGCGGCGGCGATGCCGCTCTTGGCCGCCGGGGCGGAGACCCGGAAATAGGTTTCGATCTCGGTGGCGCCCAGGGCCAGGGAGGCCTCCTCATACTCCCTGGGCACCGCGTTGAGGGCGGTCTCAGATACGGAGATGATGGAGGGGAGGATCATTACCGCCAGCACCACAATGGACGCCAGCAGGCTCTCTCCGGCGGCGGTATTGAAGGTCTCCCGGATAAAGGGGACCAGCACCATCAGGCCAACCAGGCCGTAGACAATGGAGGGGATACCGGCCAGGAGATCCACCACCGGACGGATGATGGCGGCCACCCGGCGGGGAGCCACCTTGGAGAGGAACACAGCCATGAGAAACCCGATGGGCACCCCGATCACAATGGCTCCGGCGGTGCCATAAACGGAGGTAAGGATCAGAGGCAGGATGCCGAATTTGGGCTCCTTCGCCGTGGAGGCCCACTCGGTTCCGAAGAGAAAGTTCACCAGGCCGATTTCCCGGATGGCGGGGAGGCCGGAGATGATCAGATAGATGGTGATGACCAGCACAAAGGCAATGGCAATGAAGCCGCAGATGAAGAAGATTAGCTTCATAGTCTTCTCCAGGGCGTGCTTGCTTCCGGATTTGGTCTGCCGCCGGAGGTCGCCCTGATTCCGTTCCGCGGGAGGATTGCTCAGTGATTTTTCTTTCATAGGATACCAACCTTCACTTTTTTGGCTCCTCTGCTGAGAAAAAACGTGAACCAGCTTTCGCGTCTCTTCTCAGCAGAGGGACCACATGCCAAAACAAGCCCCCAGAAGGGTGGGGGCTTGTTCCGGCTGTGGGCATCGATGCATTCTGACTCAGGCGTTGGGGGACACGCAGCCGGCGGCCTCCACCTCATCGGCGGCGTCGGCGCTCATGGCCCAATCCAGGAAGGCCTGGGCGGCGGGAGAGAGCTCCGCGCCCTCCTTGGTGACCATGACAAAGGGACGCTGGATCTCATAGGTGCCGTCAGCCACAGTGGCCTCGGAGGGGGTCACATCGTTGACGGCCAGGGCCACAACGCTCTCGTCCACAGCGGACAGGGAGGCGTAGCCGATGGCGTTGGGGTTGCCGGCCACGGAGCCGATCACCTCGCCGGTGGACTCATACTCGTTGGTGTACACGCACTGATCCTCAACGCCCACGATCTCCTCGAAGGCGCCCCGGGTGCCGGAAGCGGCATCGCGGCCGATGACGGCGATGGCAGCGTCAGCGCCGCCCAGCTCGGACCAGTTGGTGATGGTGCCGTTGTAGATCTGGGCGATCTGCTCCACGGTCAGGCTGGTCACGGTATTCTCCGGATTGACCACGATGGCCACGCCGTCCAGCGCCACGATGTTTTCCACGGCGCCCTCGGCCTTCTCATCCTCAGTCAGAGCGCGGGAGGACAGGCCGATGTCCACGGTGCCGGCCAGGACGTTGGTGATGCCGGAGCCGGAGCCGGTGCCGGAGTAGTTCACCAGCACGTCGGGCTGAATCTCCTCAAAAGCCTCCTGGAAGGCGGCCATCACGTCGGCCATGGAGGTGGACCCGTCGGTGTTGACGGTGCCGGAGACAGCCGTGGTGGTGGGCTCGGTGCCGGAGGGAGAGCTGCTGGCGGGGGCGTTGCTGTTGCCGGCGGGGGACTGGGTGGTCTCGCCGCCGCCGCCGCAGCCGGCAAGCATGCCCACGCACAGGGCGGTGGAAAGCATCAGCGCAAGAGTTCTCTTTTTCATGTCATTCAATCTCCAATCAAGCAGATGTTTTGGTTTCCTGGGAACATGCTCCAGTATACCGGGTCATTGTAAAGTTGTCCCTCAAGGGTTTGTAAAGAATGGGTAAAGTCCTTCTGCCCCAGAGGGTTGGAGACTTTACACAGGACTGTGGGCTTGTTTTTTGCGGATTTGTGGGAATTTATCCGCGGAAATATTGTAATCTTATGGGGACAACGATATAATAAAACCATAATGGGAAAGCACGGCCTTCCGACCTGGGTTGTCCGGCGACGGCCGCCGTGGATATCCCCCGATAAAGGAGACCAGGCTATGTCGAATATCTGGCATGATGTCAACCCCGGCCGCATCCAGCCCGAAGACTTTGTAGCGGTTATTGAGATTCCCAAGGGCAGCAAAAAGAAATATGAACTGGACAAGGAGACCGGCCTCATCATCCTGGATCGGGTGCTTCACACTTCTACCCACTATCCCGCCAACTACGGTTTCATCCCCCGGACCTACGGCGACGATGGCGACCCTCTGGACGTGCTGGTGCTGTGCTCCGAGGCCATAGACCCCCTGACCCTGGTGCGGTGTTATCCTGTGGGCTATATCTCCATGCTGGACGGAGGGAAGAACGACGAGAAGATCATTGCTATCCCATTTTCCGACCCCACCTATAACACCTATCAGGACCTGATGGAGCTGCCCGGCCATATTTTTGACGAGATGGCCCACTTCTTCAGTGTGTACAAGGCCCTGGAGGGCAAGGAGGCGGTGGCCGGTGATGTGAATGACCGGGCGGCCGCCATCCGGGTCATCCGGAAGGCTATGGAGCACTATGCCGAGTGTTTCCCGGGCGGCGCCCCCAAGGGTGGAACCCGGGGTTCCGGCTGCTGAGCTTTTTTTCGCAAAATGTAAGAGAAAAGTCCCAATTTGGCCCTGTGCCTGTGATAGGATAGGGCTACCCAAATCAGAGAGTGAAAAATCAAGTGATAATAGGAGAGGACCGATACCATGGATCATCCATTTGACTGCCTCATCATCGGAGCGGGCATGGCGGGGGCGGTGTGCGCCCGGGAGCTGGCCGAGCGGGGTGGAAAAAAGGTGCTGGTGCTGGAGCGCCGGGCCCATGTGGGCGGAAACGCCTACGACTGCTTTGACCAGGCCGGAGTGCTCATTCACAAGTATGGCCCCCACATCTTTCATACCAACCATAAGCGGGTGTTTGAATTCCTGTCCCGGTTCACTACCTGGCTGGACTATCAGCATCAGGTGGTGGCCAATATTCCGGCGGAGGGAGGACGGCTGGAGATCCCGGTGCCTTTCAACCTGGTCTCCATGGAGCTGGCCTTTGGCCGGGAGAAGGCGGCCAGCCTGGCCCGCCGGCTCATCGCGGAATACGGCCGGGAAACCAAGGTGACCATCCTGGAGCTGCGGCAGAACCCCGACCCGGAGATCGCCGCCCTGGCCGACTATGTGTACGAGCACGTGTTTGTGTACTACACCATGAAGCAGTGGGGCCAGAAGCCGGAGGAGATCGACCCCAATACCACCGCCCGGGTGCCTGTTTTTCTTTCGGAGGACAGCCGGTACTTCCAGGATGTGTTCCAGGGCATGCCTCTGGAGGGATATACCCCCATGTTCCAGCGGATGCTGGATCACCCGTATATTACCCTGGAGCTGGCCACCGACGCCGCCAGCCGGGTGAAGCTGGAGGGGGAGCAGGTGCTGCTGGACGGCGCCCCCTTCCGGGGCACCGTCATCTATACCGGGGCGGTGGATGAGCTCTTCGGCTGCAAGTACGGCCGGCTGCCCTACCGTACCCTGGATTTCCAGTTCGAGACCCATCCGGTGGACTGCTGGCAGAGCCACGGCACAGTGAACTACACCATGGACCAGGACTATACCCGCATCACCGAGTTCAAGCAGCTCACCGGACAGAAGCTGCCCGGCGTCACCACCATCATGAAGGAATACTCCCGGGCCTATACCGGTGCGGAGGGGGAGACCCCCTACTACCCCATCATCAGCCCGGAGAACAACGCCCTATACAGCCGCTATCAGGGGGAGACCGAACGGTTGCCCAACTTCCACCTGCTGGGACGGCTGGCCGAGTACAAATATTACAACATGGACGCCATTGCCGCCCGGGCTCTGGCGCTGTGTGACGATCTGCTGAAGTGAGGAACAATACGTATGTCTAAGCTCATTACCTTTGCCGTCCCCTGCTATAACTCCGCTGCCTATATGGAGCACTGCGTGGAGACGCTGCTCACCGGCGGGGAGGATATTGAGATCATTCTGGTGGACGACGGCTCCACCAAGGACGATACCGCCGCCATTTGCGACCGCTACGCCGCCCAATACCCCCACATTGTCAAAGCCATCCACCAGGAGAATGGGGGCCATGGGGAGGGGGTGAACCAGGGCCTGCGCAATGCCACCGGATTTTATTATAAGGTGGTGGATTCTGACGACTGGGTGGACGCTGACGCACTCCAAAAGGCTCTGGCCAAGCTGCGCAAATTCGCCCAGATGGAGAAGCCGGTGGATCTGTTCATCGCCAACTATGTGTATGAGCATGTGGAGGACAATACCCAGAAGGTAATCCGTTACACCAATGTGTTCCCGGTGGAAAAGATCTTCAGCTGGAGCCGGATGGGCCGTTTCCGTCCCTCTCAGTTTCTGCTGATGCACAGTGTGATCTACCGCACCCAGTTGCTGCGGGACTGCGGGCTGGAGCTGCCCAAGCATACCTTTTATGTGGACAACATCTTCGTCTACCAGCCTCTGCCCTTTGTGAAGCGGATTTATTATATGGATATCGACCTGTACCGCTATTTTATCGGCCGGGCCGACCAGAGCGTCAACGAGTCGGTGATGGTGGGCCGAGTGGACCAGCAGCTGCGGGTCACCCGCCTGATGCTCCAGAGCCACAATCTCAATAAGCTGCGCCAGGAGCAGCCCAAACTGGCCCGGTACATGACCAGCTACCTGTCCATGATGATGACCATCTCTTCCATTTTCCTCATCCTGGACGGCTCCCCCGAGGCCCTGGGCAAAAAGACCCAGCTGTGGGAGGAGCTGCGCCACACCGACGTGGGGCTGTACCACAAGTTCAAGTACCGGTCCTTGTCCTTTGCCTGCAATATCCCCGGTTATCAGGGCCGTAAGCTGTCGGTGAAGCTCTACCGCCTGGCCCGGAAGATCTACAAGTTCAATTGAGGTCCCGCTGCCCCGTACCGGCGTCGTCCGGGCGGGGCTCCTCTCCTTCCGCCGAACCATCCAAGGAGGAACTGCCATGAGAAAGAACAGATTTGCCGCTCTGCTGCTGGCGGGAGCCCTGGCCGCCGGTATGGCGGGCTGCGGCGCCCAGCCCCAGGAGGAGAGCCCCGGCGTGGCTGTCAGCCCCAGCGCCCAGCCGGAGCTGGAGGCCGGAAAGGTGGCGGTGCTCTACTACGATTTTGAGGATGCCTACCTGTCCAATGTCCGGGAGTCCCTGGACGTGAGCCTGGAGGACGCCGGGCTGACCTATCAGGATTACGACTGTGCCAACGACCAGCAGACCCAGGACCAGGCGGTGGATACCGCCCTGGCGGATGGGTGCTCCATCCTGGCGGTGAACCTGGTGTCCAGCGGCGATCAGCAGGCCGCCCAGGCCATCCTGGACAAGGCCGCCGCCGCGGGGGCCCGGGTCATCTTCTTCAACCGGCCGGTGGAGGAGATGGACCAGGAGGGAGCTCTGCTGGGCGCGGAGGCCTACCGGGACATGGTGGCCTTTGTGGGCACCGACGCCCCCCAGGCCGGCCACCTGCAAGGACAGATGATCGGCAGCTATTTGCTCAACCATTATGACGAGGTGGACCGGAACGGGGACGGGATCATTACTTACGCCCTTTTACAGGGAGAGGATGACAACGCGGAGGCTGTCTACCGCACCCAGTACAGCGTGGAGGACGCCAACCTGCTCCTGACCCAGGGAGGCAGGCCGGAGCTGATCTACTTTGACCCGGAGGGTACCCACAGCTTCCAGGTGGACGAGAGCGGAGCCTGGTCGGCTGAGGCTGCCCAGGCCTATATGACGGATAACCTGGCGGAATTCAACGAAGCAAAAGGCAATATGATCGAGCTGGTCATCTGTAACAACGACGAGATGGCCCAGGGAGCCATCACCGCCCTCCAGGCGGCGGGATACAACACCGGTGACATTGGCGGCAAGACCATCCCGGTGTTCGGGGTGGATGCCACCCCCACCGCCCAGGCCCTTATCGCCCAGGGAATGATGACAGGCACCGTCAAGCAGGACCATGAGGCCATGGCTGCCGCCATCTGCCAGCTGGCCCAGGCGTCCGCCGGCGGCGCCGGCCTGGCGGACGCCGCCGCCTCGCTGGTGGCGGGGGATTCCACCTACTCCCTGGCGGAGGGGCTGGACAATAAGATCTATGTGGCATACGCCACCTTTACCGTGCGCTGAGCCGCAGAAAAGATCCCGCCATGGAATCATCAGATTCCATGGCGGGATTTTTAGTTTGCTTATCCCATCAGCCCGGCCAGCCAGTCCCGGAGAGGAAGGTAGCCCAGGGGTAGAAAGATGGCGGGGAGCATATTGCCCACCCGCAGCTTTTCCTTGGGCAGGCCCAGCATATTGATGCCGATACCCACGATGATGGTGCCCCCCACGGCGCTCATCTCGGTGACCACCGCCGGGTCCATCCCCTGACCCACGGCGCTGAAGATCAGGGTAAGTCCCCCCTGGTACACCAGGATGGGCAGGGCGGCGAAGGCCACCCCAACTCCCATGGCGGCGGCAAAGGTAATGGAGGTCACCCCGTCGATCACCGCCTTGGAGATAATAATGTCGTAGTTGCCGTTCATCCCTGCCTCCATGGAGCCGTTGATGGCCATGGCGCCCACGCAGAAAAGCACTGAGGCGTTGACAAAGCCCTCCACGAAGCGGCTGTTGCCCTCTCCCCGGATCAGCTTGCGCCGGAGGAGAGTACCCACCCCGTCCATTCGCTTTTCAATGTTGATAAGTTCCCCCAGCAGGGTGCCGATGACCATGCACACGATGACGCACAGGGTGTCGGCCGTGCCGATCATGCTGGAGATGCCGATGCCCAGCACGCACAGGCCCAGGGCGAAGGTGAGCCCAGAGGCGAACCGGGAGCTGATACGGTTTTTGAACAGCAGGCCCAGAACACTGCCCAGCAGGATCAGGGCCACGTTGATGACGGTGGCGATCATGGGGATTCCTCGCTTTTATACTGCAATTCGCTAAAACAAGCGAATATTATGATAGACCAAATTCCCCCATTTGTCAAAGGATTTCTGCCCGTATGGGGACAAACCCTTCCGAATACAGTAAAAGAGGATGGCGGAAGGGGGAAAAGCGGATGAAGCCGAGGCGTACGTCCATGGTATACGGCACCCTGGTGCTCACCGGCACCGGGATCGCCGGTCAGTTTTTGGGATTCCTGTACCGGATCCTCCTCTCCCGGCTCATTGGGGCGGAGGTCATGGGGCTGTACCAGCTCATCATGCCGGTGTACTCGGTGCTTATGTCCCTGACGGCGGTGGGGCTGACGGCGGCGGTGTCCAACCTGACCGCCAGCTATTCCGCCCGGGGGGACTGGGGGACGGCGGGGCAGGTGCTCCGCCGGTGTATGGGTTGCTTCCTGATCCTTTTCGCGGTACTGGCGGGGATTACCGCCCTGCTGTATGATCCCATTTCGGTGTATCTGCTGGGGGATGCCCGCACCCAGACCGGGCTGCTGCTCCTGCTGCCCTGCGTCCTGCTCACCGGGGTGGAGAACCTCCACAAGCACTTTTTCTATGGCGGGGGCCGGGTGGGCCCGCCTGCCCTGGTGGAGCTGTGGGAGCAGGTGATCCGGGCCATCGCGGTGCTGGGGCTGCTGGTCCTCTTCCTGCCCCAGAACCCGGAGCGGTCGGTGGCCCTCATCGTCCTGGGCATGATCTGCTGCGAGGTCTTTTCCGCCCTCACCCTGGTCACCCTGGCCCGGCGGCGGCTGGCGGGGGTGGGGCAGGGGTCCCTTGCCCCCGCCCAGGCGGACCGGAAGATCTTTGCCATTGCCCTGCCGGTGGGGTTCACCAGCCTGCTGGGCAATCTGATGGGCTCGGCCAACGCGGTGCTCATCCCCCAGCGGCTGGTAGCCGCCGGGGCGGAGGTAGAGGAGGCCATGGCGGAGTTTGGGGTGCTGTGCGGCATGACCATCCCCATGCTCTGTCTGCCCACCGCTTTCATCGGGGCTCTGGGACTGGTGCTCATGCCGGGGCTGGCCCAGGGAGCCGCTCTGGGGGACAGGGGGCTGGTCCGCCGCCGGATCAGCCGGGCCATGACTGCCGCCTCGGTGCTCCTCTTTCCCGCCCTGGCCCTGCTGGTGGTAGTGGGGCCGGAGCTGGGGACCATCCTCTTCCGGGAGGAGGGGGCGGGCCGGTATCTCCTTCCTTTGGCGGTGGGGGTGCTGCTGTCCTGCTGGCAGGGGGTGCTGGGCTGCGCCCTTAACGGTTTGGGCAGGCAGGGGGCCGCCGCCCGCAATTCCCTGCTGTCCGGCGGGGTGCAGCTGGTCTGCACCTATGTGCTGCTGGGAACGCCGGAGGTGGGGGTCCGGGGATACGCCGTGGGCTTTGTGGCTTCCGCCGCCCTGGGGGCGGGACTAAACTGGCTCCAGGTGCGCCGGACCGCCGTCATGAAGGCCAGGCTCTTCCCCTGGCTGGTGGCGCCGGGGCTGTCAGCCCTGCTGATGGGCCTCACCGGCAACCTGCTTTTCCGGTTCCTGCTGGACAGCGGGGCAGGGGAGCTGCCCGCCATGGGCGGCTGTGCTCTCTTTTGCGGGGTGCTCTATCTGGCTGCCCTCCAGGCCCAGGGCCTGCCGCTCCGCCGGCTGTTCAGCCTAAGTTGAGCAGGATAAGAAAGGCAGCCAGGGCACAGAAGAACAGCATCCCGGGATTTTCAAAGAAGAGCCGCCACTTCCATCCGGCGGACAGGAGGACGGAGCCGGGGGCCGGAGAAGTCCGGCGGAACTCCGCCTTGAAGAGGGGCAGCCCCAGCACCATGGAGCCAAAGACCAGCAGGTTGAGCAGGGTGTCCCCGGCCTGGCCCCACAGCTCCAGCAGGGGCACCAGCCCAACCGAGGTGAAGTTGAGCAGAGCATGGAGCAGGATGGTGTACCGCAGCCGCCCGGTGTACAGGGCCACGTAGGCCAGGATGGTCCCTACCCCCACGGCGTAGAGCAGTTGATTCAGCGTGCCGTGGAACAGGCCGAAGCAGAGGGCGGAGGACAGAATGGCAAACCGGTCTCCGTACTGCCGCAGCCGGTCCAGCAGCAGCCCCCGGAACAGGTACTCCTCCGCCAGGGGGGCGATGACGCACCCCAGCAGCAGGTTGAGCACCGTGGGGTAGCCGCTGAGGGAGTCCACCGGGTTGACCACCGGGGCCCCCCGGAGCCGGCCGATGAGGTAGGTGAGGACCAGGGTGACCAAATTGGCGGCATATACCACCCCCAGGGTAATGACCAGCCACCGGAGGAAGTCGTGGATGGAGCAGGAGCGGCGGGGCTTGTCCGCCGCCCCGGGGGTGCCCCGGAGGACCAGGCAGAATGCGGGCACCCCAACCCCGTAGGCCGAGCCCACCGACAGGCACCACAGGAACAGGGGGGAGGTCCGCCAGGCGGGGGCCAGCAGGGCCAGCAGCAGCCCCGCCCCCAGCTGGACGGCCAGCATGGCGGCCATCTGGGCGAACAGGGCCCAGCCCAGCCGGGAAAACCACTGACAATGGGTGCGGAGCGGGTTTTCCGGCTCCGGAAGAGGATGGTTCATTCCGTCACCTCGCACAAAAATGAAATGTAAGAACTGGATGCTCCGGCCCGATGGCCGGGGGAAAATCCCCCGGCCCGTACGGGCGCCAGGGTTTCCGGTCACATTATAGCAGGCCGGGGCCGTCAGGGCAAGAAATCGGACATATTGACATCCCTTTTTTTCGTGATACAATATCTTGTGCTTGTATCCGTGAAGAAGAAGGAAGGAGAGAAACGTATGCCGATTTCTGAAAACGCCAAGGCGGTGCTGGAGCGGCGCTATCTGGCCAAGGACGAGGCGGGCAACCCCACCGAGACGGTGGACGGGCTGTTTCGCCGGGTAGCCAACGCCATTGCCGAGGGGGACCGGCACTTTGACCCCAAGGCCGATGTGGTGGCCACCGCCCGGGCGTTTTATGACATGATGACCAACTTGGACTTTTTGCCCAACTCCCCCACCCTGATGAATGCCGGCCGGCCTCTGGGCCAGCTGTCGGCCTGCTTTGTGCTGCCGGTGGCCGACTCCATGGAGGACATTTTCGACGCCATCAAAAACGCTGCCCTCATCCACAAGAGCGGCGGGGGGACCGGCTTTTCCTTTTCCCGGCTGCGGCCCAAGGGCTCCACGGTAAATTCCACCGGAGGAGTGGCCAGCGGCCCCATTTCCTTCATGAAGGTGTTCAACTCCGCCACCGAGGCGGTGAAGCAGGGCGGCACCCGCCGGGGGGCCAACATGGGTATCCTGCGGGTGGACCATCCGGATATCATGGAGTTCATCACCTGCAAGAATGACACTGCGGAGATCACTAACTTCAACATCTCCGTGGGGATCACTGAGACCTTTATGGAGGCGGTGAGCGCCAACGGCATGTATGATCTGGTGGACCCGGCCACCGGACGGGTCACCGGCCAGCTCAACGCCAGGGAGGTCTTTGACGCCATCGTCCAGTCCGCCTGGCAGACCGGCGAGCCGGGCATCATTTTCCTGGACCGGCTCAACCGGGACAACGCCGTCCCCGGCCAGGGGGAGATCGAGTCCACCAACCCCTGTGGAGAACAGCCTCTGCTGCCCTACGAGAGCTGCAACCTGGGCTCTATCAACCTGGTCAACCACATTACCCGGACGGTGGCAGGCTGGGTGCTGGACCGGGCCAAGCTGGAGCGCACCATCCGTACCGCCGTCCACTTCCTGGACAATGTCATCGAGGTCAACCAGTATCCCCTGCCCGAGATCGACCGGATGACCCGCTCCACCCGGAAGATCGGCCTGGGGGTCATGGGCTTTGCCGACATGCTGCTGTACATGGGGGTGCCCTACAACAGCGAGGAGGGCGTGGCCCTGGCCGCCGAGATCATGGACACCATCAACACCATCGGTCACCAGGAGAGTCAGCGGCTGGCGGAGGAGCGGGGCGCCTTCCCCCTCTTTGACCAGAGCATCTACCGGGACGGGCCGCCCATCCGCAACGCCACCGTCACCACCATCGCCCCCACCGGCACCCTGTCCATCATCGCCGGAGTGAGCAGCGGGGTGGAGCCGGTATTTGCCTACGCCTATATCCGCAACGTCATGGACAACACCCACCTCATCGAGACCAACCAGATCCTGAAGGACAAGCTGGTGGAGGCGGGGATCTACTCCGAGGAGCTCATGCGCAAGATCGTGGAGCAGGGCTCTCTGGCCCACGTGGAAGGCATCCCCGAGGAGATTAAGCGGGTGTTCGTCTGCGCCCACGACGTGTCTCCCATCTGGCATGTGAGGATGCAGGCCGCCTTCCAGCAGTACACCGACAACGCCGTCAGCAAGACGGTGAACTTCCCCAATTCCGCTACCAAGGCGGAGGTGGCCGAGGTCTACCGCCTGGCCTACACCCTGGGGTGCAAGGGCACCACCATCTACCGGGACGGCAGCCGCAACGAGCAGGTGCTCAACATAGGTAAGGTGAACGACGGCAAGGAGACCGCCCCCGCCGGCCGGGTGTGCGAGGAGTGCCGGGTGCCTCAGGAGGAATACGGCCACATCCTGCCCCGGCCCCGGCCCGCCGTCACCACCGGCTTTACCGAGAAGGTGCGCATCGGCTGCGGCAACCTGTATATCACTGTCAACTATGACGAAAACGGCATCTGCGAGGTATTTACCAACACCGGTCGGGCCGGTGGCTGTCCCAGCCAGTCCGAGGCTACCGCCAGGCTGGTCAGCGTGGGTATCCGCTCCGGCATGGACCCCAAGGAGATCATCCAGCAGCTCAAGGGTATCCGCTGCCCCTCTTGCCTGCGGCAGCCGGGGGTGCCGGTGACCTCCTGCCCGGATGCCATCGCCAAGGCCCTGGAGAAGGTGCTCAAGGTGTCCAGTCAGCCCCATGAGCCGGTGCCTGCCCCCATCAGCGCCGCCGCCAAGGCGGCCGCCATTCCTCGTCCGGGGATGACCCCTGCCGAGGCCAAGCTGGCCAAGTTCTGCCCTGAGTGCGGCGCCCGGCTGGAGCATGAGGGAGGCTGCGTCACCTGTCGGGATTGCGGCTACTCCAAGTGCGGCTGAGCCCACGCTCCCACACCATGACAGGCATAGCGCCTGCCGCTCCAGGAGCGGCAGGCGCTGCTTTTTTGCAAACCGAGGGACAAGCGCCCGGAATTGTTTACAAATTCCTCTTTCTTTTTGGAGATTTTCCCGGTATGCTGGTTATGGTTCCATCCCCGGACCTGGGATAGAACGGGCCGCGGTCCACATACTAAGCCCGAGTTCCGAACAGGAGGGATCCTTCATGTGTACCAGCCTTATTTTTACCACCGACGCACCCTATTTTGGCCGGAATCTGGATCTGGAGTACGATTTTGGCCAGCAGGTGGTCATCACGCCCCGGCGGTTTCCCCTGACTTTTAAGGCCGTGCCTCCGCTGGAACGGCATTACGCCATGATCGGCATGGCCACGGTGGCGGCGGGCTGGCCTTTGTATGCCGAGGCCATGAATGAAAAGGGCCTCTATCTGGCGGGGCTCAACTTTCCCCACAGCGCCCGCTACCCCTGCGGGCGGGAAGACGGCTTGTCCCTTGGGCCCTATGAGCTGATCCCCTGGCTGCTGGGGACCTGTGAGACGGCGGACCAGGCGGTGGAACAGCTGCGCCGGATCCGGCTCCTGGACGTGCCCTTCCTGCCGGACATGCCCTGCGCTCCTCTCCACTGGCATCTGTCCGACGGGAAACGGACAGTGGTGGCCGAGCCCATGGCGGAGGGACTGCGGCTGTACGAGGACCCGGTAGGCGTGCTCACCAACGAGCCTCCCTTTCCCTTTCATCAGGCCAATCTGAGCCAGTATCTGGGCCTGTCCTCCGCCAATCCGGAGGACCGGATGGGCGCGCCGGAGCTAAAGCCCTTCGGCCAGGGAATGGGCGCTTTGGGCCTGCCTGGGGATTGTTCTCCCGCCTCCCGGTATGTGCGGGCAGCCTTCCACAAATGGAACAGTGTGTGCGGAGGGAATGAGGGGGCCAGTGTGAGTCAGTTCTTTCACATCCTGGACACGGTGGCCATGGTCCGGGGGGCGGTGCGCACTTCAGAGGGGAAGTGGGACGTGACCCGTTATTCCTGCTGTATCAGCGCTGCCACCGGGGCTTATTACTACAAGACCTATGACGGCGGGACTGTCTCTGGGGTGGCCTTTTCCCGGGAGCGGCGGGAGGGGAGCGCCCTGGCTTGCTACCCTCTGGAGCCCATGCCGGAGCCCCGGCTTTTGTGACCGCCGGAAATTTGGGAAAAGGATGTTTGGCTTCCAGGGGTGAACCAGGAAGTTTGCAGCTTCCTGCCAGAGAAAAGGATCCAGATCAAAATGCGGTTGTGCAGCTTCCCTATATTATTTGATAAAAAAATAACGAAATTTTCTCCCAATCCACTTGCCTGTTATGCTGAGAAGAGGTATACTATTTAGGAGGGAATTTGTTAAAATAATAACAAACATACTGGGATCGACAAATAAGGAGGCACAGGAAATGGGATTTGTGAAGCTGGAGAAGCAGGGCCACGTAGGCGTGGTCACCATCGACCGGCAGGAGGCGCTGAACGCGCTGAACAGCCAGGTGCTCAGCGACCTGGACGCCGTCATCGACCAGGTGGCCGCTGACGATGAG
>NZ_JACJLC010000044.1 GCF_016901955.1 Pseudoflavonifractor phocaeensis
GCTGGATCATCTGCCGTGCCTGCGAAATTTACATGGGAAACCTACCTGTCATCCCCGGAAACTTCATGCCGATAAAGGATATGATTTCCCATTTTGCAGACAGGCGTGTGCCGTGCGGCACATAAAGCACCGAATTGCCAGACGAGGAGTGGAGAGTTCCTCGCATCTTGGAAAACACCGCTGGGTTGTCGAGCGAACCTTTGCCTGGCTCCATCGGTACAGACGTCTGCTTGTCCGATATGAACGCAGGGCTGATATTCATTTGGCCTTTCTTACTCTGGCTGCCGCTTTGATTGCTTTTCGGTTTTGTTAGGCACTCTTAGTGACATTCGCTTCAACGCTAGGCCTTGTTTGAATATTGGCGATATGCCCAGCGGCGAGGGATTTTGGCTGCTGGCAAGCAATTTTTTCGCAGGAATCCTGACAGATTTCAAGAAAAAATTGGGCCGTCCAGCGGGTAAAAGACCCGCCGATTGGGCGTGTTGACAATTTTCAAACAAGGCCTAGACAGTCAAAGAGATTCATTCCGTTTCCCTGCGCACTCGATTTAATAGTTTTAGTTCTTAGCATTGAACGTCGTGCCACATATATGGTGGTAGGCACTTTATTCAGTCGACACTGTCGCTGTCATGGGCAAAGGAACTTTTTTACTTTTTATCGCAAAATGCGAATCAGTGCGTCGGCTATTTTATTAACCTCTGTAACGGTGTTTTCTTTCCCCAAAGATATCCGAATCGTACCGCCAGCCAGCGTGTCATCCAGGCCAATGGAACGCAACACATGGGAGATTGCCGTATCTTTACTATTGCAGGCAGAACCCGTGGAGATACTTATTCCCATCAAATCCATCCTATGCAAAATTGCTTCCCCGTCTTTTCCTGGAAACGAAAGGCTAATCAATCCTGGCAGCCTTTCTGTGCCCCCATTTCGCTGAAAGCGGATCCTCGCACCGGCAAGTCGGCTTAACAGACTCGTCTCTAGCCTTTGGAGGTGAGCTTTCTGCTCCTGAACTGACACACAGCTCTTCCGTAGCGCCACGGCCATCCCCACAATCGAGGCGACATTCTCTGTACCTGCCCGCAGTCCGCTTTCTTGGGCGCCCCCATCGATATACGACGCCAGAGGTACTCCCTTCCGGATATAGAGAAAACCAACTCCCTTCGGCCCGCAGAATTTGTGTGCAGAAGCCGACAGGAAATCTACGCCCAGAATCTGGACGTCCAGATCCACATGCCCCACCGCTTGGACGGCGTCTGTATGAAACAGCGCTCCATGGCTATGCGCTACGGTACACAGCTTTTGGATTGGCTGTATGCTGCCGATTTCATTATTGGCAAACATGATTGATACAAGCCTGGTCTCACCGGATAGGGCGTGTTCCAGAAGCGCCGGGGAAATCTGTCCCTCTGCCGAAGGGCGCAGATAGGTAACCGGATAACCCAGTCGCTCGATTGTTCTGCACGCATTCAAAATTGCATGATGCTCAAAGGCAGAAGTGACGGTAGGCCTATGGGTCGGATCTGACAACGCGGAGCCTTTTATAACCCAATTGTCGCTTTCGGTTCCACCAGAAGTGAAAAAAATCTCCTCCGGCTGGGCATGAATGCACGCAGCGACCATGCGCCGTGCCTCTCTGATCGCCTGTTTTGGCTTTCTTGCAAACGAGTAAAGCTGCGAAGCATTGCCGTATGCATCCTGAAGCCATGGGAGCATCGCTTCCAGTGCGTCACCGTCTAATCGAGTCGTTGCCGCATGATCGGCATAGATATGTTCCATTGCGAGATCCACCTCACAAAAACAGGGTGCACCCTGCCTCCTTAAACTCTTCCGCCTTTTCCATCAGAACCGCTTCCTCCACCTCTAACGCGTTGGCCAAGCAGGATAGACACATAATTTTCTTTGTATGGCGATCAAACAACTTTTGGCAGAGCCCTTTAGAAATCTTGTCCACTGGTTCGTCACAGACAATACAGGTATATACTTTTCCCATCTTAATCATTCCGTACGGCATACGACGCCATCTGCTTTGCCCCAAATTCGTTAGGATTGATGATCTTTAATTGCTCCAGAACCGTAAATTGCATTTGTTTTGCCGGCTGGAGGCAATAACGGTTGAAATCCTGCTTAAACTTCAGGGCATTTACCATTTCTTTGGAAGCATGCGGGAAAAACAGCTTCAAGTAAGCGGTGCAAATCCGCAAAACCGCCTCCTGCTCGCGTCCGGAGATGTCCGAGCCTTGGATAGTAACCAACTCCTCTACAATAGCGCGATAGCGCATGGTCTCAGCTGGTGTGCGCAACTGGTGCAGAATCTCGGTAAAATACTCTGTGTTCAGCGCCCAGCCGTCCATGTACATATTGGGCGAAAGAGCCGGAATATACTTTCCCGGGATAAATCCGTGTATCCTCTGCAAAAGAGCACTGTCTCGGAAAATATCCGGCAGTTCACGAAACATATCCTTTCTAGCGTCCATATCATTTACATCTATGTTGCCCAAAAAGATAATGCCCGCATCGCCGTCAACGCGGTTTCCGCCCACATTTACGAATCCATCTTCCATATAGCCTTTGAAAATACCGGCCATTTCTTTGTCGTTGGAAAAAGAAATAGACTTGATCTCATCAATCGCAACAAAATCGTTGAAGGTCACTAACCCCCGCGCTTTAGCACCGGGCCGCATATCCAGGAATAGTTTAGCGCGACTCAGGCTGCCGCCGCCGGCTAACCAGCCGTATTTCCCGATTTTCCCAAAAATATAGGACTTGCCTGTCTGCTGGGGCGCCAATTCAATCAAATTAACCCGGGGTTCTACAAATGGCAGCAACCGCGTCAGCATGGTGTGTTTGGCCAGCCATGTGTCTGCGGCAGGATTGCCCTGCTTTTGAAAACCGTCCGCGCAGTAATCAATGGCCCCCAGTAAGATATCCATCCATTCCTCGGTATCATCATATGCAGCACGGGCTCTGCGGTAGGTGTCTAGCCGCACCGTATACGGACAAAAGTTTTTAAAATCCAGCAGCGTAAATCGGCCGTTTTTTTTATTCTCTTCTGGCGGCATATAGCCCAGCTTCAACAATCCCCAGCCACCGGACTCCTTGAGCAAATCATCTTTCACTCGCTCCCAGACATAATCCTCGATAATAGTGTTGGAAAAAGAAAAGCCCAGATCCGGTAGTTCAAAGCAATAGTAGTTAGCATTGGAATTGAAAGAAATGTTAATTTTCGCAAGAAAGGGACGAGTCTCGCCGTTGCTTCTCGCTGCGTCTTCCAATGCACCTCGCTCACTTTGCCGCGGGATGACACTGTCAATATACTGGCTGAGCGCTTCCGTATCAGCAACACGTCCATCCGGTCCAGCTTTTTTCCGGATGATCCAATCCCTCAGAAACGCTTCTATTTTCGCCGCTTTGAAAATGGCGTTCGTAGAACGGTCCTTATAGATAGAGGTCTGTGGAAATACCTTTCTTAGCTTTTCTGTATCGTACATAGTCTTCTCCCATTTCACAGGATATCAAAGGCTTCGTCTTCCAAAAATTCTTCTTCCGGTTGCAGATTGACCGCAGTCGCAGCCTCTCGAGTAAAGACCACCAGTGGAACCAGCCTTTCTTCCAGAGAGGCACCGCCATGTAGCCCATACAATTTGCTCCCCCGTTTGGGTAGACGGTGATACCCCTTTCCTACAAAATATGTGAGACCGTCTTCGGGGTGGTACACGGGGATCGTACCATCCGGCGCCTCCCGCCCGGCAGTGCTCACGGTATATCGCCAGTCCTCCGGGTCCTCCCACGGGATGGTTTGCACCAGGTTTTTGCGGTATGCCGTGACAGCCAAATAGGAGACACCGTGGTCGGCGGTTACTACAACCCGCTTATATGTCTGCAGCCCCTCTACGACTCTGGGTAAAACCCGCTTGTGAAACAGCAGCAGCGTTTCGGCCAGGTTTTCCTCATACCGACATGCTTCAAATTTGGAATATCCGGCATGGGAGATGTCATCTGCCCGCTTTACCTCCGGCAGCCTACAGGAATTGCTCCATGAAATGGGATTAAACTGTGTGGATGAGGGGAGATTTACGGTGACAATCTGACGGCTCTCCAGGTTCAGGTGGTTGTGGTTGGCCAAATTGCACAGCAGCGGATAATACTCCGCCCCCATACCATCCACCACCAGCAGTCCAGTGCCTCCATCGTCGTAACGCCTCAATACCATGTCCCGGTGCTCGATCTCCGGAGGAACTTCCACATCATTTGCCAGCTGCACAAAGTCTGCATCCACCCAGTCCCGCAGCCGATTGTAACGCAACTGATGAAAATACTGTGTCAGCACCTGGTTGCCATAGGAATAATACGGATCCAAATAGAAATTTAGGATCGGCATGGACCGGTCGAAATCCTCAGGCAACCGCGCCGTGCCGCCCAATTTAGCGGCACGGCGGATCAAGCCCTGCATTTCAACACTTGTGCCGCAATTGAGGAACGGCACAGACCGGCCATCCTCCTCCGTTCGCCTCACAAATTGCTCGATCAGGGGTTCAATCATCCCCATGCGCTGCAGCACACGGCCCCGCTCTTCTGCCAGAGATGCTGCATGAGAGTCTCCCAAAAGTGAGATGGCCGCAGTGACTACGTACTGTTGCAAAAAGGTCTCCGCCGTTGGTGCCTGAGCCAGGACGTGATAGAGATACGTCGTAACCGAGAGTTTGCCCTTCAAAAGCCAGACATAGAAGTCCCAAAGTGCATCCTCCCTCAGCCGAGCCAGCTGCATGGGCGCCCTATCACAGGTGAGGTAGGCTTCTCCCCCAAACCGCTGCGTTAAAACCTCATTGGGCGTAGCGCTGCATTGGGCGCATTGACACAGCAACTGGTCCGCCTGGGCAGGTTCAAACGAGCCGTCAATTCCATAGAGCTTCTCCAGGGCATCGCCGCCGTTGGTGACAACTGTGAGGTAATGAGCGCCGGCGGAGCGCAGCTCCTTTTCTTCCACGGAAAACCGGTACTGTCCGCTGGGGATATATATACCCAACTGCTCCAACGCCGGGACAACCATGGGCACGGCCCTCCCAGCTGGCACCCACTTGGCGGGGAACAGCTGGATCTCCAGGTCGTCAATTGACGCGATCTCCCCCTGGAAGTGGACAATCTGCATGGCATTTTCATATTTCGGATTGCTATGTGGCAGAAAAAAGAGCCTTCCGATTAAAAACCGCCCATGGAACTCCTGTTGCTCTATTAGGGCATACAGGCCAACAAAGAAGTCCCGCCAGGCTCGCTCTTGTAAAAATACGAGATAGGACTCAATGCCGACAAATACCGTGAGGCAATGGGACGTACGGCCGAATCTCTGCATGGTATCTACCATGGCCGCTGGACTGGGGAGCCATTTTGTATCTCGGGGAAGCAATTGGGAAAGAGGCACAACCATGGCCCCCTTGTCGCTGTAGTCCGATACCAGTTTGGCCGCTAACTCTCGATTGGGTGGCACTTCAATTCGCGTGCCGGGATCGGACAGATAGGGCAGATACTCATTTAAGGTGTATTTCATCACACATCACAGCTCCAAGAAACGCAGCCCAATATCCGGGTCGGTCTTTACCAACTGCAGCAGCGTCTTCTTCAAGGTTGCGGCGTCCATGTCCTTCAGATTGCGCACAACCTCCGGGGCAAATACGTCGCGATACTGTGCCCGAATAAAGGCCCCTATTTCCGGATGCTCGGGCCATCGGTTGGGGTCGCTGCCGCATTGCTGGCCAAGATATCGCAAGAGAGACGCCAGGTCGATTTTTAATTTCCGGTACTTTTCCGGAACAACGGTCTGCAAAAACACGGTTTGACACCGGGAGATTGTGACAGAGCTGAGCACTTCCAGTTCCGCCTGGGCCTGCCGCAGCGCCTCGTTGGAATAATTCTGCGGCGCACGCAGCAATTGCAGCAGTTCCCGCCCGTTGCTCGTCTCTGCCAAAACTGTCCAGGCAGGGAGCTTGGTGTCAAAGGACCAATCGTCAAAGGTAGAGAATCCTGAGATCCGCTTCCATTCCTGCCCGATCTGCCGGATCAGCGTGTTGCGAACATTTTGATCTAATAGCCTCCGGAGCAAAGCAAGATATTTTTCCGTCGAAAGCCCAGCATGGTAGTCTGGCTCCAGCGGCAGCTGGGTCACAAGATCCAGCAGGTCGTCCCGGCCCAGTTTCCCGTCGCCCAATCGCTCTGCAATCATCGCAAGCGCCAGCTTCTTTTCCGGATCGTTGTAGAGCGCATCAAGCACTGCGGCGCCATCCTCCATGGCCTCCAGCAAGGTATGGGCGTTTCGGTCACCCTGTAGCATTTCGATCAGCTTTGCAATTGCCGGATATTTTTCGCCCACCATTGCCAACGGGAAGCCAGCCGTGGCCATTTTCCGCTCTAGAAGTGAGAGAATTTCCCCATAGGAGGCATATCCGGCCAGTCCCAAGAATCTGCGGGCAAGCTCCATAAACCGGTAGGCGTCATGCACCGCTGCGATCAGAGCTGAAATATCCAACGGGTTCCAGAGCCATCCTGTGGTAGATACAGCTTGATTTAGAATCATATCGCAGTACCCATGGCTCAGATCCTCCACCCGTACGGCAAGAGAAGCGAGCTCCGGATTGGCGCTGTCCACGTAGTGCCGGAATGCACTGATATAGACGGACTCCTTTGTATAGGATGCCACCGTGGCGATCAAATCCGAATGGCGCAGCAATGCTCCACCCACGTCAGAGATGGCAGCGTTAAACTCCTCTTTGTTACCTTTGGAGCTAATCTTGAGGGCGGTGCACAGAGCATCGATTACGATGGCGGCCGGCTCATGCTCCGGGTGGACTGCTCGGATATAGTGGGCCAGCACCCAAAGCGGCACTCTGCAGGAGGTTTCTTCCACACGCCCGGAGATGGCACGCAGCGTATCATTGGGCGTAGCTCCCACAGCCGGCGGCAAGCCAAACAGCTCTCCGGCCCGCTCCGCAAAAGTCTTGTCCTCTTTGGAGAGGCGGCAGATCCATTTTTCGTTGCCAGTCTTCTCGGATACGGTGGCCTCGATGATCTCGGCCAGCGTCTCATCGTCCAGGGGACGGTTCAGCTGCCCGTTGGTCCACTGACAGTTTTTCTCCAGCAGCCACCGGGTGCAAAAGCCCAGGGTAAAGGCGCTCAAGCCATTGTATCGCATGCCATAGGGCGCCCGCCTCAGCTCCAGATATGCCTTCCGCAGCGATAATTGCCCGCCTTTGCCGACGGTATTGGCATACTTTTTCTCCAACAGCGCCCGGATTTTGCCAAACAAATGGGTGGGATTGGCCGTAAACCATGCATCGTCCTGGGAAATTCCCTGGGATTTTAAGGATCCAATCAACTGGCTCTGGGGTGCAGAGGCGCTGAAACGCAGCCCCGCCAGCGCCCACGCTTTCAGCGCTTTATTGCCAAACACGGTGATCTGCTCCGTCAGGAGATCCGGACATGCATCCAACACGCTTTTGGTATAGCGATGCAGAAATGCGTTTATCTGAGGCCAGGTAAGGCGCTCCGCCTGAATGGCACCGGCTGCCGTGTCGTAATACCGGATATCCAGAGTGGTATTGGAGGCTTTCAGCCTATCGGTCCAGGCTTTCTCAATCCGTTCAAAACTGGCTTTGATCTGGTTCTTCGCTTCGATTTTGTTTTCCAGCAAATACTGGGCATACAGCCCCACATATTCATCCCAGAGCTTGATATCCTTTTCGCAAAATGTAATATCCGGGAAGGATACCATTACAATTCTGTGTCCACGGAGATTCTCCAGCAGCCGCGCTTCTTTCTCCTGGAGCTGCATCTGTTCCGTGCGGTTTTTGGCGACTACAAACCAGAGGCAGACCGATCCGTCGTCCCGTCCCAGTCCACTGCTATATTTCTCCCTGGTGGCAGTATTGAGATTCGTGAGAGCGGTGTGGGTTCCGTCGGAAACCCGGATATCAAAACGACCGCTGGAGAATTTGGCGCGCACAGTTTTCGTCTGCGCCTCCATCTCCGCCCTGCATTTCTCCGAAAGGAGTTCATGAAACTGGCTAGAAAGCTCATTTTTCTTCTTCTCCAAATCATCGCTGCCAACGGTTGTGGCGTAGAGATCGATATTGCCGCCCGCAATGGAGAAGCAATGGCGGTTTTCCGCCAAGTCCCGCAAAATACCGAGGACATCCATTACCACGCCATCCCCCCGGAAGGAGAGCTCCACGTTCTCAACGGTGGGCCGCAGCCGGTCGTGACCATTGGGATTGAGCCGAGAGAGCAGGGAAAACAGCAATACCGTCTTCAGCACCCGGATTTCCGGCTGTTCGTCACTGTAGTGCCCAAACTCCCGGGCGCGAATCCTGTCGTATTCCATACGAATCGCGACAATTTCTTTGCTCTGACCGGAATCCTCTCGCTCCATAAAGTATTTCCAGAGGTAATCCACTGTCAGAAATTGACGATGGAAGACAGCGGGGCCTCCGGTAGCAATAAAATCCTGAAACTCACGGCCATCTGCGCTGCCCTTGAGATACTCAAAAATACTCCGCTGATTAGAGCGCGCCGACTCTGCCAAAAATTTTAACAGAAATGCCGCCATAGGGTGAATCGGCAAAATATCATAGAAGGATTGACGTGAGACATATGCTTCACTGGTCTCCAGATCACGGAACTGATCCACCACAGAGACCACACTGTTCCAAAGTTCTTTCTTTTCCTGATCCCATTTTTCCGCGTCTAACGGCTTCATTGCGTGGGCCGCCAGACGGAACGCAATGTCGTTGGGCATTTGGAGGTTGCGGAAGTAAAAGCGATCTTTCGCCTTATTGGCGCCGGGAGAATTCTCTCCATAAAAAGCGCTTAGCTCCTTATGGGTCACAGGCACCAGGTAAAAATGGTTGTTGGCAGGTGCCTCGGTAACCTCTTCAAAGGTTTTTAATGTTCCGCTGTTGGCGTCAATAAAATCGGAAAACTCATCAAAAATATAGATGATCCTACTCAGGTGATTGGCGGTGCAAATGGCGGAAATCCAGGCACGGAAGGTTGGCACATTGATGTTCAGGTAGATATCATCCCGGTGAAATACCGCCTGCACGTCCTCAAGGAAATGCGTTGGCGTAGATCCCATATTCTCCTGTCGCAGCTTTTCCTCCAGCTGCGGCACAGAGCAAATATCCCCTTTGAGTGACTTCATGTCGCTCAGCATGGTATCACGGGTATAAAAGAAATGCTCGCCCTCCCGCCTAAGGCGCTCAAGAACCAGATCAAGATTGGCCTTGGCCGGCACCGTCATGTTCTGTTCGCCTAACGCAGCAAGGATCCCCTTCTCCAATCGCACCAGAAACTCCTCGTGAGGCCCAACGCCGGAGGCATTGTAGTCATAGACCACCAATGTGCCCCGGGCGCGCGCTTCAAAGAGGCGCTTCTCCAAATTGGAACAATTTGGAATTACGTTTGAGTATTCGGCAAACCACCGATGAACGCGGTCCGGATCGTCCATATAGAGTTTATGGGTGACCAGGGCGGCATTGCTTTTTCCTGTACCGTAGTTGCCGGTCAACCAGACAGATTTTTGTTCATCAAATAACGTATTTAAAAAATCCAGGTATTTGATATGGGGATAGAAGTCCATCCACGTCTCCGGCGTCTCATTAATCGCCTCCTGCGTCATGTTCGCAGTGTACTTTGCCGGAACCGTAAAAAAATCTATATAGTGCTTCTGTTCCATGATGAACCCTCCTGGAGCGCAAGGGTAATGACATCTTCCGCGGTAAACTTATCGGGGAAAATACGGATCTCATCATTGCCGTGGGTAAACGTGGTGGCAATATAATCAGGATACCGGCTGTGCAGGCCTTCACAGATGCGCTTGAACGCCCCTGCCGAAATGCCGAAAACAGGAAGCGGAGAGAGATAGGTCGATTGGTTGTCGGCGTCCATAAGCCCTGTCACTGTAAATGTACGCTGATCGCCCAATGCGGCGTTCAGGTACAGGCCATAGAGCACAGCCAGCGGATGGGCAGTTTTGATGAGCCTTGTAACGGACACAATCGTTTTACCCTTTGACTCAAACTGAACCATGGCGTTTTTCCCCCCCACGGGAGATTTAGAGATCATATCTTTAAACGCAGCCAGCCCCCCTTTGATTGTGGAGGCGCTGAGTTCCGGATAGTCTGTCCGAAGCATATCGGCCAGTTTGTCTATGGAGTAAGCCTCTCCAAATTTCGTTGCTGTGACAAACCACTTCACAAGGGCTGCATGATTGGACAGAGTCATCCAAATGATCTCCCACCCCAGCGCCGAATCTCCGCCAAATTTCTCAAAGAGATCTACCAGAATGGTGGGCTTTCGCGATCTGCCGTCGATCAACCCGCCTTGCTGGAACCAGGCACTGGCAGCCTCCACCATCTTCTTCCCCAAGGGATGTTGATCGGTCCAGGGGAAAAAGCTCTCCCGCATTTCCACTAGGGTAGAAATCCACAAATTTGCGTCTTTTTCTCGCAGTCCAAAGTTATTATAGCGGTTGATGCCGCTCATCTTGTTTTTCTGCTCAAGTTCGCTCTTGTACATGGATTTATACCTCCAACAGCCGTTGTCGATATTGGTAAAGCATTTTTGACAATGCACACATTTTTTCTCATCAATCTGCATGGTACCCTGGGAAAAATACAAGGCACCATGGGTGCATTCCGCCTCACAGGCGCGGCAACCGGCACAGGCAGAAACTTTTTTCAGCATGGTGCGCAGCAACGGCGTTACCGCAATTCTCTCATCCTCAGAGCGAAACTGCACTGTCAGCACACCGCCTCCACCCGAAAGGGTACGGTAGGAAAAAGGAAGTCCTTCGTCCAGCGTATGGGGAAACTTCAGTTTTGTCTCCCCAGTGTCTGGGTGTGCGACCACCGACCCCAGGGGCTTAATCCACGTGTGAAACCGGGCTTCGTCAAAAAAGGCGCTTTTGAAGGTCGTTTTGCCTCGCTCTACCAGCTCCACCGGAGCCGTGATGGTTTGATTCAATATAGTACCGCTTTTTCTGGCCTGCCAGCCTTGGCTTGCTAAGTAAGCTCGTTCTTCCTCCCGGTTTGAAAAGGATTTATTCACAGCGTGTAAAATGGCATCCGCATAAGGCTCAATCAGGCCGGGGTAGGCCGCATCCACCAACCAGACATACTTCTCTGAAGACTCCGGACACATCGCACAGCCTACCCGTGGCAGTCCCAACCGATAGGCTCTATTTAAATAAAGGTTATTTTGGAACGTATACAGCCACAATTCATGGGCACCCCAGTCCAATAGTGGCATGCGGTTCATTTGAGAGGCATTTTTGACGCTGTCATTGGCATCTTCATAAAAAGAGCGATGGAAACTCTCCTCTCCACGCACCCCAACAAAGGCCATAATGCGAATGGCTGGCTTCCCCAGCATGGTCTTGAGTCCAATCAGAGCCGGCGTACTTTTGTGGATGGAGCAGCACCAGCGAATCGTTCGGGACGGAGGCCCAAAAGTGTTCCAGTTTTCCAGTGCCCGCGTATGTGCTTTGGCGCAGATGAACGTACGCTGTGGATACATTTTCTGGATTGTCTCCCAAGTCCGATAGGTGTCCGGCAACTCCATATCTGTATCACTAAAAATCACAGGGACATCCATCGGCAGCACTTCATGGCAGAGGTGGAGCAATGCCACCGAGTCCTTTCCACCCGAAAAAGCTATATAGGCCGCATCACAGCGCGCAATATCTGCGTCGTAAAGCTCTTTAATACGGCGTTTCGTATCGTCCACCAGTGCCTTTAAAATAGCCTCATTTTTCCGAACCATTTTATAGATATCCACGGGAATCAGCTCCCTTTTTCCTTCGAAAAAACATGAAATCTCGATAGGTTTTCCATACTGCATCGCATTGCACTGGGCCACTTTCTCGCCCCGGTCGTAGTAGACATTCTTTTGCGCCCAGAGGAGCGGCCCTGTCGTATGCGGATCATAGGAAAAATAGCGACTGAGTCCCGTAAGTTCAATTTCTTCGGCAAACACGGGTCGAATTTCATTGGCAACATATTTTCCTGTGGAGGTCGTCAACAGGAGGCCGCCTGTCTCTTGATCCCACACATAATCATACATCTTCTTCGGTTTCCTCCACAAAGCATCTTGCACGCCAAACACGCCGTTCCAATGCTGAAGCGTACAGAGAAACGATGCGCTGAAATGACCTGTCATCCCCAATATTGTATGCGTCCCGGAAATGGTACCCTATGCGCACACTGATCAAGGCGTGGATAATATCCTGGGACGGGGTCAGCGAAAGCCGCCGTACGTCGTCCATCACCGCGTTCAGAACTGCAGGAAAAGCGGAATCAATTTCGAGCGATTCCACAGTTTGGTAGCATATGATGTCGTTGATGTTTGTTTGTACAATATTATCTGTATATTTATCCAGTAATTTCCGCAAGAACTCTACAGAATAATAGGAATACCACTCCAAAAGCTCTCCTTCGGTGACACAGCCATGTTGCTCCAGTGTATGTACCACCTTCTCGGCAGCAGCCTCTGCTGCCGCAGAGGCAGATAGTCCTCTGTTTTTGATAATCTTGATGTTCATAACGCGACCAAAGCGAATGCTACAAGGTATTTCCCAAGTCAAATAATCTGCAAAATCTCCCAGATCCCGAATACAGGTCGAAGATCCCATAGCAAGAAATTGCTTAAATAATGTCTCAAGCACAATACACCCGTATTGGTTCAGTGCATCTTGAATCACATCTCCGGCCACAGCACTACGCTGTGCTTCATTCGCTACTGCATCGCGCAAAAAAAACAGGCCATCTCTGCGTTGAAACATGGCACATCGCAACTTGGTCAAGATTTGATTGTCCAACACACAGCCCACATGATCTTCAAGAAGGCGCAAAACCGTGCTCTCAAAACGCAGACCACCCGCATAGTGTTGCCGAATGGAATCCAGCAGTTGTTCTGGGATTTCCAGATCCTCGTCGGCAGGAGTTAACATACACACACCTCATCTATTCTTGATGCACAAAAAGAGCAAGTCTCTCATGCACACATTACAATTTTTCCGGAGTATTTGGATCACTTTCAACTAGCTCGCACTTTACCGCACCGGTGTCGCTTTTGGAGTCGAACCATTTAAATACCATTCTACTTCTTTGGGCAGCACCTTCTGCAACATTGCATTGTCTTATACTATATTTTAAAAATTATAACAAACATCGCACAAACCGTCAATGTATTCGGCACGACGTTTCTGTTCAAACTGTAGGAGTACAATACATATTGGACAGTTGAATAAAAAAGGATGAAGGATACGGCCTCATCGGATAAAGTTGAGTTGCCAGACAACAACTTAACGAGAGGGGGCCATATCCTTCATGAGCAGGAGTATAACACAGGACATGGCGTATCGGCAATCCTTAATGAAATACACGGAGAAATACGGCGTCAGCCGCGCCGGCCGGAAGTACAACAGGAGTCGGTCGTACATCTACTTCTGGAAGGCCCGCTGGGACGGGACGGTGCAGTCCCTGGCCTGCCAGTCCAGGCGGCCCCACAGCCATCCCAACCAGCACACACAGGCGGAGCTGAAGCTGATCCAGGACATACGTCGCCGCAACCCAAGCCTGGGTATGGTGGAGCTGTGGCATCGGCTGCGGCAGAGAGGCTATACCCGCCGCCCAGAGAGTCTGTTCTGGGTCATGCGCAAACTAGGACTGTTCCCTGCACCTGAGAAGAAGAAAGCGTACAAGCCCAGACCGTATGAACAGATGACCTATCCAAGCCAGCGAGTCCAGGTAGATGTGAAAGTAGTGCCCCGTAGGTGTATTGCAGACCACGAGCTTCGCCTGTTCCAATATACCGCCATTGACGAGTTTACTCGCCTACGCTTCTTGGCAGCATATCCTGAGCAGAGTACCTATTCCTCTGCCGACTTCTTGAAAAGGTTGTTCAAGTGGTATGCCCGCCGGGGCATCCGGGTGGAATGTGTCCAGACGGACAACGGCTTTGAGTTCACCAACCGCTTTTCCAACAGTAAGAGGGACATCCCCACTTTGTTTGAAGCCACTGCCACCGAGTTGGGCATCTGTCGTAAGCTCATCCGCCCCTATACACCCAGACACAACGGCAAAGTAGAGCGCAGCCACCGAGAGGACCAGAAACGTTTCTATTCCTGCCACAGTTTTTACTCACTGGACGATTTTGCAAAGCAGCTCGCTGTTCACAACCGCCGCTCCAACAACTTCCCTATGAGGCCCCTCCACTGGCGTTCTCCATTAGAAGTCACTGTCCAATATGTTTGACAAACCTACATTCGGCACGACGTTTCTGTTCAAACTACCTAACAATACCAGCAGTTGCAATCTCACATAAAGGCAGATAAATATCAGCCCCGCCTGCATTCATAGTGAATTAGTAAACATCTATACATAAGAAGTTAGGAAAAGCACGAATATCACCTGCGAATCGGCCACTAATTCCTTTCTCGGAGATAACATGTGCAATTACTTTCTTGTAGCTTAGCTCCTTCAACATTGCGCTTTTTCGTTGGATAGATGCGTCCAGTCCACCCGGTATCATTTTTCACAATTCAATACAGCTATCAGTTAACCTTCTCTCTCATATGTATATTACACCGATTTTGCCTCGGTTTTTCTTCACCCATTTTCTCGTCTTGCTCGGATATTTTTCTAGACATAGCTAAAACTTTTGGGAACCTCCGGCAATGCCAGTAATTAAGGATACCGAAAAAGTGGTGGGTGTCACTCTTTCGAGTGGGATACATCCTGCTGCACACATAATTTGGCCACCTTTGGCGGGCGAATTTCATACTTATGGCCTGAAACATATTTTCAACTATGTATATGTTACAGCTGAAATCCATTCTGATTGTTTTCGCACCTGCGGGCACAAACTCTGTAAAACTTTTTCGACTCGCCAGGCCACCGGCACTATTGGTGATTTTTTTAAATTTACAAGTTTCTACCTATTGCAGTAACACATCTGTTACATATATGATACATAGCTACCTGCTACTGCCTACATCAAGTTCGGATCCATATAACTTAAATTAGTTCTCTCGCTCTCCAGGCACAACGTCAATACATCGCAAAATGCCATATCATTGTCTACCGATGCAACCGCCGCATCCATCAGCGTGTTCCTGTCTGTGTTGCCCCAGTTGATGGAAAGCCCATATTCCAGAGCCATACAGCGGATCAGTTCGCGAATACTGCGTCCATTTCCCTCCCGAAATGGGTGAATGACGTTCAGCTCCGCCATTACACGGGAAAGATTCTGGATCTGCACCTTGGGGTCCTTCTCATGCAGCATATCCAACTCGTGGATCGCCCGGAACACACGGCGCAGTTCCCGTTCAATCAGATCCGGCGGGTAAAAGCTGGTGTTTCCTTTACTGATCTGCTCCCGGCGAAGATGACCTGCAAAAGAGTACACATCTTCAAAGAGAAAGCGGTGGATACGCAGCAAATGCGTCATGGTAAACCGGCCCTTTATGGGCGTCTGCAGTAAAACCAGCTGCTTTACCGCCACGAACTCCTCCTCAGCCCGTTTGAGCTCACCGCCATCACGGATATTCAATTTGTTTTTCAGCACATCGCTGTCCGGATAGCAATAAATGGACTGCACCGTAGTGTAGACCTCATATCGTGAGAACATGGTCAGCCTCGCTTTTCATATTTCATCCGCAGCTCCTGCAGGACCTGCTGGTAGCTGGCCTGGCCGGTGGCAATGCGGTCCAGATTGCTGCGGGTAGCCTTGCTGATGGTCATCCCCTCGGCGGCAAAGGTACCGCGAATGTTGCGCAGATTGCTCTTGTACTGCTCAGAAGCGGAGATCGTCTGTTTTGTCTTCATGCTGTGTCTCCTTATGACATTCAAGCCATATATTAAATGGCGTCAAATCGGTCAAAGATACGCTGTACAATTTTATATCCATAGGATAGCATAAACCCGGAGCGAACTCCACAACAAATTATCCTATTGCCCCGCCCTATCTTATGATTCCTGCAAGAAGCGGCCGCCTGGCAGGACGGCCGCTTCATCTGCTCCTATCTGGTTACATCTCTGGCTGTGAATTCACCTCTTCAAACTCGCTGCTCCAACGGGCCTCAGGGGGGACCAGAGCCTCAATCTCGTCCTCCCACTCCTTTACCGCCTCCTTCAGCCGTCCGCCGTCCTCGGCCTGCCGGGCACAGTCCTCCAGATAGCCGTCCAGCTCGGGCAGGCTCACCCATCTCTCCATCTGATGAATGGCGCTCAGATATGCCTCCCTGCTTACCTCCGCCTGCCTGCCGTCCACAGTGAACAGCTCCCCCTCCACACAGCTGAGATACTGCACCGAGGGGCGCTCCCCCCAGGGGAGCAGCCACCGCGCCAGCTTCACGCAGCGCCCGGTCTCCGGCCGTGGATACCGCTCGGGCGGAACATCCTCCAGCTCCTTCACCAGGCAGCCGGTAATCAGATGCTGCACCGTCTCCAGCGCCAGAGGCAGATTGTGGGTAGGTACGATGATCTCCTCCATGGTCTCAAAAATCAGTACCTCCGCACAAGCCTCGTCAGTACACCCCTCCTCCCATCGCTCCTGAAGGGAATCCGGCAAATCCCGGGCATCATATATCCCGCCGGTGGGGTGGTCGCAGCCGGTCCCCTCCCGGATGTCCTCCAGTACCCGGGAGGCATAGAGGGCCCCGGTGAGCGCCGGGCTGGCCTGTCCGGCCAGCTCCAGCGCCTGGGCATCGCTCACCAGCTGATGGTAGACCTCATACAGCGCGCTCTGGCCCGCCATCTGTTCATGTTCCCACACCCCGTCCGCCAGAATATGTATCTGTTCCAGCGCCCGGGCCACCTGGGGCCCCGCCGGTACGGTGACAAGGATACGGGCCCACATGCGCAGATTGAAATCATTGATGACCTGCAGTGTCATATCTCAGTCCTCCTTTTCCTCTTCAAGTTCATAGCGGGACAGATTCTCATAGAAGCGGGAGAGTTCCCAGAAGCTGTGAAACTCCTTCCTCTCCGTCCAGTACATCATGGCCCACAATTCCAGAACCGCCTGGTCGTCCTGGTTGGGCGCCCTGTCCTGACTCAGCAGAATCCGCACCTTCAGGTCCAGCAGCTGCCAGAAGCAGTTGACCAGCACATCGTGGTCCCAGTACACCCCCTGTCTGGCCAGCGTAGCGATGATGTCGGCGCACTGGTAGAGCTCCTGAACATCGGCGTCCCCGGACAGCACCCACGGTCCCAGAAAGCGCAGGCGCTCACCGTCATAGACCAGGAAGAACATGGCGAATTCCTCCGCGCCGGCGGCAATGCAGTCTGTCACCTGACTCCAAAGGCGGTATTGATGGCGCAGCAGCGGGTTGCGTCCGTCCTCAATCAGGCTGGGTACGGTGATGTGGATGAGAAGTTCCGTGAGCTTCTTGTGCAGGGCTCTGGCCGCCTCCTCCCGCTGGTTCTTGGGCAGAGCCTGAATGGACATAAGCAGATAATCCCGGCGCTCCAGATAATTGGAGATGCTGCTCAAAAACGCGATGGAGCAGCAGACCTGAGAGAGGCTGCGGCCTGCGGCGCTGGCGGAGATAGGACGCTCGAGAAGCTCCCGCCAGTCCTCAAGCGCCTGGCGGTTGGGATGATTTTCAGGCAATTGTTCGGTGACAGTCTTTACAGTCTCCATCAGAGGGCACTCCAGAATCTTCTGAAACTGGGAGGCCAGATTGCGGATGGCGTCCATGCTGTCGCTGCGGGACAGGTATTCTCCGAAACGCTTGAGCGCCTCTTTCGCCTTCTGGGGTGTAAAGGAAGCGGCCAGGTCTTTTAAATAGGCAGCGGGGCTGACAGGAATACGCATCATATATAACATCCTTTCTGATATCGATTGTAAGCAGCAGCAAATCAACTTTCGGGCTGCTCAGTTGGATTTCATACCGTCATAAATCTTTGATACAAGGCGAATGGTCTCCTGAAGTTCCTGGCTGACCTCACCTCCTTTCCCAATCCGCTGGAGCTCCAGAAAAATCTGGCGCATCTGCTCCTTCAATGCCTTATGCAGGCGGGGACTGCCCACTACCACAATGTCCTGGGCCTGCAGCCGCCGGATGATATACTCCTGCTGGGTCAATCCGGAGAGCTTTACCCGGGTGCGGATCTCCTCCCGCTCCTCCTGGGAGACACGAAAGGCCACCGTCAGATTCCGCCAACGTCCCCTCCGGTCACAACTTCTGCTGGACAAACTCCCCCTCCTCCCTTCTCTGGTCCAGTTCGTCCGCCATCTGGGTCTGAACGGAGGGGAACAGGTGGGCATAGCGATAGGTGATGTCGATGCTCTTGTGGCCCACCCGCTTTGCGATGGCCACCGCGCTGTACCCCATATGGATGAGCAGCGACACATGGGAGTGGCGCAGGTCATGGACCCGGATGCGCTTCACGCCGCTTATGGCCGCTCCCCGCAGGATCTCCTTGCTTAAAAAGCTCTTGCTCACGGGAAAGACCCGGTCGGTGGGTCTCAGGTCATACTGCATGGAGAAATACTCCTGCATCTCCTCACAGAGAAACGCCGGCAGCGCCACCGTCCGCACACTCTGGCGGGTCTTGGGGGTGGTGATCTGGTCTTCCCCATGGATGCGGTGATAGGTCTTGGTGATTCTCAGCTCCCGCCTGTTGAGATCAAAATCCCCCCTGGACAGCGCAAGCAGTTCTCCCTCCCGGATGCCGCACCAATAGAGCAGTTCAAAGCAGTAGAAGGAGACCGGCTTGTCCATAATGGCCTCGGAGAATCGCCGGTACTCCTCCTCCGACCAGATTTTCATCTCCCCGCCCTCTTTTTCCCCGATGGCGCCCGCTGTCCGCGCGGGATTCTGGGACAGCTTATAAAACCGCACCGCATGGTTGAAGATGGCGCTGAGCTGGTTGTGCAGCGTCTTCAGATAGGTCTGGGAATAGGGCTTGCCCTGAGGCGTGCGTTCCTTCATCATCTGGTTCTGCCACTGGATGACCTCCACCGAGCTAATATCCCGCAGCCGCAGCTCCCCAAAGAAGGGCAGCAGCTTGGTCTCAATGATGGCGGCCTTTGTGGCCCAGGTGCTGGCCTTCAGCCTGCTTCCGATGTTCTGCTGATAGATTTGATAGAAGTCGGCAAAGGTCATGTCCAGGCTGGAGTCCAGCCGCTGGTGAAAGGCCTCCTCCCACTCCACCGCCTCCCGCTTGCGTGCAAACCCCCGCTTCATCAGATGTTTGGTCTTCCCCGTCCAGTCCTTGTATCGGTCCTTTACATACCAGGTGTTGGTCTTTGCGTCCTTGTAGACTGGCATGGCCCACCTCCGTCAGGCGGTGGCGCCGCCGTAGACCTTCTGCTCGAAGTAGGTCCTGCTGACCCGTCCCGCCACGACTAGATAGCCCATTGCCGACAGCTCCTGGTTGAGCCTGCGGATGATTTTGTACGCCGTGGGTACCGATACATTCAAATACTGCGCTACATCGTCCGCATTGAGAAACCTCTTGTTTTCCATAACTACAGCTCCTTTTCTGTTTGATTGGAAAACAAAACACCGTGCAGGTGAACTCCCTGCACGGTGTTAGCCATAGAATATGGCGGACCGACATCGCGGAACTGCCTGCAATTTTCCCTTGCGAACAGGGTGAAAAACAGGTATACTAATCCCGCGGTGCGGATTGAATCCGTTGCATGGGTGCCGAGATCACCTATGTAGGCATACGGGAGCTGCAACTCCCGTATGCTGCCGTGTTTTTTGTTTTCTGAGGTTAGTATAGCACCATTATATTCCTTTGTCAATAATTATTTTACCTTTTAGGGAATATATTTTACCTCGCATTATTTGACCGTTTAACTGTTGACCTAACCTATAGGAGCGTGTACTATATATACGAGGGAGATGAAGTTATGGGATGGAGCTATAACGGCTTATGGAAGCTGCTGATCGATAAAAAGATGAAAAAGACAGACCTGCTCACCATTGCAGGCTTGAATCCCAAGACACTTGCGCGTCTGGGAAAAGATGAAACCGTCTCCATGGATGCCCTCGGCAAGATCTGTGAGTCTCTGGAATGCCAGATTGAAGATATTGTAAAGTACGTTCCAGAAAATAAAGAACCGTAGCATTGTCTGAACCCGCAGATGTGCAGGTCTGTCCATCAGCAGCACCGGCGGATATCTCCATATAACATGAAAAAGCCTGTAGGATTTCTCTCTTCTGAATCCTACAGGCTTTTTATATTCACAGATCGCTCGGCTCATCAACGTCCAGGTCGAAGAAAAAGTCGTCATAGGTGCATCCGTATATCTTCCGCAGTTCAATTAAGACGCTGGCTCGGATGTTCAGCTCGCCGGCCTCATATTTGGCATATGTGGTCCGCCCGATGTCGCACCCACGTCTCTGAAGTTCTGCGCAGAGTTTCTCCTGTGAGATTCCCCTCTCTATCCGCAATCTGCGAAGGTTATTTCCCATATTGCGGTCCCGGCGGATTTTCTGTTCCATCCCCTCACCTCCAGCAAACTTGACCAGTATTGGTTGCAACCCACACTATCGTATGCTATAGTGAGAGAAAATATTGTCCGCTATACTGGTCAATCTTTGCGTGGAGATGAATTCTATGTCCACCTGTACCTTCTTTGGGCATAGGGATTGCCCAAGTACCATCAAGCCAAAACTGCGGAAAGTGCTGGTAAACTTGATTGAGCATTGTGGGGTAACAGAGTTCTATGTGGGTCGTCAGGGTGCCTTCGATGCCCAGGTACGCACTGTTCTGCGGGAGTTATCGGCGGAGTATTCCCGGATTCACTATGCCGTGGTGCTGGAGCGATTGCCTGACAAACAGCTTTGTCCGGAGGAGGAAGTGTTCTCCGATACCATGCTGCCGGAGGGAATGGAGCTGGCGCCTCCTCGCTATGCTATCTCATGGCGCAACGATTGGCTGCTGAAGCAGGCGGATTATGTGGTGACCTATATTACTCATTCCTGGGGCGGCGCGGCTCAATTTGCCGCAAAAGCTGTTCGGCAGAAAAAGACGGTCATTAACCTCGCTGATTTTTGAAGGTAAACCGCTAATAATGCTTGCCGTACAAATGAGATTCTGCACACCTGTTATTGTAAGCCAGCACGTACGCTGGCGTGGCAATCCGGTTTTCCGCAAAGAGGAGGGACGCACTCCGATGATGAGTGCGTCCCTCCTCTTTTTGCCCGCTGTCAGAATATAAAATCAACCTTTGTTCGGTACAAAATTCACCTGAGGCTATCTTTTGAAATACACTGGGCAAGATTTTCTACCCGCATGAGCCCCTTCTCTTCCCGCTTCTGTGCGTAGGCGACGAGTTTTCCGGTATTGCTGAATCCATATGCGGCATAGGCAATCAGATAATCACAGGTCTCTACCATATATCGATTAGTCCGTACGATTGCCAGCCGCCTGGGAATCCGCTGATCTTCCCAGGGATAGAACGTCCCATCAAAGCAGCCAGGTGCAGAGATTGGATGATCTGCGGGATGATACGGCAGCACCATCCACGCCTGTACCTCGCCGAAACGTCCTTTGAGCTGCTGAATGACCTGGGCTGCTATTCGGTCAAAGCGCCCATAGTGGCCAACGTAAAAGCGATCCACTCCGTATTGAAGGATATGCCGTTCCATCGCATCCCGCAAAGCTGGAATGACCTCCTCCCCCACATCGCGATTGCCCATTATAAAGCAGCTTGCTCCCATCCCTCGGCCCCCACAGTATCCAGCTAAACTATATTGATATCCCATTATATCTATTTTATTTATATATTTCAATGATAACCACTATTTTAACCAGACAGAATAGTCCTCGCCATATAGTAAAATCATACACAAGCGAGGTGAGGATTGTCGTGGAACAAGCTGACTTTATTAACCGTCTGGTTGAACTGAGGTTGGACAAGGGTGTTTCCGCAAGAGACATGAGCTTGTCCATCGGCCAGAGTGCGGGGTATATCAACAACATTGAAAATGGCGTCAACTACCCCTCCATGGCTGTCTTTTTCTATATTTGTGACTATCTTGGTGTAACGCCCAAGGAATTTTTTGATACGGAATCAAAAAGCCCCACCAGGGTTCAGGCGCTTCTCAACGCGGCAAAGGATCTGAGCAGCGAGCAGCTTGAACACCTGATCGCGATTGCAAAGGGATTGAATAAGTAAACAAGAAAAAAAGAATGCCCCGCGCATTGGATCTAAAGATCCAATGCGCGGGGCATTTTCACTTTTTGCCCATTGTTTTTCCGGTTTTCTTATCCATGTTGGGTTCCTGCCATACTTCTATATCACGACTTGAAATTGGAGGAACCCATCATGTATGACCTTCCCACAAAAATTCCCGGTGCGGTTATCCATATTACCAGTAATCAAAAGTCAGAATCCGCAATTGTGCTGTCCGGCTACGTACAGGACAAATCATCCAAGAAACAACTGAGCAGCAAACATCAGTACACCTACGACCCGCTTACGATACAGCTGGAAGACGCCTTGCGGCAGCTGGCAAACCGGATTGAAAGGGCCATGGAAAGAAAATAGGGAACCCATCAAAAAAGAACATGGATACCGCCTCGCCCGGCCTCTTTACCAACGCATACCGCAGCCTGCGCGACCAGGGACTACGCAATGACAACTGGAACGACAGTACCGCCGAAGGCACCTTTACCTATTTTGAGAAAAACATTCTCAAACCCCTGGATCAGCTCGGAACCGACGTCACACTGGAAGATGTACAGGCCATCAAGAAGCAGTTAATTCAAAAAGCGGTCGAAAACAAGCGCAGCAGCCGCAGCCCTGATGTAGCCACCAAAAGCGTCTGCCAATATCTTTTTAGGTGCAACTGGATTCTGCACCAAATGGCTGAGCTGGACCTCACGCTCCCACGGGTCACGTTCGACAGCAATTATTCCGCTGAGATTCCCATGACAGAACAATTTAAATTTGTGCCAAACGAGGTGCGGGTACCCTTTGCCTATGCCTTGACGCAGCTGACTGATAACGGCCTCAGCCTGGGTGCATCCGCAATGTTTTTGATGGGAACCCGGACTGCTGAGGCCTGCGCTATCAAAATTGGGGAACTCGCCTTACGGGACGGCTGGTATGTGGACTGCCCCATTTTATTTCAGATACGCAACGGAAAACGGATCCCCCGGCTGAAAACCAACGCGGCATATCGCCATGCGCTGGGTGGATACCTGATGTACCGCCTGATTGACGCCCGGTGTACATACTTGCGTCAGCTGGGCTTTACAGAGACTGAAATTTTGGAAATGCCCTTGGTCTCCCATCCCAAAGACTGCACCCAATATGCCGACCCATCCGATCTCTCCGCCTACGCAAAAAATCTTCTCCTGGCCTGTGGGCTGACCCAGGAGCAGCTTCTGACAGCGGCTGCCCTGATCACGCGGGAGCCCGACCTGGACGAGGAAGGCAAACCGGAGACCGACATATCCGCGTATATCCTGCGCCGCGATTGGGTGGGACGGGCAGCCAACGTCTGCGGAATGTCCTCTATGGATATCGACTACCTGGTGGGCCACAAAAATCCAGCTGTCTCCGGAAAGGATTACACCAATCCGGACATTCAGGAACAGCTTGCCCGTCAACTGGAGAGATATGTCTGCCTGCCCGATTACAGCAGGCACCCCTATTTCTCGCCTATTTCTGCCCAGCCCCGCAAGCCGGCAGATTTGAATGGCTACGGAGCTTACCGTATCTGCGCGTGCGAGCAGCCTGTCCTGGTCACGCTGGACGTCACCACCTGCGAGTGCGGAGAGGATGTGCGTATCCTGACCGACGGCATAGCGATTACCCCACCAACTGTCAAATACGCGCCAAAGGACACCCCTGCCCTGCGTCTGAACCGCCCGCTGATTGGGCGCATTTTGTCCCAAGAACAATGTTATGCCTTGAAGGAAGCCGGAATGAACCTGGATCTCGCTTCCTTCCATGCAAAGGAGGAAAGCATATGAATACCGCAAAATCCGCTTCCGAAGGCAGCATCATCTGCCGCTTTGACAAAAACAACAAGGGCTACGCCCATGTGGAAGGCACCTGCCAGTACAACGGCTGCCATTTTGCATTTAATGCCAATGTGCAGCACACAGGCCCCTATCGCGTCAGAGGCCGGGTCACCCTGTTCTCCAGCCAGACCGGAACTGTACTTAAGATTCGGGGACCCCGGCAGCGGGAGATACTGAATTCTCTGCGTGCGGAGGGGAAAGAGCCTGGTCCGGAGACCTTCTCCATCATGAGCGAGTTCTATGTCAAGACCGTTCGGGACGAGGAAGGGCGAGGGGGCCTTGACGAATCTGAGCTGAAAGACCTCCGCATCTGTCTGGATGATATTCGTCAGCCCGTTCTCAATGCCGCAGAACGTCTCTACACGGAAAACATCCTGGCCATTGAGGAAGATATGCAGGCTGCTACTGTTGACACCATGAAACCCTCTTTTGTGGTTTACCGCTATCACAACCGTTTTCTGAACAATCTGTCAGGGCCTAAAATCAAGCAGGAAACCCGCAGGCGAAAAGAGCGCCAGCTAAAAAAGCTGGCCGCCCAGCTGGACAAATACACCATGTCCACCATTCCGCAGGCCGCCCTCTCCTCACTGTTTCACAAGTCGGGAAGGGATGCCGGGACTATATTTCGCCTGGCTGAGCAGTTTTGGAATTACTGTCTGGAGCTAGGAATTTATCACGGACAAAATCCCTTTACACAGTTTCTTCTGAAAAACAACACCACAAAGCGGGCCGCGCCGGATGATTTACAGCGCAAAGCCCTTGCACCCAAATCTCTTCCGGAAAAGGTAGAGCGCCTGCTGAACCAAGCACTGGAACAGGCCGCTCCTGACGACATCAAAAGCACCGGGCTGCTTTTGATAAAAGATGCCGGGTTTTCGGCCGTCGATGCCTGCAAGCTTCGCTGGGACGAGGTACATTTGAACGAGATGGGACGCACAGAGCCCACCGTGCAGTTCGCCATTCAAAAAGAATTTATCGCCGGTGCCACCCACGACTACACCAGGCCTGGAACGCCCTTCTGTGCGGAAGAACTCTGTCGGCGTGCAGAGTTCTTCCGTGCGCGTTGGGGGACGCTGGAGGGCCGCTACGTTCTTGAGGACGGTGACGGCAAACGGCTGACCAGCAAAGAACTGACTGCCTTCTGCCGGGAACAGCTCTTTCAGTGCGGAATGTTCTCCGGGGAGTTGGGAGCCGCATCCGGTGCCTTGGGAATCGGCGTTCGGCTGCTGCTGGCCCACTATAAAAACCGCATCTCCTACCTCAGCGGATTCCAACCCAACGATGGCGCTGTCAAATTCCTGCAGGGGCAGTCGCTGTCCGGCAACGTCACCGCAGATCACTACTGCAGCATGACCAGCCCGGAAGCCCAGGAGCATCTTCTCAATCTCCAGGCTCGGGACAAGTCCTTTTCCCGTCCTCTGCCTGACGACATAGAACTAGTATGCAGAGAGGATACAGACGGAAAGACCTCCTTTCTGGTTCATTCCAAAGAACCACAGCGTTTCAACCGCAGCACTGTTACCATCAGACTGGAGCCGGGACAATCCCTGGAGGTCATGGCCAACTGTATGCTGCAAGGTAAGCGCTCAATAACCACCCGTATACAGTCAAAACCCGGTAGGACTTGCAATCCTACCGGGTTCGTTTATTTGCAATCAGAGGTCTCCAAATATTTACGGCGTT
>NZ_JACJLC010000045.1 GCF_016901955.1 Pseudoflavonifractor phocaeensis
CCCAACGGGCAGGCCCCCGGCCCCCGGCTCCGGGTCGGCGTGGACGTAGGCGGCGTAGTCCCGTACCTCAAGATATACCGTCAGCTCGGGATGGTGTACGTCCACCTTCAGGTTGGGATACTTCTCGTCCAGCTCGCCCCCCACGTACTGGGACAGCTGGATGGAGGTCATGGGAAAGGACTTGTCCGCCCGCTTGGACTCTACTTTAAAGGTGTGGGCAGCGGCCAGCTTGTCCCCCAGGTACTCGATGGCGGTGTTCAGCATGGCGTCGGCGTCCTTCTCGCAGGAGCGGGCCCGGCTCAGCCCCACCACGCCGAACAGGCGGGTCATGGCCTCCCAGGCCCCGTCCAGGTCGCAGGCATCATCCTTGGGCTCCACGTACATGGTGGACTGCTTGGAATACACCTTAAAATCTCCAAAGGGGCGCAGGCGGCGGCGGGCGTTGGCGATGAGCCGGTCCTCAAAGGTGCGCCGGTTCAGGCCCTTGAGCACCAGCTCCCCCAGCTTCAGCAGAATGATCTCGTTCATATGGATTCCTCTTTCAATATAAGGTCTATCAATCGAAAGCCATTATAGCGAAAAGAAAGGAAAAAGTCCAGGAAAACCAGGCAGGTGTGGGGTAAACCTCAAAAATCATGCCTGCTGCCGCAGTTGGAGCCCAACTGCTCAAAGATCTGCACAATCTCCTCAATTTTTTGAAAGCACTGGGGATCGTCCAGGGAGTCGTCCCGCAGGACGGCCTGGATCTGGCAGAGGGCCTGGTAACTGGCCGATTCTAACAGCGCCGCGCCGGAGAGGTGGAGTTCGGGAAAGGTAATGGAAAGGGGTTGGCGCTCCAACAGTTTAGCCAAGAGTTCCGATGCCAATTCCATGTGATCGCGCTCCTTTTTAAAAGTGGACTAATATTGGTCCTATTGTATCACCCCAAATCCATAAAATAAAGAGGAAAGACCAAGCTGGGCCGGGGGTGATGGAATGACGGAGCAAAAGATCAAGCAGGATGCCATTCGGATCGGTGAAAACATCCGCCGCGTGCGGAAGCTGCGGGGGATGGGCCAAACCGAGCTGGCTAACCGCCTCCAGTTGGAGGGGATCGACATGACCCGGGAGACGCTGGTCAAGATCGAACGGGGCATCCAGCACATCTCCGCCAGCCAGCTGCGGGGCATCCGGGATGTGCTGGGCACAAGTTATGAGGAATTGTTAAAAGAAACCCCCTAAGCTGCCGTTTTGAAGTGGCGCGAAGGGGGTTTCATCATGCTTCTATTATGGCTCACCGCCGCAAATGGCCGCTCTCCCGGTACTGGATGGCCTCGGCCAGGTGCTCCACACCGATTTGCTCTGCCCCGTCCAGGTCGGCGATGGTGCGGGCCACCCGCAGGATGCGGTGGTAGCTGCGGGCGGTGAGGCCCAGCCGGTCGAAGGCCCCCTTCACCAGGGCGGCGCCCCCCTCGTCCAGGGCGCAAAACTCCCCCAGTTCCCGCTGGCCCATGTGGGCGTTGCAGTCGGGGCCGCCGGGCCCGAAGCGGGCGGTCTGGATGGCCCGGGCCCTGTCCACCCGTGCCTTGATGGCGGCGGAGGGCTCAGCCTGGGGCCGGCGGGAGAGCTGGTCGAAGTCCAGGGGAGGTACCTCTACATACAGGTCGATGCGGTCCAGCAGAGGGCCGGACAGGCGGCTCATGTACTTGTCCACCTCCCGTTCCGAGCAGCGGCACCGGTGGCCGTAGCCATACCAGCCGCACTTGCAGGGGTTCATGGCGCACACCAGCATGAACCGGGCGGGGAACACGGCGGTGCCCGCCACCCGGCTGATCTGGACCTGGCCGTCCTCCAGAGGCTGGCGGAGCACCTCCAGCACCTCCTTGGAGAACTCCGGGGCCTCGTCCAGAAAGAGCACTCCGTTGTGGGCCAGGGAGATTTCTCCCGGCCGGGGATTGGAGCCACCCCCCGCCATGCCCATGGCGGACACGGTGTGGTGGGGTGAGCGGAAGGGCCGCTGGGTGAGCAGGGGGCGTTCGGCGCTGGTAAGGCCCATCACCGAGTGGACCTCGGTGCACTCCAGGGCCTCCCGCATGGTCATGTCAGGGAGGATGGAGGGCAGCCGCCGGGCCAGCATGGACTTGCCCGACCCGGGCGGGCCCACCATGGCGATGTTGTGCCCCCCGGCGGCGGCGATCTCCAGGGCCCGCTTCACGTTTTCCTGACCCTTCACGTCGGCGAAGTCGGGGCAGGGCTCCGGCTGGGTCCCGGGGGTCCAGGGCTGGGCGGGATGGATGGGCTCCTCCCGCCGCAGGTGGGCCACCAGCTGGGCCACGCTCTCTACCGGGTATACCGTCAGGCCTCCGGCCAGGGTGGCTTCGGCGGCGGAGCCGGCGGGGACGTACAGCTCCTTGACTCCCGCCCGCCGGGCGGCCAGGGCCATGGGCAGCATACCGGCCACCGGCCGCAGCTTGCCCGACAGGGAGAGCTCTCCCACAAAGGCGCTGTCCGGTCCGGGGGAGGGCAGCTGCTCTCCGGCGGTGAGGATACCTATCAGAATGGGCAGGTCGTACACCGTGCCCCCCTTTTTCCGGTCGGCGGGGGCCAGATTCACCGTGATGCGGGAGACGGGGAAGGAGAAGCCGCAGTTTTTGATGGCCGAGCGTACCCGGTCCCGGGCCTCCTTCACCGCCGCGTCGGGCAGGCCCACCACCTCGAAGGCGGGCAGGCCGCCGGACAGGTCGCACTCTGCCCGCACCTCGTAGCCTGAGATGCCGGTGAGGCCCAGGGAACGGATTTCACGGAGCATGGTCTCCCTCCTCTCCTCAGAGCAAAAGCCCATAAAACTCATAATAAATTAGTATACCACAAAAAAAGGCAGGCGCATAGGGGAAATGCGGGAAAACAACGTTACCGGCAGGGGAAAATGGAAGAGATTCCAAACTGGTCCGTCTAGTATTTATAGTTTGAAAGCAAAACAAAAGGCCTGCATTTTTTCGAAGGAAAAAGGGAGAAAGCAAGGGCAATCTCCAGCCGTTGCGCAATGGTAGAAAATTAAAAAGATAAGTAAGATTTGATTTACAAACAGGTTGGATGGTGTTACAATGAAGGCGCTCCGGGAGTTTCTTCCCGGTAAGCTGGGAAAACGGCCAGGGTAATGGGAATCCGGCTCGGCCCCCGGGATCACGGGCGGAGACCGATTCCCATTGCCCTGGAAGAACGAAACAAGGAGGAATCGTTTCAATGGCGAGAAAGCTGAAATCCATGGACGGTAACACCGCGGCTGCCCACGTCTCCTATGCCTTTACCGAGGTAGCGGGTATTTACCCCATCACCCCCTCCAGCCCCATGGCCGACAACGTGGACCAGTGGGCGGCGCAGGGCCGGAAGAACATCTTCGGCACCACCGTCAACGTGGTGGAGATGCAGTCTGAGGCCGGCGCCGCCGGTACCGTCCACGGCTCCCTGGCCGCCGGCGCCCTGACCACCACCTACACCGCCTCTCAGGGCCTGCTGCTGATGATCCCCAATATGTACAAGCTGGCCGGCGAGCTGATGCCCTGCGTGTTCCACGTGTCCGCCCGTACCGTGGCCACCCACGCCCTGAACATCTTCGGCGACCACTCCGACGTCATGGCCTGCCGCCAGACCGGCTTTGCCATGCTGTGCGAGTCCAACCCCCAGGAGGTCATGGATCTGGGCGCCGTTGCCCACCTGGCCGCCATCAAGGGCCGCGTTCCCTTCATCAACTTCTTCGACGGCTTCCGTACCTCCCATGAGATCCAGAAGATCGCCATCTGGGGCAACGACGATTTGGCCGATATGGTGGATATGGACGCTGTGGAAGCCTTCCGCAAGCGCTCCCTGAACCCCGAGCGCCCCGTGATGCGCGGTTCTCACGAGAACGGCGACATCTTCTTCCAGCACCGCGAGGCCGCCAACAAGTACTATGAGGCCGTTCCCGGCATCGTTGAGGAGTACATGGGCAAGGTCAACGCCAAGCTGGGCACCAACTATCAGCTGTTCAACTACTATGGCGCTCCCGACGCCGACCGCGTCATCATCGCCATGGGCTCCATCTGCGACGTGGCCGAGGAAGTCATCGACTACCTGAACGCCCACGGCGAGAAGGTGGGCCTGGTGAAGGTGCGCCTGTACCGGCCCTTCCGCGCCGACAAGCTGCTGGAGGCCATTCCCGCCACCGCCACCAAGATCGCCGTCCTGGACCGCACCAAGGAGCCCGGCGCTCTGGGCGATCCCCTGTACCTGGACGTGGTCACCGCCTTCGCCAACGCCGGCCGTCAGGCCACCATCATCGGCGGCCGCTACGGCCTGGGCTCCAAGGACACCCCGCCCAGCAACGTGTTCGCTGTCTATGAGGAGCTGACCAAGGACGCTCCCAAGCGCCAGTTCACCGTGGGCATCGTGGACGACGTGACCTTCACCTCCCTGGAGGAGAAGCCCTCCCCCAACACCGCGGCTCCCGGCACCATCGAGTGCAAGTTCTGGGGTCTGGGCGGCGACGGCACCGTGGGCGCCAACAAGAACTCTATCAAGATCATCGGCGACCACACCGACAAGTATGTCCAGGCTTACTTCCAGTATGACTCCAAGAAGACCGGCGGCGTGACCATCAGCCACCTGCGCTTCGGCGATCAGCCCATCCGGGCCCCCTACTACATCAACAAGGCCGACTTCGTGGCCTGCCACGTGCCCGCTTACATCGTCAAGGGCTTCCCCATGGTCCGCGACGTGAAGGACGGCGGCGTGTTCCTCATCAACTGCCAGTGGAGCGACGAGGAGCTGGATCACCACATGCCTGCCGCTGCCAAGCGCTACATTGCCGAGCACAACATCCAGGTCTACACCATCAACGCCATCGACCTGGCCATTGAGATCGGCATGGGCAAGCGTACCAACACCATCCTCCAGTCCGCCTTCTTCAAGCTGGCCAAGGTGATGCCCGAGGCCGAGGCCATCCAGTACATGAAGGACGCCGCCACCCACTCCTACCTGAAGAAGGGCCAGGACGTGGTTGACATGAACCACAAGGCCATCGACGCCGGCGCCACTGCCTTCCACAAGTTCGAGGTCCCCGCCTCCTGGGCTACCGCCGAGGACAAGCCGGTGGAGGAGAACCTGGCCGGCAACGCCGACACCGTGAAGATGGTCAAGGACATCATGGAGCCCGTGGGCCGCATGGACGGCGACAGCCTACCTGTCTCCGCCTTCGCCAACGGCCATGAGGACGGCACCTTCTTCCAGGGCGCCGCTGCCTACGAGAAGCGCGGCGTGGCCGTCACCGTGCCCGAGTGGGATGCCTCCAAGTGTATCCAGTGTAACCAGTGCTCCTATGTCTGCCCCCACGCCACCATCCGGCCCTTCGCCCTCACCGAGGCCGAGGCCGCCGCTGCCCCCGAGGCCGCCAAGATCGTGGACATCAAGGCCGGCAAGGGCAAGGGCGTGTACAAGTTCGCTCTGGCTGTCAGCCCCCTGGACTGCATGGGCTGCACCGTCTGCGTGAGCACCTGCCCCGTCAAGGCCCTGACCATGAAGCCCCAGGAGTCCCAGGCCGCCCAGCAGGAGGTCTTCGACTACATGGTGGCCAAGGTGGCCCCCAAGGCCGACGTGGAGGACATCACCACCGTCAAGGGCTCCCAGTTCAAGCAGCCCCTGCTGGAGTTCTCCGGCTCCTGCGCCGGCTGTGCCGAGACCGCCTATGCCCGCCTGATCACCCAGGTGTGCGGCGACCGGATGTACGTCTCCAACGCCACCGGCTGCTCCTCCATCTGGGGCGGTCCTGCCGCTACCTCTCCCTACACCGTTAACAAGGAAGGCAAGGGTCCCACCTGGGCCAACTCCCTGTTTGAGGATAACGCCGAGCACGGCCTGGGCCTGTATCTGGGCCAGAAGGCCATCCGTGAGCGCCTGATCGGCAAGCTCACCGCTATGACTGAGACCGCTCCCGCTGAGGCCAAGGCCGCCATTGAGGCCTTCATTGCCACCAAGGACGACGGCGCCGCCAACCAGGCCGCTACCGCCGCTCTGGTCGCTGAGCTGGAGAAGGGCGCCGCCGCCGGCTGCCCCGACTGCCAGGAGGTCCTGAAGGAGAAGGAGTACCTGAACAAGAAGTCCGTCTGGATCTTCGGCGGCGACGGCTGGGCCTACGACATCGGTTACGGCGGCCTGGATCACGTCATCGCCTCCGGTGAGGACGTCAACATCTTTGTGTTCGACACCGAGGTGTACTCCAACACCGGCGGACAGGCCTCCAAGTCCTCCAACATCGGCCAGGTGGCCCAGTTTGCCGCCGCCGGTAAGACCCAGCCCAAGAAGAGCCTGGCTGAGATCGCCATGCAGTACGGCTACGTCTACGTGGCCCAGATCGCCATGGGTGCCAACCCCAACCAGACCCTGAAGGCCATCACCGAGGCCGAGAGCTATCACGGTCCCTCCCTGGTCATCGGCTACGCTCCCTGTGAGATGCACTCCATCAAGGGCGGCATGGCCAACTGCCAGCAGGAGATGAAGAAGGCTGTGGACTGCGGCTACTGGAACCTGTTCCGGTACAACCCCGCTGCCAAGGCCGAGGGCAAGAACCCCTTCACCCTGGACTCCAAGGCCCCCGCTGGCGGCTATCAGGAGTTCCTGATGAACGAGGCCCGCTACTCCTCCCTGACCCGCGCCTTCCCCGAGCGCGCCAAGGAGCTCTTCGCTCAGAACGAAGAGGCCGCCAAGGCCCGCTACGAGCACCTGACCCGTCTGGTGGAGCTGTACAAGTAAGTTCAAACGCCATGACCCCCGGGCAAATGCCCGGGGGTCTTTTTTGCTGCCTCTTCTTAGGGCTCCATCAAAGATGGGGCGGCGCTGTGCGCCGTCCAAGCGTTTTGGGCCTCTGGTCCAAAACCTTGATGCCGGCGGAATTCAGTTCCGCCGAGCAGATGAAAATCACGGGTCCCCGCCGGGGCCATGGCCCCGGTGGGCCTGGCCGCCAAGGCCCGCTACGAGCACCTGATCCGTCTGGTGGAGCTGTACAAGTAATCAGTAACCACAAGACCCCCGGGCAAATGCCCGGGGGTCTTTTTTGCGGCCTCTTCTTAGGGCCCCATCAAAGATGGGGCGGCGCTGTGCGCCGTCCAAGCGTTTTGGGCCTGTGGCCCAAAACCTTGATGCCGGCGGAATTCAGTTCCGCCGAGCAGATGAAAATCACGGGTCCCCGCCGGGGCTATGGCCCCGGTGGGTCTGGCCGCCAAGGAGCGCTACGAGCACCTCGCGGGAACCCACGCACAGTTGAACGGAGTGACTGTGCGTGGGAGAGGAGGCGCAACGGAACGAGAGAGCTTTGCCGTATACGGCGAAGCGAAGGATGTGGAGTTTGCGCCGACGAGGTGGAGCTATACAAGTAATCAAAACCTGCAAGGAGCCCGGGCATCTGCCCGGGCTCCATTCTTTTTGCAGTGTTTAGATAAAATGTATAAATATTAAATCATAAAGACAAAGATAAAGCGCTTCCGTAGGGGCGGGTCCCAGACCCGCCCGGCGCGCCTAACGTGCCGTTTTCCGCCTCGCTGCGCCGGGCGATTGATAATTGCCCCTACAGACAAAGATGGAAAGCCTGTGTAGGGGCGGCCTGTGGCCGCCCGCCGTGCCGCAAACCGCCCTGGCACGTCGGCCGCCATGCATGGCGGCCCTACGGACAAGGATCGGACACCGTAGGGACGGGTGCCCATATCCGCCCAGCATACCGTTGTCTGCCCCGTTCCGTCGGGGCGGCCGGTGTCCGGCCCCTACGCGAAGGGCGGCCCTCAAAAACAAATCGCCCCCGGGATACCTCCGGGGGCGGTGCTGTTTCTCACACGTTGAACCGGAACAGGACGATATCTCCGTCCTTCATCACGTATTCTTTACCCTCGGACCGAACCAGGCCCTTTTCCTTGGCTGCGTTCATGGAGCCGCAAGCCATCAGGTCGTCGTAATTGACTACCTCGGCCCGGATGAACCCCCGCTCAAAGTCGGTGTGGATCTTACCGGCGGCCTGGGGGGCCTTGGTACCCTTGCGGATGGTCCAAGCCCGGCACTCGTCCTCGCCGGAGGTAAGGAAGGAGATGAGGCCCAGCAGGGCATAGCTGGCCTTGATGAGCCGGTCCAGGCCGGACTCGGCAATGCCCAGGTCGTCCAGGAACATTTTTTTCTCATCAGGATCCAGCTCGGCGATCTCGGCCTCCAGCTTGGCGCACACGGGGATGACCTGGGCCCCCTCCTTGGCGGCCAGCTCCTCCACGATCTTGTAGTAGGCATTGCTCTGACAGTCGGCAAAGCCGTCCTCGTCCAGGTTGGCGGCGTAGATGATGGGCTTCAGGCTGAGCAGTTCGGCGGTGGCCACGATGGCGGCGTCGTCCTCATCGCACTCGAAGGACCGGGCGGAGTTGCCATCGTTGAGCCAGTCCTTCAGGGCAGTGAACACCTCCACCTCCCGCAGGTACTTCTTGTCCCCCTTGGCGGCCTTCTGGGCCTTGTCGATGCGCCGCTCCACCATCTCCACGTCGGCCATGATGAGCTCAATGTCGATGACTCCAATGTCCCCGGCGGGGTCCACCGGCACGTTGGTGCTGGTATCGGCCACCACATGCATGATATTCTCGTCGTCAAAGCAGCGAACCACGTGTACAATGGCGTCGCACTCCCGAATATTGGCCAGGAATTTATTGCCCAGGCCCTGGCCCTTGGAGGCCCCCTTCACCAGGCCGGCGATGTCCACGAACTCCACCACCGCGGGGGTGGTCTTTTTGGGGTGGTACATCTCAGTGAGAGCGTCCAGCCGGTAGTCGGGTACCGCCACAACGCCCACGTTGGGGTCGATGGTGCAGAAGGGGTAGTTGGCGCTTTCCGCCCCGGCGTTGGTAATGGCGTTGAACAGAGTGGACTTACCTACGTTGGGCAGCCCCACGATTCCTAATTTCATTGATCTCCACATCTCCTTTATTTGCAAGGGTTTGCGGGTTTTCTGACCTTGCTTCCGCACCAATTCCGCACCAATTTTTCATCTGCGCACCAACATTGACTTATCCTGTGGCGCGGCATGCTTCAAACTGACGTACCGCAGTTATCATAGAATCATCGGTGACATGAACGTAGCGGTCCATAGTGGTTTTGATACTCGAATGACCAAGTAATTTCTGCAGGACTTTGGGCTGCATCCCGCTTTCAATGGCCCTGGTTGCGTATGTGTGGCGAAGCGCATGCATACAAAACCGTTTGATGCCGGCTTCATCACAGAGCTTGTATAGATGCGTATCATATGAGCTGTTTTTGGCAGGCTCGCCGGTTCGCCAGTTGATAAACACCAGATCGTGCATGACCAGGTAACTGGTTTGCCCTGTGCGCCGGTCAATGTACTCCAGGATCTGCGATAGCGTATCAGATTCCTTGCGATCGTTTCGTCGATCAAAGCACGCTTTCAAAATCTGATAGGCCCGATCGGTCAAAGGGATCGTACGATAGCTGGACGTGGTTTTGGGAGGGCCTGCACGCCAATACTTTTGCTTATACCGAAACTCCAGTGTTTTGCTGACGGTAAGCGTATGCTTTTTCCAGTCAATGGAGTCCCATGTGAGTCCGATCAATTCTCCTGTACGTAAACCGGTCTCCAAAAGCAGGGCATACTGGCTGTAATTGTGAGAGTGCTTTGCCACATTCAAAAAAGCCTCTTGCTCTTCAACGGTCAGGAACTTGATATCGTCTACCGCGCGGACAGGCTTCGTATATCGCACGCCATCCATAGGATGTTTGAAAATGAGCTCGTTCATAACTGCAGACCGGATCATTGTGCCCATTACGATATATGTCTGTCGGATCGTAGAACCGGCATATGCGGCGTCCATTCGGTTCAAGACGATTTTGCAATGCATGGGTTTCACATCGGATAGTTTCATGGGACCTATCACAGGCTGGATGTTTTGCTTGTAGCGCTCATAGTAGTTGCGCTTGGTATTGGGCGCAAGATCACAGATCAGGTTTTCGAGCCAGTAGTTAAACCACATGTCCACAGTCATATCGCAGCTTGCGGTAAAAATACCATGTCTCTCCTCGTATTGTGTGTCTGAAAGCCAGTTGCGTGCTTCTGGCAAGGTGTCAAAATGCCGTTCATGACGCCTGCCGTCTCTGCCACAATATCGTGCCGAGTATTTACCATCCTTTCTCTGGCAGATCCCTTTGCCGCATTCTCTGCCTTTTAAGTTTTTGCCCATTTCGAACTCCTTTCCAGTGCTTGTAAGAAAAGAGTCCAACACAACACATTATTGTATCAGAAAACTCTCTGTTTTTCAATGACCTTCGGGGCTTTTGGTGCGCACCACTTCGGGGCTTTTGGTGCGCACCAGTTATGCCATTGGCACGTCTGCTAAATGGCCATTCGATTCCTGATATACTCTTCAAATTCTTTCCGCTTGACCAGCTTCCTTGTGCCCACATACAGGACAAAGGGACAATTAGGCGCTTTTAGCAGCGAATCAATCTTGTTTATGCCGATATTGCTGTATTCCGCGGCTTCCCGGATTGTTAAAACCATTTTAAGGTGGATGGGAACGGTATTTGCATCCATAGTGAGTTCCTTTCCTCTATATTTGATCTCATTTTAACAGAAGGTAATTTCATCATGGTCTCCCGGCCCACTTCCTGCGCTCTCGTTCCAGACCGCGTATTGACAGGCTGCCGCTGTGCGGCACTTCCTCAGCAGGCGGGCAGACGGCACCGCTGTCGGCTGATCCTGTATCACTTCCGGGAGACCTGTATAAAGCCGTCTGTGCGGCGTTTTCAAGGTGCACGGCGCAGAGCGCTTGGATTTGCCCTGTCACTATAGAAAACAGGATTGACGTCCGATTTTTTTGCAGCCTTATCAAACAGGATATTGATATTTGAAATTGACACACACAATATATTGTGTTATAGTGACGATATAGTTGATTGCTGCGCCAATTCCCCATTGGGGCACAGGCTGCCGGCCTGTGTGTGGAGCAAGACCTCCGCCTGCGCACGTTGTTAGGTTTGTACGTCAGTCAGTAGGATCACTGTGCCCTGGAGCCGGTGTCTTACTGCTTTTTTATTTTGGGGCGATCCCCGTAACGCGAGAATGACATTCGTTTGCCTGAACCGGGCCGATTGTTGTTCTCGCTTTTTTTGTTGCCCAAATGCCGGAAGGCTTTGAGGATAAATCAGCAGAAAGGTGGAACCGACATGAAACGCAAAAACAGGAGATGGAAGAAACAGAGCTCTGTCAGGCTGAGACCGCTGAACGCAATGAAGCCGGTGAGACGGCGCGCGGGAAGGGTGACGCTGCGAAAGCTGGAAAGGCAGGTATGACATGAACCAGGAACAGGATTACAAGCCGGAGGCTGTGGTCCATACGGAGGGCTTGTCCCGGAAAGAATGGCTGGACTATCGCCGGCAGGGGATCGGAGGCAGCGACGCCGCGGCGGTGCTGGGCATTTCGCCCTGGCGGACCGCCAGAGATCTCTACTATGACAAGCTGAATATCGCCACAGCCGACGACGACGAAAACTGGGTGGCCAAGGCGGTGGGGCAGCTGCTGGAGCCCCTTGTGGCCAAGGTGTTTGAGCGGCAGACCGGGCTTCGGGTACATCGGATGCCCTATCTGTTCCGCCATCCCCACCATCCCTGGATGCTGGCGGATCTGGACTACCTGGTGGATCTGCCGGACGGGACCAACGCCATCCTGGAGTGCAAGACCACCAACCATGGCGCGAAAGAGCTCTGGTGGAACAACGGCGCCGAAGCGGTGCCGCCCTATTATCGGACCCAGGGATGTCACTACATGGCGGTGGTCAATCTGAATCGGGTGTACTTTTGCTGCCTGTACGGCAACACCGAGGAGGAGGTCATCATCCGCCGGGTGGACCGGGACCGGGCATATGAGGCGGAGCTCATTGCCATGGAACAGGATTTTTGGCAGACCTATGTGGCCGCCCAGACGCCGCCGCCCTATCTGGAATACAGCGGGGAGCTGATCCAGAAGAGCCTGCGGCGGGCAGCCGGGCTCGGGGACGGGACGGCGCCGCCGGTCACCCTGGGACAGCGGCAGGCCGCCCAGGCCGCGGCGTATCTGGAGCTCCAGGCCCGGAAGAGCGCCCTGGCTGCCCAGACAAAGGAGCTGGACAACGAGATGAAACGGCTGAAGGGCCTCATTGTGGATCAGATGGGCAGCAGCCGGGAGGCCGCGTTTGACGGGCCGGATGGAAGTTACCTGGTGACCTGCCAGCCCAGCTATACGGTCGGTATCCCCAAGGAGCGGCTGACGCGGCTGAAGGAGCAGTATCCCCAGGTGTACCGGGAATTTGCGGTGGTAACAGAACGCCGGGGATTCCGTATCAAAAAAGCCGCCCCGCTGGCGGCGTAATAGGGAGGTGCAAGTCATGCCTATTGTAGCTTTGCTGGTCAAGGTGCTGTATTGGAACGCTGCCAGCAAATACAGCGTCCTGCGGATGAAGACGGAGGATACCGGCGTGCCGGAGGTGGCCAGGGGACCCCACAACCCCTATGACCATCTGATCCGTTTTACCGCTGTGGGATATGAGATCCCCCAGACCAGTACGGTCAAGCTGGAGCTGGACGGTACCTGGAAAGAGGGAAAGTACGGGCTCCAATACCATGTGGAGCGGTGGCGGGAGGTGATCCCGCCTACCCTTGAAGGCGTGCGCGGCTACCTGGCCTCCGGACTGCTGAAGGGGATCGGGGAAAAGACCGCCGACGCCATCGTAGGACAATTCGGGGTGGACGCCCTGCGGATTCTGGAGGATCAGCCCCAGCGGCTGCTGGAGATCCGGGGGATTACGGAGGAGCGGCTGTCCCAGATCCGGGCGTCCTATGCGGAGAACCGCCGGATGCGGGATCTGTTGACCCTGCTGGCGCCCTATCACGTGACGCCGGCGGCGGCGCGGAGGATATATGAGCATCTGGGCCCCGTCTGTGCCGATCTGGTGCGGCAGAGCCCCTATCACCTCTGTCAGGTGCCCGGCTTTGGGTTTAAGCGGGTGGACGCCATTGTGCGGAAATCCGGCGGCGACCTGAGCGATCCCAGGCGGATCCGGGGGGCGCTGCTGTATGCCCTGGAGGATGCCCGGGCCAAAAAGGGCCATCTGTACCTGGAGGGGGAGGAATGGTTCAAAAGCGGAATGAAGCTGCTGAACGAGCGCCAGCCCCTGCCCCAGCTGCGGGTACAGCGGGAGCAGGTGGAAGCGGAACTGACCGGCATGATCCTGGACGACCAGATCGTGTCCAACCGGGGCAATGTGTACCTGCCCGGCTGCTTCCGGCAGGAGAGCGAGACGGCGCGGAACATCGTGGAGCTGCTGTTGAAGCGGCCAGGGCCGGTGGAACTCACTCATACGCTGGAAGAGGTCAAGCGCCAGCTGGGGATCACCCTGTCCCGGCGGCAGAACGAAGGGGTGAAGATGGTTTTCCGGCATAATTTGTCCATTATTACCGGCGGGCCCGGCACCGGCAAGACTACGGTGCTGAAAACAGTGATCCAGGTCTACCGCAGGCTTTACCCCAGAGAGCGCCTGCTGCTGGCGGCGCCCACCGGCAAAGCCAGCCGCCGCATGGCGGAGGCCACCGGGGTGGCCGAGGCCCAGACCCTGCACAGCCTGCTGGGGCTGTTCGGAGACGAAGGCGTCACTCAGACTCAGAGGCAGGAGCCGCTGGAGGCCGGGCTGCTCATCGTGGACGAGAGCTCCATGATGGATATGTGGCTGGCCCATAAGCTGTTCCAGCGGCTGCGGCCGGGGACAAAGGTGCTGCTGGTGGGAGACGCCGACCAGTTGGAGAGCGTGGGCGCAGGCAGCGTGTTTCAGGAACTCATCGACTGCGGGATCATACCGGTGACTGTATTGGACGAGATCTTCCGTCAGGCCAAGGACAGCCTGATCGCCTACAATGCCAAATTCATCAACGAGGAAAAGACCACCCTGTTTTACGGCCCGGACTTTGTATTCCAGCCGGCGGAGAGCCAGGCGGAGGCGGCCGAACTGATCCGGACGCTCTACCGGGAACAGGCGGAGCAGGTGGGAGCGGAGCAGGTGGAGATCCTGTGCCCCTTCAAAACCGAGGGGGAGACCTCCGCCCTGAACCTCAACGCCGTGATCCGGGAAGCGGTCAATCCGCAGACCGGCGCTGTGCCGGAGCTGACCTTTGGCGGAAAATCGTTCCGGCTCCATGACAAGGTGATCCAGCTGAAAAACAACTATAAGCGCAAGCTCTTCAACCGGGACTGGCAGCAGATCGGCGAAGGGGTGTTTAACGGCGACGTGGGAACGGTCCGGGAAATCGGGCAGAACCGCCTGGTGGTGGACTATGAAGGCCGCCTGGCGGAGTACACTGCGGATCTGCTGGACGAGCTGGAGCTGTCCTACGCCATGACCATCCACAAAAGCATGGGCTCGGAATACAGCACGGTGATCATCCCCCTGTTTGCGGCCCACAGGCTTCTCCTCACCCGGAACGTGATCTATACGGCCATTACCCGGGCCAAGAAGCGGGTGATCCTGGTGGGCGAAAAGCGGGCGCTGTACATGGCCATTCACAGCAATGGGAAGGGACAGCGCAATACCCAGCTGGCCCAGCGGATCTGCCTGTACCACAAGGCGGTGGCAGGGAATGGACCTGCCGCCGGAGAGACAGCTGGGGAGGAATTAAAGCAAGTGGGATAAACAGGCCCGGCCGCAAAAAAAGCGGCGGGGCGTCCTGTTTCCTGTATGAGAGCACGGGATGCCGATTGGCGTCCGATGATTCGGAAAGGAGAGAACAGACCATGAAGTCCCCCAAAGGTATGCTGCCCCAGACGGTTCCGGCGGCCGCCGGGCTCCGGGCGGTATCCGGATTTGACCCTATGCGGTTTCTCCGAAAGGAGGTCTCCCGGGAAACCGGCGAGACCATGTACCGGCTGGAGCTGCGCTATAAGAAGCTGTGGTTCCGGCTGGCCTGTCCCAACGGACGGCTGATCCACAGCCCCCTCCGGGTAACGGAGCAGTTGGCGGTGTATGAGGCCAGGGTGTATCTGGACCGAAACGACAGCCAGCCTGTATCCGCGGTATCGGTCTCCAGATCCAAGGAGGAGACCGGGGACGGCGACTTTGTAAAGGCGGCGCAGGACTGCGCCATGGACGCCGCCCTGGATGAGGCCGGGTTTGGGATCCAGCTGTGCCGGGAACCCGCAGATCATGAGGAACGCCCGGCTGAATGCCATGAGACCGCCCCGGCGGCAGAAGCTCCGGCTGCGCGGGAGGAGAAGGCCCCCGAGCCGGAGACCCCGGCGGCACAGCCCGCCGGCATCTCCGCGGCGGTGAGTATGCTCCAGAGCCTGTCCGGCACCTCCAAGCTGGCCAGCGGGAAAGAGACCCCGCCGCCGGAGGAGACGGCAGCTGTCCCGGAGCCCGGCGGTCAGGGACCCTCTGTGGAGCCCGTCCCGCCGGCGCCTGACGACAGCGCCGTGCGGGCCAAGTATGGTGAGGATATGCCGGTGGAGGAGATCCGTGCCGCCATGACCATGGAGGAGGCCGGAGCGCTGGTGATCGCCAGCGGGATCAACAAGGGCATGACCATGGCTGAGGTGGCCCGGAAACGGGCGGCCAGCCTGAAATACTATGCCTACCTGGATTCGTACTGCGGCAGTGTTGAGAGGGCCGCCGCCCTCCTGTTCCTGGAAGAGCGGGAGGAGCCCAAAGCCAGTTGAGCAAATGGCCGGTATCTTGTTGAGGGAGGGGGTCAGAGTTGGGACCCGGAAATCATCACGATTTTCCCTTTCATATTATGGATGTGGCCGGGATTCTCCGCCTGAACATCAGGCGGAGGATCCCAGGCCAGGCCTATGCGGATTGTCCCATCTGCGGCGACCGCAGAGGCAAGCTGAACCTGAACCTGGCAAAGGACGCCTGGCGGTGCAATTACTGCGGCGCGGGGGGCGGGATGCTGGCCCTCTATGCCCGGGTGTACGGCATCAGCAATTCAGACGCCTATCGGGAGATCTGCGACGCTTTGGCTGTGGATGGGTTTGCCACGGAAACGTTTCGGGAGGATGGGCCGCCGGTGGGAGACCTTCCCCAGGCGGCCAGCGCAAGTCCTCAGGAGGTCCACCAGACCTATTCCATGCTCCTGTCCATGCTCAACCTGCTGCCGGTCCACAGAAAACACCTGCGGGAGGTCCGGGGGCTGACAGACCAACAGATCGACGCCTTTCAATTCAGAAGTACGCCGCCGACGGCCCTGTGCCGGATCTATGCCGAGCGTTTGCGCAGAGCGGGCTGCAAGGTGGAGGGAGTGCCGGGATTTTATCTCAATGACTACGGCAAGTGGACGATACGGTTCTACAGCCGCACCTCCGGCATTATCATCCCCATTGTGGGCGTGGACGGGTTGATCCGCGGGATACAGACCAGGCTGGATCATCCCCTCCGGGACAAGGATGACCCGCCGGACCGGGAAGGGATCAAATACCTGACCCTGTCCTCCGCCGGGAAGCCGGGAGGCGTGTCCTCCGGCAGCCCCATCCACTTTGTGGGGGATCCCTGCGCAAGGGTGGTCTATGTGACCGAAGGCCCGCTGAAAGCGGATATTGCCCACGCCCTTACGGGACGCTCCTTCGCGGCGGTCCTGGGGGCGGGCAACCTGGCCGGGCTGGATGGACTGTTCGCCTTCCTGGGAAGGAGCGGCACAAAGGAAATCATTGAAGCGGCAGACATGGACAAGTACCGCAACGCCATGGTGGACGCGGGCAGCTCCCGGGTGGCGGAGCTGGCCCGGAAATATGGCCTGGAGTGCCGGCGGCTGACCTGGAATCCCAACTGTAAGGGGATCGACGATTGGCTGCTGTCCCTTCGGGAAAAAACAGAACAGGGAAGGGGGAAACCCCGCATGACATGGAAAGAAGCCTATCTCCATGGGCAGCTTGCCTTTGCGGATCTCAGAAGTGAGACAGAGCAGTGGCGCTCAACCCATGGGGATGACAGCGGGCTGGGCGCCGCGCTGGGCCTGACGGAGGAGGAATATAAGGCGCTGGTCCGAGGGGACGGCGGGCTCAAGGCCTTCCTTGACCGGCAGCGCCGGCGCCAGCGGTTCCGGATCTATCAGCTGGCGCTGGAGCGGGGCCAAGTGGTGCCCTTTGCCTTCACCGGCCTGGAAGGACTGCGGAAGGCGGGCTTTGCCCAGCCGCCCCCGTCCTATTACCGTCTGGTCCATGAGGGGGAGCTGATCTGCCCCAACGACCAGAGCGAGCAGGCCATTCTGGAGCGGATCTTCACCCGGTACAATGACGACCTGCCGGCGGACTACGGCGGCCATAGCCTGTCGCCCTCCGACGTGGTGGAGCTCTGCCGGGCGGAAGGTTCCCGGTACTTCTACCGGGACAAGGCAGGTTTCGCTCCGGTCCGGTTTTCGCCCCCGCAGGGGGAGACGCCGGCGGAAGCAGAGGTGAACTGATGCCGGGCCATAGCGCGGGAGCAAACCCGCTGGAGGAAATGCGCCGGGCCTGTGTCCGGCTGGACGCGGATATCCGCTATCACCGGGCGGAGGGATACTTTACAGCCATCGTCCGGGGCGTCCAGGACAACCCCGAGGACCGGGACAAGGCAAAGGCGGTTCAGGAAGAGCTGAAACGGCTGGCCGGTCAGTTCCCCGGGGTGATATGTTATTGCTTTGACTCGTTCTGCACCTTGCTCTATGCGGTTTGAGTCGTCAGAGGGATGTTATGCCGCGGGCGTAGCATCCCTTCTAATTTGGATTAGGAGGACAATCATGGGTTATTTTTCAGAATTGGACAGCCAGCGGCGGGAGGAACTGCCGCAGAACAAACAAAGCGTACACGAGGAAGGGGGCACCTCCGGCGCTATGACCAGGGATGAGACGATCCGGGCGGCCATGGACCGGGTACGGACGGAAACCGAACGGCTGACCCGGCGGAGTATGAAGGAGTGCGTGGCGGAATATCTCCAGACCAGATGCCTGGAGGACGCAGCCCTGGCCCGTATGACCCTTCAGTCCGGGAAAAGCATGGCCGGCTGTTTCCAGTATATCAATGGTAAGGCGTGGGACTACGCGCAGGAAGAGCGCAAAGCCAACGCCGTCCGCTCCGATCAGGGGGAACAGGTCTATGGCTGCGATGTCCCTGACGAGCTGTGCTATCAGTGGGCGGAGGAATACTTCCGCGCCGCCGGGCTTCCGGAAAAAACGAAGAAAGCGTCCCCTGTGCCCAATCAGGACAGGGAATCGAGGACGGAAAAGCCGGCCAAGCCGGCAGAACATCCGGAGGATGAGGGCCAGATGTCCCTGCTGGAGCCGGGACTGCCCATGGCGGGATAAGGAGGGGCCATGATCGCGTTTAAAGGGTTTGAGCCCGGGCTGATCTGCCGGGGCTATCCATTCGTACTGGGGCGGAATGTGACCGACAAGGCAAATTGCCGCCAGAACGGCTTCCACTGCGCGGAAAATCCCCTGGACTGCCTGACCTACTACCCGGATATCACCCATGCCGAGTTTTATATCGTCCATGCCGGCGGGGATCTGGATGAGGATGGGCAGGATTCCAAGATCTCCTGTACGGAGCTGACCATCCTGAAAAAACTGACCGCCAAGGAGCTTTTGCTCCACGGGCTGGCCTATATGGCGGACCATCCCTTGCGGAAACTGAGCGTTAACGCCCAGTGGGACAGGGGAAAGGCCAGAGACGGCTATGCGGTGGTGCGGGGGATCGATCCCGTGGCCTCCGGGCAGCTGGGGGATATCCTGGCCTTTGCCAGGGAAGACGCCGTCTCCGGACGGATCCTGCAGGTGGCTGTGGCCACAGTGGACGGCGGCCGGATCTTGCCGGATCGCTGGTACAGCGCTGATTTTATGGAACGAGAGGTGAGGGAACCATGAGAAAAAAAGAGCTGGAGCGCCTGCGTACCCTGAAAGCCACCCCCAAAATGATGAAGCTGGCGGCGGAGGATACGCCCCAGGTGGTCAGACACCAAAGACAATGGGGCGGAGGCTGGTCTGAGACCGTGTATCGGTATGGCCTGTACCTCCGCTGCCAGATCCTGAAGGGCATCCTGAAGGCCGCCATTTTCCTGCCAGATCAAATGCGGCTGGGGGCGGAGTTGCCGGCCTATGAGCTGTACATCAACCGGGAGACGGGAGCGTTTCTGACCTATGACCGGCAAAAGGAAAAGTGGCTTACCGCCAAGCTGGATATGCTGGAGTGGCCCGATTATGTCCGCCACTCCCCTGGCAAGTGGATCAACCCCGAGGGATACGCCGCCATCAAACGGTATCTGGGGGTGGAGCGAGGGGGATATCCCGGCCTGTTGGATTACCAGCTGAGCGTGCGCCAGGAACAGCTGCGGAGGCGGCATAAGCGGGAGACAGATCCCTGGGATCTGGATCTGGCGCAGACGCCGGAGCTCCCCAAGGACTGGGCGCGCTGGGTGGATAAGGTAGGCATAGGGCAGCACTACATCTTTTACCACTACACCAGGAGGGGCGCGGACCACGGTTACTGTACCTATTGCGAACAAGAGGTGCCCATTCGCCAGCCCCGGCACAACCGGGTCGGCCATTGCCCCCGCTGCCGGAAGGAGATCACCTTCAAGGCAGTGAAGAAAGCGGGCACCGTGGTCACGGACACTACGCCGGTATACCTGTTCCAGCGGTGCGAGGCGGGGGTGATGCTGCGGGAGTTCGCAGCCTCTGTCTGCTATCGGCAGGGGGCGTATGAGACGCCGGAACGAGCCTGTACAGAGATCCGCCGGTCTATTTACGACAGCTCCGTCCGACAGCGCCGGGCCTACTTCTGGGGAGACTACAAGCATACCGCTTTTCGATGGATCCTGGGCAGCGTGTGCCAGCCCTACTGGCATGGATGCCGCCCGGGGCGGATCTATGGCAAGACCATGCCCGACCTGGGACGCAAAGAACTGAGCCGGACGGGGCTTTTGGAGTGCTGCCGGGACGGCGCGCTGGTGGACCCCGAAAAATATCTGGCTCTTTTGAGCGCATATCCGTGGATGGAGCAGCTGGCCAAAGCGGGGCTGCCCAGGCTGGTGGAGGAGTGCATGGATCGTGCCCACCAGATCCAGGGGCTGTTTCAGGAAAACCGGAGCGGCGGACTGGCCAAAAGACTGGGCATTGACGCCCAGGGGCTCCGGCGGATGCGGGCGTGCCGGGGTGGCACCCGGTTCCTGGAGTGGCTGAAGTATGAAAAGGCCACCGGGAAACCCCTGCCGGATCAGGTCATCGCCTGGTTCAGCAGACAAGGGCTCCAGGCCGCCGATCTGCGGTTTATCAGCGACAGGATGAGCATGGTACAGATCTGCAACTATATGCGCCGCCAGATGGCGGAGACCGGTATGTCCTGCTGGCAGATGCTGGTCACCTGGAGGGACTATCTCTCCATGGCCCGGCGGTTTGGCCTGGACACGGAGGACACCATCATCTATCGGGTCCGGAAGCTGCGCCAGCGGCATGATGAGCTGGTGAAGCGGAGCGGAGAAAAGGACCTGGCCATCCAGGCCGGGGAACTGCTGGAGAAATACCCCCATGTGGAAGAGGTGCTGGGCTCTCTGCGCGGGATCTACGACTTCGGGGATGAGGACTACACGGTGGTGGTCCCCACCAGGATCGAAGAGATCATCCTGGAGGGCCGGGCCCTGTCCCACTGTGTGGCCACCAGTGAGCACTATTGGGAACGGATCGAGCGCAGGGAGAGCTATATCCTCTTTCTGCGCAGGACAAGGGACCTCCAGAAGCCCTATTACACCCTGGAGGTGGAGCCGGACGGCACCGTGCGGCAGAAGCGTACCAGGTTCGACCGGCAGGAGGCGGACATTGGGCAGGCCACCGGCTTTCTGCGCAAGTGGCAGAAGGTTGTGGCTGCCCGGCTCACCCGCCGGGAGTGTGCGCTGGCGGAGACCAGCCGCGCCTTGCGAGCGCAGGAGCTGGTACAGCTGCGGCAGGATCAGGTGGTCATTCACACCGGGCACCTGGCCGGCAGGCTGCTGGCGGACGTCCTGCTGGCGGATCTGATGGAAAATACGGACGCCGGACGGCAGGAGGAACAGCCCGAGGCGGCATAACAAAGAAAAATGGGATGGGCGCCCGGCGGACGCCCATCCCAAAGTTTCTTTTGATCAGAAAAAAGAAATGGAGGCTATCATATGAAAGATCGGATCCTGCTCAAAGGGTACCATGCTGGCAACTGCCTGTTTCTGAGGACAGTGTCCGCTAAACTTCGTTCTCCGCACCGTTTTGGGGTTCTGAGCAACGAATTGATCCGGCTGGAGCGGGAAGACCGGCCGCTGATCCTGTCAGACCTGGACTCCTTTGCCAAACTGCGTCTGGAACAAGCGACGGGCCATACCGACATGCTGGTCATTCAATTTACCTGGCTTTCGCAGTCCGGTATCCATAGCGTGACCGGCTGGAAAGAGACTGTGCGGGTGCCCTATGAGCGGTTCCACGCCTTTGCGGTGGGGAACGGCTGCGAGGCAGGGGAAACGTGGCGCTTACTCTCAGTGCCGGAACCGATGGCACCCAGGCTGGTATTCCAAAGCAAGCGAAATCTGAAGGCCGTCTCATCCAATGCAGTGCTTCGGCACAAGCTGGGGGTGGCTTTACACCGGAATTTCAACTGGCGAAACTGTGAGAAAGTGATTTTTACCGATGACTTTGTGCCGTACAGCTTTTTGTTCCAAAGCTATACAAGCCGGGGACCGGATCTGTGCGGCGGCCTGATTCTGCACGGTCAGGAGGATTTGAAGGCGTCGTATTACGGTATACATACCTGATGCGCGAGAGAAAGGCATGGATTTGGCTGGACTACAAACGGAAGAGAGCGGTTCAGAAGCGGATCTCCCGCACCGGCTTTTCCAGCGCTCTGGCGTAGGCCACTGTACTGCCCGTCCCGCTGGGCAATCCATTCCAGACCGCGATCACCAGCCCGCTGTGATCGACCAGATAACGGTTGCGCCGGTCAAAGCAGTCCGGCGTATAGCGCTCTTGCAGCACCGTGATCTTATCGCACTGTTTCAGAATGGAGCGGTACCGCTGGCGGCTCTCTGAGGGCCACCGGGCGTCCTGATCTTCACAGGGAAGAACACACTCCAGGGTGACTGACTGCCGGTTTTTCAGGGCCAGCACGATTTCTGCGGCCCAGGTGTCTGTCCCGAGGGCCATACCCGTGAGGAAGTGGCGTATGCCATCCTGTTTGATGGCTCTGACGATTTCGCGTTTCAGACGGAATTTCAGGAGCAGACACCGCGGATCCCTCTCGTTGTACTTCCATGGAAAGGATTTGGGACGGTGGCCGGTAAAGCAGCAGGTATCCGTAAGCATATCGTTCACCTCGCAGGCTATGTATAGCCTAATAGTAGCATGTGTAGCCTACAAAGTCCACAAAAATTGGGTATGCTATCCACATCAGACGGAGGTGGATGGCATTGGATACGGTAACCGCGGTGAGACATCGCATCCTGGAATTGTGCGGGCAGCGAGGCATCAGCATCAATAAATTGGCGACGCTCTCTGCCTTGCCCCCGTCCAGTATCAAAAATATCCTGTATGGCAAGAGCCAGAATCCAAAGATCGTAACCATCAAGATGATCTGTGACGGGTTGGAGATATCCCTGGCGGAGTTCTTTACATCCCCGGAGTTCGCCGCGCTGGAGCAGGAGCTGAGATAGTCCCGATTTCCTGTTGTCCCAATTATAGCTTATTTTATGTAATTACGCAACTGCGTATACGCTACTGCGTGCGGATGGATACTATCATATCGAGGTGAGTTCGATATGGCAGTAAAGCAGGCAGTGGTGGATCGCTTTCTGGAGATATGTGGACAGCGTCAGATCAAGCCCAACGAATTGGCCAATCTTGCGGGGGTAACTCCTTCTACGGTGTACAGTATGCTGGATAAAACCCGGAAAGATATTTCCATCGTAACGATCAAAAAGCTGTGCGATGGGCTGGAGATCACCCTAGGGGAATTTTTCTCCACCCCCGAATTTGACTGCCTGGAGCAGGAAATCAAATAGCATCAGGCCGGTGCGGATCATATTCCGCACCGGCCTGTTTTATTGCCGTTTTGCCGCCACGAACCAGCGGCCCTTTTCAAACCAGAGATAGGATTCCTTTCCTTGGATGCGGCAGGTGTAGCGGTCACCCACGCCCCCCACACTCTGGCAGGCCGCCCGGCGCACGTCTAGGATCTTGTCCACCGGGTAGCGGTGGGCCTGGTCGAACTCGATCTCCAGGGGGCGCAGCTTGCCGTCGGCCTCAAACCGGACGATCACCGGCACATAGCGCTTTTCCCGCTCTTCCATTTGCTCACCCTCCGAAATAGCCCACAGGATGCACCGTGTGGTCGTCCTTGGGATTGATGGCCCCCAGCAGGGGGTCGGCCAGCAGCCTGGCCCGCTGGATGCTCCGGTAGCCGTACCGCTGCCGCAGATGATCCACCGCCCCGTCGATCCGCTCCCACTTGTCCCGGCGGGCATCCTCGGGATAAAACGACAGCTGGGTCCCCGCCGTGGCCTCCACCAGCCCGGCACCCCGGACGCCGATGCTGCGCAGGGGCCGCACCCAGCGGTAGTTCTGGCGGAACAGCCCATAGGCCGTCCGGGCGATCTCGTCGCTGGAGCAGGTGGGCGTCTCCAGCTTCCGCTGGCGGCAGAAGGAATTGAGCTCCACGTCCCGGACAGAGACCTCCACCACCGTGCACCGGCTGGCCAGCTCCCGCATCCGGGAGGCCACGCTCTCCGCCAGCAGCAGGAGCATCAGCTCCACGTCGCTGTCACAGGTCATATCCCGGGGGGTGGTGGCGCTGTTGCCCACCGACTTGATGTTGGGGATGTGGCCGCTCTTCCGGACGGGGGAGGGGTCCAAGCCCAGGGCAAAGGTCTGGAGTACCATCCCCATTTTGCCCAGCTTCCTGGTCAGGGTGTCCGTGGGCGCCTGGGCCAGCCGCCCGATGGTGCCGATGCCCAGCCCCCGCAGCTTCTTGCTGGTGGCCGGGCCCACGTAGAGCAGATCCTCCACCGGCAGGGGGTAGACCAGTTCCCGGTAGTTGTCCCGCTCAATGCGGGTGATAGCGTCCGGCTTTTTGTAGTCGCTGCCCAGTTTGGCGGTGATCTTGTTGTCCGACACCCCGATGCTGCAGGTGATGCCCAGCTCGAACTTTATCCGGCGGCTGATCTCCCGGGCGATGGTCATGGGGGAGCCGAACATTCCCACGCTGCCGGTAATATCCAGCCAGCTTTCGTCCAGCCCGAAGGGCTCGATCTGGTCGGTATAGTCCTCAAAGATCTCCCGGGCCATCTGGCTGAAGCGGATGTACTCCCCCATGTCCGGGGGCAGGGTCACCAGATGGGGACAGCGCTGTTTGGCCTGCCAGACGGCCATGCCGGTCTTGACGCCGAAGGGCTTTGCCACATAATTGGCGGCCAGCACGATGCCGTGCCGCTCTTCCTGGCTGCCGCATACCGCCAGAGGCTTGTCCCGCAGCTCCGGGTGGCGCTGCATTTCCACCGAGGCGTAAAAACAGTTCTGATCTACGTGCAGAATGTGCCGGCCCATAGCCATCCCCTCCTGCCTATAGAATAGAACGAATGTTCTAAAATGGCAAGAGGTAATTTTCCCCGGTTAAAAAGTCCCTGGGATGGGACAGCAGGTTGTGGTATACTATCCCTTGTGGCAGAACATCAGTTTCAGAGGAATGGGGTGCAGGATATGTGCGGTCGCTACCAGTTTACTGCGGAGGAGTGCAGGGAAATTCGGCAGATCGTCCAGGAGATCCAGCAGCGTTATGGAGACGGGGCCTTTCAGCCGGGGGAGATCCGGCCCACGTCGGCGGCCCCGGTGCTGCTGGACAGAGGACCGGCGCTGATGCGGTGGGGATATCAGCTGCCCCATAGCCTGGTCATCAACGCCCGGGCCGAGACTGCCTCTGGTGTTCGGGTCGGGTGTAATTAACCCCAAAGTGTCGGGAGTCCACGACCAAATTCAGCCGGAAAAGAAAAAGCCAGTACCATTGCTCTCTGCGAACCTGTACACTG
>NZ_JACJLC010000046.1 GCF_016901955.1 Pseudoflavonifractor phocaeensis
CCCCCCAGCCGGACACCCAACCTGACATCGGCCCCGGTATGGAGCCGGTGGAGTAAAGGAGAGATCGCTATGCTGACCCCCAAAGAGATCGCCATTACCGCCGTCAAAGCCCTGGACAGCAAAAAAGGGCAGGATATCAAGGTGCTGGAGACTGGGCACCTGACTACCCTGGCCGATTACTTTGTGCTGTGCTCTGCCACATCCACCACCCAGATCAAGGCCCTGGCCGATGTGTGCGAGAAGATGCTCAAGGACGCCGGGGAGCCCCCCCACCATGTGGAGGGCCACCGGGGCGGCATCTGGATCCTACTGGATTTCTCCTCCGTGGTGGTTCACATCTTTAATGAAGAAGCCCGGCAGTTCTATGATCTGGAGCGGCTGTGGAGCGACGCCACTCCCATGGACCTGTCCGACATTCTTACCGAGGGCTGACACAAAACACAGGTAAAAAAGGTCCGGCAAGCGGAATAAACTGCTTGCCGGACCTTTTTACATGGAGAGAAGCTCATATGCCCCTGTCCACCACCGGGCTGGAGGTCCACTCCAGGCCGCAGGGCCTGGGGGTGGAGAAGCACAGCCCGTACAGATCGGTGTAACGGCACTCCGCCTCAAAGACCTGTCGGGCCTGGCCGGTGAGGGCTTTGGCCTGGGCGGGCTTTGTCAGGATGGGAAGGGCGCAGGCTGTTTTCATTTGCCGCAGCAGGGTCTGTCCCCGGCGGTTAAAGCCCAGTACCCGCACATAAGGAGGCAGGGCGGGACGGTCGCCTCCTATCCCCAGAAAAGCGGAGAGGGCAAGCCGCCGCAGCCGTGCGTGGGTATATCGTTTGGTTTTGGCCAGGGAATAGAATTCCTCCAGGGAGCGGGCCTGCCGGGCGGCGTTTGCCAGCCGGTCGGGCAGACCCTCCGCCGCTCCGCTGTCGGGGAGGGCGGACCAGTCCGCCGCCGTCATGGTACGAAGCCTGGCCAGTATGCCCCGCTCCACCCAGGTCAGGGAGGAGGGCTCCCCCAGCATGTCCAGGGTGCCGGGAGGAAGCAGAGCTCCGGCCTGCCCGGTCTGGCCCCCGCGCAGCAGACGACGGATCTGGGTGGCCGAGGCAAAGCCCTCTTCCACCTCCGCCGTCCCGTGGCCCGCCCCCCGGCGTGGGACGGTCATGGGCCGGATGGCGCTGCCCAGGGCGTTCAGGGCCCGGAGATACTCCACCCCCAGGTTGTTGTTGGGGGCAGACAGACAGGGACAGCCCGCGGCTTCCTGCCGGGCGGATGGAAAGGACAGGCCCTGGGCCAGCGCCTCCTTCAGCCGCCGGCGGTAGTCGGCACCATCCAGAATACGGGCGGCCGCAGCCAACTGGTCTATATCGCCGCATTCGCTGCCAAAGGAGAGAACGTCCACTACCCCGGTGGCCTCCAGCAGGGCTACGCCGCCCCGGGCGAAGGACTCCGCTGAGGACAGGGCAAAGGGGGTAGGCAGCTCCAGTATCAGGTCGGCGCCCCCCCGGAGGGCCAGCCCCGCCCGGGTCCACTTGTCAGCCACGGCACAGTCCGCCCCCTGGACCCAGTGCCCGCTCATGACGCACACCAGGCCGGTCTCATCTCCCAGCCTGTCCCGGGTCCGGGCCAGCTGCCAGGCGTGGCCCAGATGAAATGGATTATACTCCGCGATAACGCCGGCAGCGGTCATAAAGGTTCCTCCAGAAACAAATTAAAAAATTTTACTGTTTCGTTCAATTTTAGCATTGTCCTTTGGGTGAAAAAGGGATACAATAAAAAGCGAATATGTGCTCCTATTGTACTACGGGAACGCTTGGCGCTCAAGCCACAGTTTAAAGCAATGTAAGGAGAGATAGAACCATGAAAGTTCTGGTCATCAACGCAGGCAGCTCCTCCCTGAAGTATCAGCTCATGGACCCCGCCACCCGTGAGGTGCTGGCCAAGGGCCTGTGCGAGCGGATCGGCATCGACGGCCGCCTGACCCACAAGATCCCCGCCAAGGACGCCAAATACGAGTTCGAGATCCCCATGCCCACCCATGCCGAGGCCATCCAGGCCGTGCTGGACGCCCTGCTGTCCGCCGAGCACGGCGTGATCAAGAACGCCTCCGAGATCGACGCCGTGGGTCACCGTGTGGTGCACGGCGGCGAGAAGTTTGCCTCCTCCGTGCTCATCGATGACGAGGTCATGGCCGCGCTGGAGGAGTGCATCCCCCTGGCCCCTCTCCACAATCCCGCCAACATCACCGGCATCCAGGCCTGCCAGAAGGTCATGCCCGGCGTGCCTATGGTGGGTGTGTTCGACACCGCCTTCCACCAGACCATGCCCGCCAAGAGCTATATCTACGCTCTGCCTTATGAGTACTATGAGAAGGACAAGGTCCGCCGTTATGGCTTCCACGGCACCTCCCACCGCTATGTGTCCGCTCGGGCCGCCGCCATGCTGGGCAAGCCCATCGAGGAGCTGAAGATCATCACCTGCCACCTGGGCAACGGTTCCTCCATCGCCGCCGTGGACTGCGGCAAGAGTGTGGACACCACCATGGGCTTCACCCCCCTGGCCGGCCTGCCCATGGGCACCCGCTCCGGCGATCTGGACGCCGGTATCATGGAGTACCTCATGAACAAGTACGGCTGGGACATGAAGGAAATGATGAACGTCCTCAACAAGAAGTCCGGCGTATTGGGTATCTCCGGCGTGTCTTCCGACTTCCGTGATGTTGAGACCGCCGCTCACGAGGGCAATCAGCAGGCCGCCCTGGCCCTGGAGGCCTTCCAGTACAGCGTGAAGAAGTATATCGGCGCTTACGCCGCCGCCATGGGCGGAGTGGACGCCATTGTGTTTACCGCCGGCGTGGGCGAGAACGACGGCAACACCCGCATGGGCGCCGCCTCCGGGCTGGAGTACATGGGCGTGAAGATGGACCCTGAGGCCAACAACGTCCGGGGCAAGGAGGCCGTGATCTCCGCGCCCGATTCCAAGGTGAAGGTGCTGCTCATCCCCACCGACGAGGAGCTCATGATCGCCATGGATACCGCCGCTATCGTGGGCAAGTAAGCAAAGAAACGCTCTGAAAAAGGCCTGCCGTATCAAATCGGCAGGCCTTTTCCTGTATTTAGGTATTTGGGTGGTCACATCCCCTGGCACTGGGCCTCAATGTCGCTCTCGCAGTCCTTCATGGCCTGGAGGGTGCGCTCCAGCAGCTGTGGCAGCTCCCAGCCCAGCAGCTCGGCGCCCTGGGCGATGGTTTCCCGGGAGCAGCCGGCGGCAAACCGCTTATCCTTGTACTTTTTCTTCAGGCTGGACAGCTCCATGTCCTGGACGCTTTTGGAGGGGCGCATGAGGGCGGCGGCACCGATGAGACCGGTGAGCTCGTCGGCGGCGAAGAGCACCTTCTCCATCTGATGCTCCGGCTGGGCGTCTCCGCCGGTCTGGCCCCAGCCGTGGCTCACCACAGCGTGGATCAGGGCGGGGTCCAGCCCCTTCTCCTCCATGATCTCCCGGACCTTCACGCAGTGCTCCTCAGGGTATTGCTCGAAGTCCAGGTCATGGAGCAGGCCCACGGTGGACCAGAACTCTGCCTCATCGCCGTAGCCCAGCTCTTTGGCGTACCAACCCATGACGGCCTCCACCGTAAAGGCGTGGCGGAGATGAAAGGGCTCCTTGTTGTAGGCCTTCAGAAGCTCCAGGGCCTGTTCTCTTGTCAGTTCCATAGGGATCGACTCCTTTGTGTATACAGTGGGGTTTCTGATGATGATTGTATCATGGTGTTACCCCCAATGCAAGGTTGGACCCGTATACCCGCGTGGTTTTCCACAATACCACCTTCATCGGCACGCCGTATGTGGAAAAACGCACGTCCAGATCGGTATTGAAGTTGTCGATGGCTTTAATAAGGCCGATGCATCCCACCTGGAACAGGTCGTCGGCGTTTTCTCCCCGGTTGGAAAACTTCTGGATCACCGATAGCACCAGCCGCAGATTGCCGGCGATAAGTTGCTCTCTGGCCTCCATATCCCCCTCCTTTACCCGCCGGAGGAGGGCCATGGTCTCCTCGTTTTTCAGCACCTTCAGCTTGGATGTGTTCACCCCGCAGATCTCCACCTTGCCCTGCACAGGCTCCGCCTCCTTGTCTCTGTGTCTGGACTCAGTATGTCCCGGGACCTGGCTTTCATACGGGCGGAGGTGGGGGGATATTTTTTATCGTGGGACGGGATTCGATGGACTTTGATCCCTCTTGCGTTCTGACCTTGCGTCTGGTATGGTGGGAGAAGAAAAGCATCAGATCAGGAGGAAGCGTATGCTGACGCCTATGTTGGACAACGGCGGGGCCATGCCCCTGTATGAACAGCTCTACCGCCATATCCGGCGGGAAATCCAGGAGGGACGGCTGGCGGTGGGGGAGCGGCTGCCCTCCAAGCGGGCCCTGGCTGCCCATTTGAAGATCAGCGTGGTGACAGTGGAGGGAGCTTACAGCCAGCTGCTGGCGGAGGGCTACCTCAAGTCTGTACCCAAGCGGGGCTTTTTTGTCCAGGCGGCGGAGGCTCCGCCCACTCCGGCGGCGGGCAGTCTGCCCCTGCCGCCTACGGAGCCCCAGCGCCCCCAATTCCGGTATAACTTTTCCACCAGCGTGGTGGACACCGGTCTGTTTCCCTTTGCCACCTGGGCCAAGCTTATGCGGGAGGTGCTCTCCCAGCAGGAAGCCTCCCTCCTGGACACCCCCCATCCCCAGGGGGTGCCCCAGCTGCGGCAGGCCATTGCCAGCCATCTTTACCGGTTCCGGGGCATTCGGACCCATCCGGCCCAGATCGTGGTAGGGGCGGGATCGGAGGTGCTTATCAGTCTGTTGGTGCAGCTGCTGGGCCGGGAGAGCCGGTACGGAGTGGAAAATCCAGGTTACACCAAGACCCATCGCATCCTTACCAGCTGCGGAGCGGCGGTGGAGCCCATTCCCCTGGACGGGCAGGGCCTGCGGGTGGACGCCCTGGAGGACAGCGGGGCTGGGATTGTCCACGTCACCCCGTCTCACCATTTCCCCTTGGGCATCATTATGCCTGCCGCCCGGCGGCAGGCTCTGCTGCGGTGGGCTGCCCAGCGAGAGGACCGCTATATCCTGGAGGACGACTACGACAGCGAGTTCCGTTTTTCCGGACGGCCCATCCCCGCCCTCCAGAGCATGGACAGGAGCGGCAGGGTCATCTACCTGAACACCTTTGCCAAGAGTCTGGCTCCCTCCCTGCGGATCAGCTATATGGTGTTGCCGCCCCAGCTGCTGGAGCGTTGGCGGCGGGAGTTCTGGTTCTATGCCTCCACGGTGCCCTCCTTTGAGCAGTACGCCCTGGCCAAATTTATGGAGGGGGGTCACTTTGAACGGCACATCAGCCGTAGCCGCCTGCGGTACAAGGCCCGGAGGGAGGCCCTGCTGGCTGCCGCCCGGGATACCGGCCTGACCAGGGTGGGTTCCTTTTCCGGGGGAGACGCCGGGCTCCACCTGCTGCTGTGGATGGACAGAAGGTGGAAGGAGAAAGAGCTGGCCGCCCGGGCGGCGGAAGTGGGGGTGGGGGTATCTCCTCTGTCGGACTGCGATCTGACGCCTCCGCCCGGAGACCGTCAGCCCGCTCTCATTCTGGGCTACACCCAGGTGGCCCCTCAGGACATGGCTCCCGCTCTGGAACGGCTGAAACAGGCCTGGAAGTTTTAAACAGATCCATATTTTCTGACAAAAGGGCGCATCCTATTCCGCGAGGTGATAGGATGCGCCCTTACAGTATGGATCTCTACGCTCTGTTCCGCCATGAGCCCCGGGCTCAGGCCTATTTTGAGGATTTGCCCCTGTTTGTTCAGGAACGGATCAGGGCCCGATACCGGTTAGTGGACTCCATGGAGCGTCTGCAAGCCATGGCTGTCCGGTGTGCGAAGGAGGGTTAAGCCGGCGATTCTCCGACCATACTTGGGAGAGGAGGTGGAGCTATGGTCATCAAACGGTATGTAAACGGAGCGCCGGCGGAGGAGCTGCCCCGGCAGCCGGTGGATAATCCCGGTCTGGTCCGGCTGCTGGCCCGGGCCAGGGCCCGGCAGCTGGCCGCCCGGGAGACGCCAGCGGCGCCCGACCCGGAGGGAAGCCTTGAATAAGGAGAAGGGCCCTCTGCGGGCCCTTTACATTCGGGTGTCCACCGAGGCCCAGGCGGAGGAAGGCTATTCCATCCAGGCCCAAACCGATCGGCTGGAGGCCTACTGCCAGGCCATGGGGTGGGACAACTGGCAGTGCTACACCGACGGCGGGTACAGTGGCAGCAATCTGGACCGGCCGGAGATGGCCCGGCTGATGACGGACGCCCGGGAAGGCAGGGTGGCCACGGTGGTGGTGTACAAGCTGGACCGGCTCTCCCGCAGCCAGAAGGATACCCTCTATCTTATTGAGGACGTGTTTCTCCCCAACGGAGTGGATTTTATCTCCCTCAATGAGAGCATTGATACCTCCACCCCGTATGGCCGGGCCATGATCGGCATTTTGTCCGCCTTTGCCCAGCTGGAGCGGGAGAACATCTACCTGCGTACCCGAATGGGCATGGTGGAGCGGGTGCGCCAGGGATACTGGATGGGGGGTGGCGGGGTGCCCTTTGGCTACGACTACGACCCAGTGGCCGGGATCCTGGTGCCCAATGCCGACGCGCCCAAGGTGCGGCAGATGTACGAGCTCTATCTGAAAGGATGGTCCCCCCGGCGGATCGCCCAGCTGCTGGGGCTGAAGCACGACAGACTGGTGACCCGGATCCTCACCCGCAAGAGCAACATCGGCCTGATCTCCTACAAGGGAGAGGAGTACCAGGGCCGCCACCAGCCCATCGTACCGGAGGAGCTGTTCTACCTGGTGCAGGATAAGCTAAAGGAGCGAGGCCGGAAGTGCCGGGCCGCTCCGGACAGCGGTCATCTGCTGACCGGATTGGTATACTGCGGCCGCTGCGGGGCCCGGATGCGGTATATCCGCTGGGGGAAACGGGGCTACAAGCTGCGGTGTTATGGTCAGGATCCTTCCAAGGCCTACATGGCGGGAGAACGGCCCTGCGACGCCCCGGCGGTATGGGCTCAGGAACTGGAGGAAGCGGTTCTGGCCGACCTCTTCCAGGTTTCCGCCCGGCTGGAGGAGGAATCTGGGAAAGCGCCAGACCCCTTGGTTCGGTTGGAGGAGGAGCTGCGTACGCAGGAGGGTAGGCTGCGGCGGCTGTACCGGCTGTACGCCACCGGAGGCGACCCGGTGCTGGAGGAGGAGATCGGCCAGGCCCGGCGGCAGTTGGCGATGCTGGAGGAGGAGCGGGCCGCCGAGGCGGAAAGCCGACGACGGGCCGCCCGGCTGGACCAGCTCCGGGCGCAGGCCGCCTCCATCGGTCAGATGTGGCCAGGTCTTACCGATGGGGAACGGCAGGCGGTGCTGCGGGACTGCGTGGAGCGCATCGTGGTGGAGGGGCCCAGAGTAGAGGTTTATTATACCTTCCTGTCCTCCTGACCGGTTTTCCCCAAGGGTCAGGTCATGCCGATGATCGTGGGGGAGATCCGGAGATATCTCCGGGACAACTCCTCTCTCCGGGTGTCCCGGTCTATGCGGGATACCGCCTACCGGGTGCTCCAGGCAAAGGAGGCCTTTATCAACCGGCACCAGCGGGAGCCCAGTATGGAAGAGATCGCAAAGGAACTGGATTTGAAGCGGGAGGATGTGGTGTTCGCCCTGGATGCCATTTTGGATCCGGTTTCCCTGTATGAGCCAGTGTATGAGCACGGCGGGGACACCATCTGCGTCATGGATCAGGTGAAGGACTCCAAAAACACCGACGAAAGCTGGCTGGAGCACATTGCCCTGAAGGAGGCCATGGAGCGGCTTACCGATCGAGAGAAGAAAATCCTGCGCATGCGCTTTTTTGAGGGCAAGACCCAGATGGAGGTGTCTGCCGAGGTGGGTATTTCCCAGGCTCAGGTGTCAAGATTGGAGAAAAATGCCATAAACCGCATCAAAAAGGATCTGTAAAAGAAGGGTTTACCTCCGGTATGGGTCATGGTACAATGGGGTCAGAATAACGGAAAGGAGTTCTGATCCCCATGAGCTTTGTCCTGCCTGTGTACCACGCCCCCCAGTTTGACCAGGCCCGTTTTCAGAACGCCCCTGACGCTGTCTTTGCCCCAGCGCCCCGGGACGGCGTAGCCCCTGAGCAGTACCATGCCACCAGCATTTTCCCGGAATATTTCAAGGTAGACGGCCGCTGGCTGTTGGTGGAGGACAGCCGTATGGACTGCGTGGCGGTCCTCCGCGACGGCAAAATGGAAGCGGTGGAGTTCCGCAACCTGAAGGAAGGGGAACCGGTGGTGGTGGGCCGCACAGAGGACGGCTCCCAGGGCATTTATGTCCACGCCGACGGCTTTGAGGACGAGGACAAGGGAGAGCAGGAGACCTTCTCCTTCCGCCAGGGCCGGTCCCGGGAGACCGCCTATTCCATGGACTATGACTCTATCTATGAGCTGCTCCGCCACGAGAAGGAGCACGGCCGCATCCTGTGGGTCATGGGCCCGGCATGCGCCTTCGACCATGACGCCCGGGACGCCTTTGCCGCTCTGGTACGGGCGGGCTATGTCCACGGCCTGCTGGCGGGCAACGCCCTGGCCACGCATGACCTGGAGGCGGGTTATCTCCGCACCGCCCTGGGCCAGGACATCTATACTCAGAGGAGTATGCCCAACGGCCACTATAACCACATCGACACCATCAACGCCGTCCGGCTGGCGGGCTCCACCGCCGCCTTTATCCAGTCTGGTCAGGTGAAGGACGGTATCATCTATGAATGTGTGAAGCACGATGTGCCCTATGTGCTGGTGGGCTCCGTCCGGGACGATGGCCCCCTGCCTGAGGTGTACGGCAATGTGTACGCAGGTCAGGATGCCATGCGGGCCCTGGTGCGCCAGGCCACCACCGTCATCTGTATGGCCTCCACCCTCCATACCGTGGCTACCGGCAATATGACCCCCTCCTATCGGGTGGTGGACGGAGTGGTACGTCCGGTGTATTTCTACTCGGTGGATATCTCCGAGTTCGCGGTGAACAAGCTGCGGGATCGGGGATCCCTGTCCGTGCGTACCATCGTTACCAATGTCCAGGACTTCGTGGTCAACGTCCGCAAGGGCGTGGTGTAATCTCAGACGGTCGAAAAACCTCTCCCGGGGAGCCTCGCAGAGTTCGTGCCCGCAGGTACGAAAAAAGTCAATCTGTTTTCAGCCGCGACATGTGCGTGGCTGAAAACACTGCTCAGGCTGCAAGTGTGGGTTTTGTATGCCGCAGGTGGACAAAACCTGCATGCAGCAGACTGCATTCCACTCAAAAAAGTGGCTTGGCCACTTTTTGACAGAGGCCCGTCCGGCTGTGCCGGACGGGCTTTTTGCATGGAAATCCAGCGGTTGGATGGGTGTAAGTTTCCATCCGTGCTATTGTATTTCAGCGACCCGCAGTATATAATATGCTATTATAGGCTTTTCTGGCCTGCCATTCTGAATCAATATAAGGAGGGAGCACAGCATGAAATTGCTCCAGCTTTTGGAAGAGGACTGCACCCTGACCCCTGAGCAGCTGGCCTCCATGGCCGACATGTCGCTAGAGGAAGTCAAGGCTGAGATCAAACGCTATGAGGATGAAAAGATCATCCTGGGCTATAAGGCCATCGTGGACTGGGACCGCACCGACCGGGAGGCGGTCACCGCCCTCATCGAGGTGAAGGTCACCCCCCAGCGGGGAGCCGGTTTTGACCGGGTGGCCGAGCGGATCTATCAGTACGACGAGGTGGAGAGCGTCTACCTGATGAGCGGCGCCTACGATCTGACCGTCATTATTTCGGGCCGCACCCTGAAGGAAGTGGCCCAGTTCGTGGGGGAGCGGCTGTCCCCCCTGGAGGATGTGACGGGCACCGCCACCCATTTTATCCTGCATAAATATAAGGAAAAGCACCTGATTTTTGAGAAGCAGGAGAAACAGCCGAAGGAGTTGATTTTCTCATGAATTACGAGGAGATAATGAGCAAGCGTATCCAGGAGGTCAAGCCCTCCGGGATCCGCCGCTTTTTTGATATTTTGGAGGAGATGAAGGACGCCATCTCCCTGGGCATCGGCGAACCCGACTTCGTTACCCCCTGGCACATCCGGGACGCCGGCATTTACTCCCTAGAGAAGGGATTCACCAAGTACACCGGCAACGCCGGTATGGCGGAACTCCGCCGGGAGATCGCCGCCTACTTGAGCCGGCGGTTTGACCTGCAATATGACTTCGCCAGCCAGATCGTGGTCACCGTGGGTGGCAGCGAGGCGATCGACCTGTCCCTGCGCTGCCTGCTCAATCCCGGCGATGAGGTCATCGTCCCCGTGCCCTCCTTCGTGTGCTACGGCCCCCTGGCCTCCATGGCCGGGGGCACCCCGGTGTACGTGGAGCTGAAGGCGGAGAACGAGTTCCGCCTCACCCCCGAGCAGCTGCGGGCAGCCATTACCCCCCGCACCAAGGTGCTGGTGCTCCCCTTCCCCTCCAACCCCACCGGCGGTATCATGGGCCGGGAGGACCTGGAGGCTATTGCCGACGTGCTGCGGGGCACCGACATCATGGTGCTTTCCGATGAAATCTACGCCGAGCTGACCTACGGTCAGCACCATGTGTCCATGGCCAACCTGCCCGATATGTATGACCGTACCATTGTGGTCAACGGCTTCTCCAAGAGCCACGCCATGACCGGCTGGCGCATGGGCTACGTCTGCGGGCCCGCCCCCATCATCGGGCAGCTGCTCAAGCTCCATCAGTTCGGCATCATGTCCGCCCCCACCGTCAGCCAGTACGCCGCCATCGAGGCTATGCGCAATGGTGACAAGGACATCGAGCACATGCGGGACGAGTACGACGGCCGCCGCCGCTACCTGGTGGAGGGCCTGCGCCGCATCGGCCTGCCCTGCTTTGAGCCTAAGGGCGCCTTCTACGTGTTCCCCGACATCCGGCCCACCGGCCTGTCCTCCGACGACTTCTGCGAGCGGTTTTTGATGGAGGAGAAGGTGGCCGTCATCTCCGGTTCCGCCTTCGGCGCCGGTGGCGAGGGCTTTGTCCGCTGCTGCTACGCCACCTCTATGAAGGACATCGCCGAGGCACTGACCCGGATGGACAATTTCCTCACCAACCTGAAGAAAAAGCAGGCCAGAGAGCAGGCTTAAGGAGGTAGCGCCATGTACATCACCTGTCTGGACATGGAAGGGGTCCTGGTCCCCGAGATCTGGATCGCCTTTTCTGAGGCCACCGGCATCCCGGAGCTGCGCCGCACCACCCGGGACGAGCCCGACTACGATAAGCTGATGCGCTTCCGCCTGGACCTGCTGAAGGAGCGGGGGCTGGGCCTGAAGGAGATCCAGGACACCATCGCCACCATCGATCCCCTGCCTGGCGCCAAGGAATTTCTGGACGAGCTGCGGTCCTTTACCCAGGTCATCATCCTCAGCGACACCTTTGAGCAGTTTGCTCAGCCCCTGATGAAAAAGCTGGGCTGGCCCACCCTGTTCTGCAACACCCTGGAGGTGGCCCCTGACGGGGTCATCACCGGCTTCCAGATGCGCTGCCCTCAGTCCAAGCTGACCACCGTGAAGGCCCTCCAGTCCATGGGCTATGACACCATTGCCGCCGGGGACAGCTTCAACGACCTGGGCATGATCCAGGCCAGCAAGGCCGGGTTCCTCTTCAAGAGCACCGACCAGATCAAGGCCGACCATCCGGAGCTGCCCGCCTATGAGGAGTTCGGCGACCTGCTGGCCGCCATTCGGAAGGCAATGGCCTGAGTTCAGACGGGAAGAGAGTGAGAGATATGCTGCGGCAATTTGATGGACTGGCCTTCCGGCCGGCGGATATTCTGCTGCCCCGGGACTGTGATTACGATAAGTGGTCGGTAGTGGCCTGCGACCAGTACACCTCCCAGCCGGACTACTGGCAGCGGGTGGAGAACTTTGTGGGTTCCGCCCCCTCCACCCTGCGGCTCATCCTGCCGGAGGGCTGTCTGGAGGGTCCCAATGTGGAGACCGATATCATGGATGTGAACAACACCATGACCCGCTACCTCCGGGAGAACCGGTTCAAGGCTTTTCCCCAGAGCATGATCTATGTGGAGCGGAGGCTGGATAACCTGAAGGTCCGCCGGGGCCTGGTGGGCATGGTGGATCTGGAGCAGTACGACTACGAGCCCGGCTCGGCCACCGCCGTTCGGGCCACCGAGGGCACCGTTATGTCCCGCATCCCGCCCCGGGTGGCGGTGCGGAAAAACGCTCCCTTGGAGCTGCCCCATGTGATGCTGCTGGCTGACGACCCCATGAAAACCGTTATCGAGCCCCTGATCGCCCGGAAGGAGCACATGGAGCTGGTGTATGACTTCGACCTGATGGAGCGGGGCGGCCACATCACCGGCTGGAGACTGGACGAGGAGAGCCTGGCCCAGGTGGCCGCAGCCCTGGCCGCTCTGGCGGATCCGACGGCTTTCCACGCCAAGCACGGGGATGAGCCGGTGATGGCATTCGCCGTGGGTGACGGCAATCACTCCCTGGCTACTGCCAAGGAGTGCTATGAGCGGCAGAAGCGGTTGGTTCCCAGGGAGCAGTGGGACAGCCTGCCCGCCCGGTTCGCCCTGTGCGAGCTGGTGAATCTCCATGATCCCGCCCTGGAGTTTGAGGCCATTCACCGGGTCCTCTTCGGCGTGGAGCCGGAGGAAGTGGTGAAGGCCCTGCTGGCCGCCTTCCCTGGAGCTTTCCGGGGAGAGGGGGAGGGCCATGTGCTCCGTTACCTCCATGCCGGTGAAAGCGGGGCGGTCACCGTGCCCAAGCCCACCGCCCATCTGGAGGTGGGTACCCTTCAGCCCTTCCTGGATCAGTATGTGAAGGAGCACAGAGCCCGGATGGACTACATCCACGGAGCCGACGTGGCTCGTGCCCTGGCCGCCCGGCCGGGCAACCTGGTGTTCCTGTTGCCTGCCATGGGAAAGGAGCAGCTCTTCCCCTCAGTAATCCACGACGGGGCTCTGCCCCGCAAGACCTTCTCTGTGGGAAGAGCTCACGACAAACGCTTTTACCTGGAGGCCCGAAAGATCCGATAAACAGGAGGTGCCCCATGCCCGCCATAGAGGTCAAGGCCTACGCCAAACTGAATCTGTCTCTGGATGTGCTGGGAAAGCGGCCCGACGGCTACCATGATATGCGCATGGTCATGCAGACCGTGGGCCTGACCGACCACATCCGGCTGGAGACCGGAACCGGCAAGCCCCTGCGGATGGAGACCAACCTGGGCTTTCTCCCTGCTGACGAACACAACCTGGCTGCCGCCGCCGCCCTGCGCCTGTGTGAGGCCACCGGAGCGGACCACGGTGGGCTATCCATCCGGCTGCGCAAGGCCATTCCGGTGTGCGCCGGGATGGCCGGAGGCAGCGCCGACGCCGCTGCCGTCCTCCGGGGGCTCAACCGGTTGCTGGATTTGGGCCTGTCCGGCCGGCGGCTGGCGGAGGTCGGGGCCCTGGTGGGTTCCGATGTGCCCTACTGTGTAGGGGGCGGCACCGCCCTGGCTGAGGGCAGGGGAGAGCTCCTTACTCCGCTGCCAGCCCTGCCACCCTGCCATGTGGTGCTGTGCAAGCCCGCCTTCTCGGTGTCTACTCCGGAGCTGTTCAAAGCCCTGGATGGCTGCCGTATCCGCCGCCGCCCCGATACTGCCGGCCTGCTGGCCGCCCTGGAGCGGGGGAATTTACCAGAGGTGGCGCGACGGATGTACAACGTCTTTGAGGATGTGCTTCCTCCACGCCGGGCCCAGGAGATCGACAGTATCAAGAATGTGATGATCCAGCATGGGGCTCTGGGGGCCTCCATGAGCGGTACCGGTCCTACCGTGTTCGGCCTGTTTGACCGGCTGGAGGAGGCGGAAGGGGCCCGGAACGCCCTGAGCGAGTTATACCGGGAGACCTTTTTGACGGAGACCGTGGGAGATCTGATGGAACAGGTATAGAAATGGAAAACACCGTCCACAATGGAAGAAAACCATTGTGGACGGTGATTTTTTATGGAACAAGGGAAAAAACTGCGCCGGTGGGAGCTGGCCCTGCTGCTGGGGGTGGCCATCGCGGCGCTGACAGGCGCCTGGCTGGACGGGGGACAGGCCGCTCTGGCCGATCAGGTAATCCGGCTCCATGTGCTGGCCAACTCCGACTCGGAGGCCGATCAGACCCTGAAGCTGGAGGTGCGGGATGAGATCCTGGCTGCGGCCCAGCGGTATTTTACCCCGGAGGCCACCCTGGAGGAGACGAGGGCTATCCTCGCTGACCACCTGGAGGAGCTGGCCCGCACCGGGGCCGAGGTGGTGGCTAAGGCGGGATTTGATTACCCGGTGACCGCATCCCTGGAGGATGATTGCTGGTTCCCCACCAAGGAGTACACAGATTTTTCGCTCCCCGCCGGGGAGTATACTGCTCTGCGCATCGTTATTGGGGAGGGGGATGGCCAGAACTGGTGGTGTGTGGTCTTTCCGCCCCTCTGCCTGGGGGCGGTGAGCGAGACCACTGCCCAGACCGCCCTGGCATCCGGGTTTTCCCAAGAACAGGTTTCCCTGGTTACCGGGGAAAGCGAAGGCTATGTGGTAAAATTCAAAGCCATGGAGCTGTGGGAGGGGTTCCAGCACTGGCTGGCGGGCGGCTGACCCTTGCGTTCCAGGGACGGACGGGATATACTGGGGAAAAGACCGTAAGGCCGGAACAGGGAGGGACGGCAAGTGACCGACGCCGAGCTGCTGTTTTTTGACAAGTTTCCCCGAATGCTCCCCGTCTATGTGGCGCTCCGGGACCGGCTGGACCAGGCCGGTCTGGACTGTACCGCCAAGGTGGGCAAGACCCAGATTACCCTGCGCAACCGTTATGTGTTCGCCGGAGTGTCTCTGCCCTGGCGGAAGAAGGGGTGGCCGGAGGTCTACCTGCTGCTCTCCTTTGGCCTGTCCTACCGGAAGGAGGACCCCCGGATCGTCCAGGCAGTGGAGCCCTATCCCAACCGGTGGACCCATCATGTGCTCCTTACTGCCCTGGAGGAGGTGGACGACACTCTTATGGGCTGGGTGGAGGAGGCCTACCGGTTTTCCATGGTAAAATAGGCAAGGAGCGCGCCTTTTGACGCGCCCCTTCTGTGTTACAAATCTGGGGATTCGTTGAGCCTCACCATGTGGATATGGTCCTCCCACACCCCGTTGATCTTCAGGTAGCGGCGGGCCAGTCCCTCCTCCCGGAAGCCAGCCTTGGCCGCCGCCCGGCGGGAGCGCAGATTCCGGGGCATGATGTTGGCCTCGATCCGGTGGAGGCGGAGGTTGGCAAAGCCCCAGTCCGTCAGAGCCCGGATGCCCTCGGTGCCGTAGCCCTGGCCCCACAGGGTGGGGTCGGTCTTATAGGAAATAAAGCAGGACTGGAAGGCCCCGCGGATGACGCAGTCCAGGCAGAACATGCCCACCACCTTGCCGGGATGCCGGGGCTGCACGGCGTAAAAGCGGTAGCGCAGGTCCTGCTCCGCCTGGGTCAGATCGGCGGCCAGCTGCTCCGCCTGGCCCGCCGGGGTGAAGTAGGCATCCTCCCGCACCGCCTCAAAGGGGGCGAAGGCAGCCCGGTTGCGGTGGTAAAAGGCGGCCACCGGCCGGGCCAGAGCGGGGGCGGCGGGCAGAAAGGCCAGCCGGGGGGATCGAAAGGCGAAATGGCGCATAGGGAGACCTCCCATTTTATTTTGATGGTGTTATGATACCACAAGCCCTCGACTCTACGCCAGGTGCAAAAGAATCCCCTGGGGAATGGTTGACCTGGCCCGTGGTTTTGGATACAATAGAGGTACAACCTGAGGAGCCGTCCACTTGTGGGCGGCTCCCCCATTGCCAAGGAGATCGCGTATATTATGTTACATCAGGAAGAGGAATTGCGCTTTTGTAAGGCCCGCCGGGCTGCCATCCAGATGGACTTCGGCAACCTGAACCCGGAGCAGCAGAAGGCTGCCCTGGCTACTGAGGGGCCCCTGCTGCTGTTGGCGGGGGCGGGCAGCGGGAAGACCACGGTGCTCATCCACCGTATCGCCAACCTGATCAAATACGGCCGGGGGGCCGACTCCGACGAGGTGCCCGCCTGGGTCACCGGCGAGGATCTGGCCTTTCTGGAGGACTATGTGGCCAACCCTGCCCCGGAGAAAAAGGAGCGGCAGGAGAAGCTGTGCCGGCTGGAGCCGGCGGCCCCCTGGTCCATCCTGGCCATCACCTTTACCAACAAGGCCGCCGGAGAGCTGAAGGACCGGCTGGAGCGGATGCTGGGGCCGGAGGCCAACGACGTGTGGGCCTCCACATTCCACTCCGCCTGTGTGCGCATCCTGCGCCGGGACATTGACCGGCTTGGCTTTGAACGTTCCTTTACCATTTACGACACCGCCGACTCCGAGCGGGTGGTGAAGGATATCGTCAAGGCGTTCAACCTGGATGAAAAGACCTTTTCCGCCCGCACCGTCCTGGGCTACCTGTCCCGGGCAAAGGACGCCATGCTGTCCGGGACGGACTATCTGGAGCAGTGCGAGAAGGGGGGCGATTTCCGTCTCATCAAAATGGCCAAGATCTATGTGGAGTACGAGCGGCGGCTGAAGGAGGCCAACGCCCTGGATTTCGACGACATCATCCTGGACACCGTGCGCCTCCTCCGGGAATATGAGGAGGTGCGGACCTACTACCAGCGGAAGTTCCGCTATGTCCTCATCGATGAGTATCAGGACACCAACAACCTGCAATATCTGTTGGCCTCCACCCTGGCGGGGGGGTATGAGAACATCTGCGTGGTGGGGGATGACGACCAGTCCATCTACCGCTTCCGGGGGGCCACCATTGAGAACATCCTCTCCTTTGAGCAGCAGTACAAGGGAGCCCGGGTCATCCGGCTGGAGCAGAATTACCGATCCACCAAGAATATCCTGGAGGCCTCCAACGCGGTCATCAAAAACAATGAGGGCCGGAAGGGCAAGGAGTTGTGGACTGAGCATGACCAGGGGGAGAAGCTCCAGTGCTACACCGCCTCCAACGAGCACGAGGAGGCCCAGTATGTGGCCGCCCAGATCCTGGCGGGCTACTCCGCCCACCGGGCCTGGAAGGACCATGCGGTGCTCTACCGGATGAACGCTCAGTCCAACCAGCTGGAGCAGGCCTTCAAGCGCAACGGCATCCCATACCGCATCATCGGCGGCATCCGGTTCTTCGATCGGGCGGAGGTCAAGGACATGGTGGCCTACCTCAGTGCCGTCAACAATCCGGGAGACGATCTGAGACTGGCCCGCATCATCAACAATCCCCCCCGGGGCATCGGGACCACCACCATCGAGCGGGCCCAGCACATTGCCCACACCCAGGGCCTCTCTCTTTGGGAGGTGGTGAGCCGTCCCCGACAGTGGGAGGAGCTGAGCAAGGCTGCGCCCAAGCTGGGTCAGTTTGCCGAGATGATGGACGAGCTGCGGAAGCTGAGCCAGGAGATGCCCCTGCCCGACTTTTACGAGGAACTGGTCCAGCGCACCGGCTACGCCGCCATGCTGGAGCAGAAGAATACCGTGGAGGACCGCACCCGGCTGGAGAACGTCCACGAGGTGCTCTCCTCCATCCAGAGCTATCTGGACAACGCGGTGGAGGAGCCCTCCCTGGCGGGCTTCCTGGATGAGATCGCCCTGTACACTGATTTGGACAGCCATGACCCCAACGAGGACTGTGTGGTCATGATGACCATGCACTCGGCCAAGGGCCTGGAGTTCCCGGTGGTCTTTGTGGTGGGGGTGGAAGAGGGCATCTTCCCCGGCATCCGGGCCATCGGTGAGCCCGAGGAGATGGAGGAGGAGCGGCGGCTGTGCTATGTGGCCATGACCCGGGCCAAGGAAAAGCTGTATATGACCTGCGCTTCCCAGCGAATGCTCTTTGGCCGCACCAATTCTAACCGCCCCTCCCGGTTTTTGGGGGAGATCCCTCCGGAGCTGGTGGAAAAGTCGGGCCGCTTGCCCTACGGCGAGCGGGGAGAGGGGGAACGGCCCGCCCGCAGGACCGCCCCGGTGCGCCGTACCTTCGACCACGGCTACTCTATGGGAACGGCATCTGCCGCACCTGCCGCCGCCGCCGGACAGAGGGCCCCGGCCGGAGACTTCAAGGTAGGGGACACTGTGCAGCATAAGGCCTTCGGCGGCGGCCTCATCACCAAGCTCACCCCCATGGGGGGGGACGCCTTGGTGGAGATCGCCTTCGACAAGGTGGGCACCAAAAAGCTGATGCTGAAATCCGCCGCTCAGTATATGAAAAAAGGATAAATAAAAGGGCGGGCAATGCCCGCCCCTACAGAAGCTCGGTAAAGGACCTGATATACCGGTGGCACAGCTCCCGCAGCTGGCCCTCGTAGTGGGCGTAAAAGGGATCATATACCCCCACCACCGTCAGCCCCGCCGCCTTGGCGGCGGCGCAGGCCCCGGGGGAGTCCTCGTAGAAGGTGCAGTCCGCCGGGGCCGCCCCCAGCGGGGCCAGCACCTTGCCGTAGGTTTCCGGGTCCTTTTTCAGCAGCCCCAGCTCCTGGACAAAAATCACCTGGCTGAAATATCCGGCGATGTCCAGCCGCTTCAGGGCGGCGGTGCAGAACTCCGGTACGCAGGCGGTGAGGAGGACCAGCGCCTCTCCCTGCCGGGCGCATTGGTCCAGAAATTCCTTCGCTCCCTCCTTCAGCGGGACCTGGCAAAGGTAGGCCTCCCGGCCCAGCTCGGTCCACTCGGCCATCACCGCCTCCGGGGTGGTGTCCAGGCGGTAGTAGTCGATGGTGAACCGGGCGGCCACGGGAAAGATGGAGTGGCCCACCGTCTCGCTGTATTCCCGGGTGGGGGTCAGACCCCGGCGGGCCAGGAAGGTGTTGTCCACCGTTTCCCACACCCCGTTGGAGTCCACCAGAGTGCCGTCAAAGTCAAACAGGATCATACATAAAACCTCCAGGGGAAATCTCTGGCCTCCTGGGCGTAGTCGATGCCTACCCGGGGACCAGTGTGGAAGGGCGGGGGCGGCCCGCCGTCGTCCCATAAAAAGAGCTCATTTCCGCACAGATCCAGGCCGTTTTGGGCCCGGGTAAGGGCCAGCGCCCCGCACACCTTACCGGGACCATCCAGAAAGTGTTTTTTCTGATAGGATGTCAGGCCGTCAGGCAGCTTGCCAAATCGGTTCAGGCTCATGGTATCCGTCCCCGCCACCGGGGCCAGACCCCGGAGGAGCACAGCGGCTGGCTCTCCCTCCGGCTCGGTGACAAAATTAAGACAGTGGTACATGCCGTAGATCAGGTAGATATAGGCGGTGCCTGGAGGGGCGAACAGGGTTTCGGTTCGGCTGGTACGCTTATACCCATAGGCGTGGCAGGCCTTGTCACACCGTCCCACATAGGCCTCAGTCTCGGTGATCCGCCCCGCCAGCGCCTTCCCCTGCCACATCCGCACCAGATATTTGCCCAGCAGCTCCCGGGCCACCGTTACCGTGTCCCGGTCAAAGAAATCCCGGCTCAATTTGCCCAATCCAGCCACCCCCGTCCGTTTTGACCACCATTTTACCATAGGAAAAGGAGAGGTACAACCATGCAACCAAACAAAACCACCAGCCCCCTGGCCAAGTTTGCCACCCCCCTGATCATCCTGGCCACCATTATTTGGGGCAGTTCCTTTGTGGTGATGAAAAGCAGTGTGGATGTGCTGCCCACCTTCTGGCTGCTGGCCATCCGCTTCACCTTTGCCGCCCTGGTGCTGGCAGTGGTCTTTCTGCCCCGGTGGAAGGTGTGCGACAAGCAGTATCTCGTCGGCGGCACCGTCATGGGCTTCTGCCTGTTTGTGGCCTACGCATTCCAGACCTTTGGCCTGGAGCGTACCACCCCGGGGAAGAATGCCTTCCTGACTGCGGTATACTGCGTCATCGTCCCCTTCCTCTATTGGGCTATCGCCCGGCGGCGGCCCGACCGGTATAACATCCTGGCAGCCCTGCTTTGTATCGTGGGCATTGGATTGGTGTCGGTCACCGGAGAGAGCGCGTCTGCCGTCAACCTGGGCGACATACTCACCTTGGTGGGCGGATTCTTCTTTGCCTGCCATATCGTGGCGGTGGCCAAGTACTCTGAGGGCCGGGATATCTTCATCCTTACCGCCATCCAGTTCGCCTCCTTCGCACTGTTTTCCTGGATCGGGGTGCTGGTTACCGGTGCCCCGGTGTCCCCGGAGGTCTTTGACCAGGATTTGATCTTTGGTCTTGCCTATCTGGTGGTCTTTGCCTCGGCGGGCGCCCTGCTCTTTCAGAATATCGGGCAGAAGTACACTGCCCCCGCAACCGCGGCTGTCCTCCTGTCCCTGGAGGCGCCCTTTGGCGTGGTGTTCTCTATTATCTTTGCCGATGAGCGGCCTACCGTCCTGATGTTTATAGGCTTTGCCCTCATCTTTGTGGCGGTGGTGTGTTCCGAGACCAAATTCTCCTTCCTGAGAAAGAAAGAAACCAGTCAGGGGTGAGCCTCTGTGCGTAAGCTGGCCTGGTTTGCCGCCGCCTGTTCCGGGGCGGTGTTTGGAGCGGTCTACCTGCTGCCGGAGGCGATGCTCCTGCCGGCAGGGGCCCTGTGCGCCTTGGCGGGACTGACCGGGCTGTTTGTCCGGGGCAACTGGCGGCTGCGGGTGCTGCTGTTGGGCTTTGGCCTGGCACTGGGCCTGTGCTGGACAGGGGTGTACAGCGCCCTGGTCCGGGCGCCTGCCCAGCGGCTGGCGGGGACAGAAGGGACGGTGGCCGCCACCGTACTGGATTGGCCTCAGGAGAACGACTACAGTATCTCGCTGTTGGTGAAGCTCTTCCCGGAGGGAGACGGCGGGATCAGAACATTGCTCTATGTAAGCGGAGCGGAGGCGGAGGATCTGCGGCCCGGCGACGGGCTGGAGGTGACCGCCTCCTTCCGCATGGCGGATACCCTGGCGGGGGAACCCTCAAACTACTACTACGCCAAGGGAGTTCTGCTCATTGCCAACGCTGGGGAGGCGTGGACCGCCAAACCGGCGGAGTCGGTCCCCCTGTGGGCTTTGCCCGCCTGGTTCGGCAAGGCCCTGAAAGACAGCGTGGCCTCCTGCTTCCCGGACAGCACAGCCCCTCTGGTCACCGCTCTGCTCACTGGGGACAAGACCGGCCTGCCTGAGAGTCAGTATGCCGCCCTGCGCCGTTCCGGCCTGGCCCACGTCATCGCCGTGTCCGGCCTCCATGTGTCTTTCCTGGCCGGTTTCATTGCCACACTGCTGGGCTGCCGAAGGCGGCTGTCGGCAGCGGTGACCATTGGCCTGCTCTTTTTCTTTGCCGCCGCTGCTGGCAACACCCCCTCGGTGACCCGGGCGGCCTGTATGCAGGCGCTGCTGCTCATCGCCCCCCTGGTGGACCGGGAGAACGACCCGCCTACCGCCCTGGCCACGGTGCTCATGCTCCTGCTAATGTTCAACCCCTACGCCGCGGCCAGTGTGTCCCTCCAGCTGTCCTTTGCCGCTGTAGCGGGGATCTTCCTGTTCACCGGGTTCTTGAACCGGAGGTGGACTGATAAACTGCCCCATAAGCCTAAGGGCTTCTGGCCCAGACTGAGAAACCGGTGCGCCCGGCTCTTCTTCGCCAGCCTGGCCACTACACTGGGCGCCATGGTGTTTACCACGCCCCTGATGGCCTGGTATTTCGGTACCGTCTCCCTCATCTCCCCACTGACCAACTTGCTGGCCCTGTGGGCGGTGTCCTATGCCTTCCTGGGCGGGCTGATGACCGCCCTGGCGGGGCTTGTCCTCCCGGCGGTGGGGACGGCGCTGGGGTGGGTGGCCTCCCTGCCGGTGTGGTACCTGCTGTGGCTGGTGTCCGGCCTGTCGGGGCTGCCTTTTGCCTCGGTATCCACCACCTCGGTGTACCTGGGGCTGTGGATGGCCCTGACCTATGGATTGCTTTTCCTATGGCTGCTGTGGCGGGGCCGCCGGGGCCGTCCTGTGCTGCCGGTATGCCTCAGCCTGGCGGGACTTTGCCTGGCGCTGGTGCTCCAGGCCGCCGCTCTCACCGGCGGCCGGCTGTCGGTATCGGTGCTGGACGTGGGCCAGGGGCTTAGTGTGGCCCTCTACTCCAAGGGCAAGACGGCCCTCATCGACTGCGGCGGCTATGACGCCGGGGAGGTGGCTGCCGACCACTTCCAGGCCATGGGCCTGAGCCGTATCGACCTGGTGATCCTCACCCACTACCACGACGACCACGCTTCGGGCATTCCCCAGTTGCTGGAGCGGATGGAGGTGGGGCTGCTCATCCTCCCTGACGTGGAGCCGGACAGCCCATTGCGGGCCCAGGTGCTGGCGGCCGCCGAAGCCGGTGGGGTGGAGACTCTGCTGGTATCCGATGGGGCCCGGGCGGAGCTGGGAGAGGCCCTGCTGACCATCTATCCCCCATTGGGAGACGGTGGGAGCAACGAAGAGGGCCTGTCCATCCTGGGAACGGCAGGGGATTTCGATCTTCTGGTCACCGGAGATATGAACGATACGGTGGAAGGTCGGCTGGTGAAATACGGCGCCTTGCCCGACATAGAATTGCTGGTGGTGGGCCATCATGGCTCCAAATATGCCTCCTCGGAGACTCTGCTCCAGGCAGCAGCCCCTGAGCTGGCGGTGATTTCCGTGGGGTATAATACATACGGCCATCCCGCTGCTGAGACATTGGAGCGTCTGACTCTGGCGGGATGCGAGATCTATCGTACCGACTGGTCGGGTACCGTCACCATCACTGCGGAATAAGGAGAGGATACTATGGCGGTAAAAGCCAGGCCGGACACGACGGCCCTCCAACAATTAAAGAAACAGCTGAAGGAAAACGCGCTGGGGAATCTCTACGTCTTTCACGGAGAGGAGGCCTATCTCCGGGATCATTATCTGGGGCAGATGAAGAAGAGGCTGCTCCCTGCCGGTATGGAGGACTTCAACTACCATGTGATCAACGAGAAGGAGTTTGACCTGAAAAAGCTGGCCCAGTTCATTGACTGCCTGCCCATGATGAGCCAACGTACCATGGTGGTGGTCAACGACCACGACCTCTTCAAGGGAGATAAGGAGGGACTCACGGCACTGCTGAAGGAACTGCCTGAGTATGTGTGCCTGGTGTTTGTCTACGATCTTATCGCCTATAAAGCGGATGCCCGCACCAAGCTGGCCGGCGTGCTGAAAGAAAAGGGGTGCGTAGTGGCCTTTAACCGGCAGGAACAGGGAGATCTGGTGGATTGGATCGCCCGTCGGTTCAAGGCGCTGGACCACGACATTGGGACCGAGGAGGCCAAATACCTGATTTTTAAGTGCGGCGATCTGATGCATACTCTGATCTCGGAGATCAGCAAGGTGGGGGCCTACGCTTCCCACCGGCGGGTGACCCGGCAGGACATCGACGCTGTGGCCACCCCCCAGCTGGACGCGGTGGTCTTTGATATGACCGACGCCATCGCCGCCGGGAATTTTGACAAAGCGGCTTCGGTATTGGGAGATCTGTACCATATGCAGGAGCGGCCCATCAATCTGCTGGCCATCCTGGGCAAGCAGCTGCGGCAGCTGTACACCGCCCGGCTGGCTCTGGAGCAGAAAAAGGGCAGCCGGTATCTGGTGGAGCTTTGGAAGATGCGTTCTGCCTATCCGGCGGAGCGGCTGATGCAGTCGGCCCGGCGATTCTCCCTGGGCTGGTGCCGCCGGGCGGTGATCCGCTGTGCTCAGGTGGATTTGGCTATGAAGTCCACCGGAGCAGATGGAGAAGAATTGCTGACGGGCCTGCTCATGGAGCTGGCTGTGAAGAAAGGAGCGTAATTGTATGAAAAAAGGTGTGATCTTGGGTGTGGTTGCGGCGGCTGCCGCAGGTACTGTGGGCTGGCTGTTTACCGCAGACCGCCGGAAGAACCGAGTGGAGCTGGTGCGCCGTGAGGCGCGGCGCCTGTTGGCTATCCGAAGAGACGAACTGAAAGCCCTGCGAACCGCCGCCGAGGCCGGAGAGCTGCCCTCTGATGCTCTGGGCCCCGTGCCCCTGGAGGGTGCTGCGATGGAAAGCGTGCGCGTGGAGGATGGCGCGGTGACCGTGACGCTGTCCAGTGGGGAAGCGGTGGCCTGGGTGTCCAGCCAGCCTATGGAGCGGCTAGACGTGCCTGTGCAGCCCTGGAAGGGGAACGCTCACCCCGGCGTGCTGTATACGGAGCAGCTGGGCGAGGGTTGGTTTGCCGGCTATGCCTGCCGCCGTTGGAGCTGAGATGCTGCGCGTCAAAGAAGCCATCATTGTAGAGGGGCGGTATGACAAAAACGCTTTGTCCCAGCTGGTGGACACCGTGATTCTGGAGACCTCCGGATTTGGGATTTTCAACAACAGGGAAAAGCTGGCGCTGTTTCGCCGGTTGGCGGAGCAGCGTGGCCTTATCATACTCACTGACCCGGACGGAGCGGGTTTTGTCATCCGCAACTTCCTCAAGGGCAGTATTCCGCCTCACCTGATTAAGCACGCCTATGTACCTGATATCCTGGGCAAGGAACGCCGCAAGCGGACGCCAGGCAAAGAGGGTAAACTGGGAGTGGAGGGAATGCGTCCAGAGGTGCTGGAGCAGGCTCTCCGCCAGGCGGGAGCCACCTTTCTGGATCAGCCAACGGAAAAGGCTTCTCCGGTCAGAGCCATCACCAAGGCGGACCTCTTTGCTTTGGGGCTGTCCGGACGGCCGGAGGCCGCCACGCTGCGGCAGCAGCTATTGTCTGCGCTTGAGTTGCCCGCCCACTTGTCTCCCAATGCTATGCTTCCCGTGCTCAATGCCCTGTTTTCCTATGAGGAATTAGCCGCGGCATTGGTGAAGCTGACGAAAACGGAAAAAATTTAAGGGAAACAGAAAAAGGGTGTTGACAAAGTAGGGGTGGAGTGGTATTCTATCTGAGCGCCTTACGGAAGGCACTGAAAACGGAACCAAAACTGGAAGAGACCGGGGGGAACCTGGACGGCCTTCCGGAAGAACTTCTGAA